>CACASS010000007.1 GCA_902535275.1 uncultured Pelagibacteraceae bacterium
CATTGTGCTAATTGTGGAGTAAAATTGTTTGACTCTAATACAAAGTATGAAAGTGGTTCAGGTTGGCCTTCATTCTACGAATCTTTACCTGATGCATTTGAAACGACAACTGACTATCATATAGGCTATGCTAGGACAGAGTATCATTGTAAGAATTGTGGAGGACATCATGGCCACATATTTGATGATGGCCCACAACCCACAGGCAAAAGATATTGCAATAACGGCATATGTTTAGTTTTTAAACCAAAATAGTGTAGATTAATACATTATATAAGAACAATAATAGTTCATTTTAGGTTTTAATTTAGTTAATATTTTACTATTATTTAGTTGAGAATTTTTTATGAATAAAATCATTTTATTAATATTATCTATTTTATTTAGCTCTAGTGCTTTGGCAGATAAAAATGTTAAAAGTTTAAAAAATTTAGCCCTAGATTATAGTTCTGGAGGAGTTGAAAATTTTATTTCAAACCTTATTGATGGTGAAGGTGATACAGAGGTAAGCCTAGAATTAAGAGAAAATTATAAACCAGATTTTAGTATACTGGCTGTTAGAGAAATTGAAAAAACAAGTAATGGTAACTACTTTGTACAATTTTCCCTTTTTAATACAGAAAAAAATAATGATGAGAGACTAGGAACTAATTTAGGATTTGGAAAAAGATCTTTAAGTGATGATAAAACTTTAATGACAGGCTTTAATGTTTTTTTTGATTATGATAACGAAGGTAATGCAAGAACAAGTTTGGGATTTGAGGCTAGAAGTGCTGCTTTAGAATTTATATTTAATCAATATTTTGGAATTGATGATGCCTCAAATGAAAAAGTACTTGATGGATATGATATTAATCTAGCATCTCAAGTTCCTTATATGCATTGGGCAGATATATTCATAAATAAATATGAATGGGAGGGCAGAGATAGAGATGATATTAAAGGAACAAAGATTGGATCAGAATTACTTTTAAGTCCCACTTTTAACTTAGAATTAGCATATGATGATAAAGATAAGGCAGGATTAGAAGATGAATGGTATGTGAATTTGATATTTGTTCATCCACCACGTAATGAAAGTTCACTTCAAGATGGATTCATAAGCAAAACTGCATTTAGTGATAAAAAAGATATGACTGATCAACTTTTAAGAAAAGTAAAAAGACAAAACAAAATTATGGTTGAATTTAATGGTTCAGCAACAATATCAAGGTTAAATTAAATGAAAAAAATAATCTGCTTTATTTTTTTATATATAATCTCATTTCAAACTTGCGGTTATGCAGCTTCAGGTACAGGAAATGCAGAAGTTCTAAAAGTTACCATGAGAAAAATAGAGCTCTGCGCTGGTTATCAAGGGGGGGACTTTGATGATATTTTGACAGATGCTTTTTGTAATAATCCAGTTGTTATTGGAAGTGGAGACCGGGTGGTTGATATTGCAGGAGTAAACGCAGGTGCTGCTGCTGCGTCATACGGCAATCCAGCTTTATTACCGTTAGGTGAAACTTACACCCATATGAGAGTAACAATCGATAAAGCTTTTACAATTAAAAGTGGAACTATAGATACCGGTGGCACTAACAAAACCGACCAATGTATGACAAAAGCAATAGATGACAGTTTTTATCCGAATGATGAAAGTACAGATAAATATACTCACAGAGCAGTTGTTGCAGAAGGAGGAAATAGTGGTACTGCAGAAGAAATGAATACATATTTTATTAATGGGGCCCCTAGCTCTACTCATGATAACAGTGGAACTTATACTCAATGTTATGATGAGACTTGTACTAACAATGATAATACTTGGTACATGACTTATCTTGATACAGAAACTGGACTTATAAATAATGACGACTCAAATATAGCACAGTCAATTCATCAAGCATCAAATGCTACTGATGATTTTATTTTAATCTATGAGTTAACAAGCCCTTATACAGTTACTATGACACCCCCAACAATTGATATAGCTTTTGGAACCCAAGGCGCAATAGGTGCACAAGAAGTTTGTAATAGTGGTGGTAGTAATTGTACAGGTCAAACTGATGGTATGTGTAGTTTTTATATAGCTAATGTTAAAGTTCAGATCACAATAAAATAATATCTTGATGATTGGTGATTTTTCTCATCAAATTAAATTATCCAAAGATAAACTTAGAAAAAAATCAAAAAATTATAAAAAAAATTTTTATAAAATAAAGACTTTTATTGAAAATGAAATAAAAGAAATTGAGTTATTAAAAAAAAAATCAAAAAAAATTATCCCAGAAATTAATTATAAAAATCTTTCTCATTCAAAAGATAAAATTTATAAAAGTATCTACAAAAGAGGCTGTGTAATCATAAGAGATGTTTTTGAAGACACCAAAATTGATAAACTAAATAATCATTTAAATGGATACATAAAAAATAATAATTTTTACGAACACCACAAGAAAAAAGTTGGATTAGATACTTATTTTAGTGACTTAAAATCTGCCAAACCTCAAATTTATGGTCTTTATTGGTCAAAAACACAAATGGAAATTAGACATTCGAAAGAAATGGCAAAAGTTAAAAAATGGCTAAATAATATTTGGTATTACAACACTGATAAATATAAAGTTTTTGATCCAAATAAAGAGTTATCATATGCAGATAGAGTAAGGAGAAGGAAACCTGGAGACAATACTCTAGGTTTGTCCCCACATTGTGATGCTGGATCTGTAGAAAGATGGACAGACAAAAATTACCAAAAAATTTATAAAGATATTTTTGAAGATAATTTTAAAGATTACAATCCATTCAATGCAAAATATAGGGATAGAACGATAGAATTTGAGTCACCAGCAGTTGCTCATGTTTTTAGGACATTTCAGGGTTGGACTGCATTAACTGAACAGGGACCAAATGATGGCACATTACAATTAATCCCAATTGCAAAAGGTATTGCTTATGTTTTAACAAGAGCATTATTAAATGATGTTCCGGAAAATGAATTATGTGGATCTAAATTAGGAAGAGCGTTATCAGTAAATAAAAATTATCACTCTTTACTTCTAAAAGGATTAATTTCGATTCCAAAAATGAAACCAGGTGATACAATATGGTGGCACCCAGATGTAATTCATGCGGTTGAAGACCAACACTCAGGTAAAAATTACTCAAATGTTGTATATGTTGGAGCTACTCCATATTGTAAAAAAAATCTTAAATATGTAACTAAACAGTCAAAAAAATTTTTGTATGGCAAAAGTCCACCTGATTTTGCTTCAGAGGATTTTGAAGTTAACTATGAAGGAAGAGTTAATTTTGAAGATTTGAGTGATCTTGCAAAAAAGCAATTAGGATTAAAAAAATGGAATTAAAATAGATTAGTAATATATTTATTATTTAAAATATATGTATATAATTGTATTATGAGAAGTATTCTAATTATAATATTTTCAACATTGTTATTTACAACAAGTACTGCTGATAATTCAAATATTAAAAATACATTTTTTAGTTCTCTAGAAAATTTTTTTGATGGTAATTTTGAAAATACAGATTTTTCTATTAAATCAAAAGAAGGTCTTAAACCTGAAATAGGAATTTTAACATTTAAACCTTTAAATGATACGGACAATGGACTGAGTTTTTTTCAGGGCTCTTTTTTTACACATGATGGTGACAGAGAAACTTTAAATTTGGGTTACGGTAAAAGATTTTTTAATCCTGACAAAAGTTTTTTATATGGTTTAAATGTATTTTATGATCACGAATTAGATTATGATCATCAAAGAGGA
The DNA here is from genome assembly GCA_902535275.1 of uncultured Pelagibacteraceae bacterium. Classification (GTDB taxonomy): domain Bacteria; phylum Pseudomonadota; class Alphaproteobacteria; order Pelagibacterales; family Pelagibacteraceae; genus Pelagibacter. The sequence goes on from CACASS010000007.1 coordinate 3,774, forward strand.
AGTGTGGGTGGTGAGATTAAATCGTCAATTCTTGAATTAAATACAAATCATTATTTTGGGATATCTGATGAAAAAACAGGTAAAAATAGTATTAAAGAAGAAGTGGCTGATGGTTATGATCTTGAATTAGGAGCCCATGTTCCTTACATCCCAAGTGCAAAAATATTTGCTAAAATTTTTGAATACGAGATACCTGGAGGTTCTGATTTTGAGGGAATGGAATATTCTTCAAAAATTGGAATACCAAATTCTGGATTAAATATTGAAGTAGGATTTAAGGATTTTGGAAATGCAAGTTATAATGATCAGTGGTTTATAAATTTAACATTTAACTCGAATAAAATTAATAAAAATATGAATTTTATAAATGATAAGGCTTTTGAGAGAATTTCTATGGAAGATAAAAAATATGACAAAGTAAGAAGAGAAAATTTAATCGTTAAATCAAAGGCTTTTTCTGTTAAAGCAGGAGGATTTTAAATGAAATATGCTAAATATTTATTTTTAATTTTATCTTTTGTCTTTGTTTTTGAGATAGTAAAACCTAACCAAGCGCAAGCATGCACAGTTACTGATGGAGTTGTGGCTAAGGAAAGTGGTGATGGTGCTGATTTTATTGATGATGGATGTGATGAAACTCCAGCTCTTTATGAAGTAGTAATTTATAAGTTATATCTGTGTACAAGTTCTCCAACAGAAGCTACAACGTCATCTACAGTTGTTTTAACTCCATGTTCACAAGTTTTTGATAATTCAAGTGGAGCAACTGCGTCTGTGACCCAAGGAGCAGAAATAGTCCTAGATGGAACTTATACAAGACCCCCAATAGGGACTTATACACATGGATATGCTTTTATGGATAATACTTTTGGTATAACTTGGACAGGTGAGCTAAGTGCATCGATGACTGGTATGACTGGTGGCACAGGAGTTTTTTGTGGAACAGTTGCTGGTTCAGGAACACATGCAAAAGGTAGCAGTCATACTAATAGTTCTGTGTGTGGTTCAAGTGCTATAACTGCAGGAAAATTTGTTGAAACGTTAGCACAATTTGGTGGATCAGATGATACTTTTTCATCAAAAGCTGAAGTTGAAAATATTAATGGAACTTCAGCAGCGATTAATGGATATTTAGTTGACACTAATGGTCATAGAGCCTCAACTACAGGTGAGGTTGATAAACTTGAGGGTTTAGTGACATTTGCAAATCCAGTAGTTGTTACTGCAGACACAACTTCTTTAAGTATGAAATTTAATGTAGGCGAGGGAATGCACCTTGTTAATGGAGGTAGTAATAAATTATTTATTGGTAGTGGGCCTTTCCAGGCAATAATGTCTGCTAATTAAACTTTAATAAAATTATTTCAAAGATGCTTCTAAAGAACCATTTTTTTCTAGTTCTCTAAGTTCTTGATAGCCACCAATATGCTCATCGTTAAAAAAGATTTGTGGAATTGTTCTTTTACCATTTGCTTTTTTAATCATTTCATCTCTTATTTCTGGTCCAGTGGACACATCAATGATTTTGTATTCTAAATTATTTCTATTTAATAATCTTTTTGCTGCATCACAAAATGCACACATAGGTCCTGAATACATAGTAATATTTTTCATACCTTAGATATAATTATATTTTTATAATTTACCAGTTAAGAATTTCATTTTTCTTTATTTTTACTCTTATTTGTTTTCTTGAATATTCGAATTTCTTTCTATGTTTAATACTTTGCGAATTTACTCTTTTTCTCCATAACCTGAAAGACGAAGGTTTTAAATTTCTTCTCATTATCTTAATAACGTCAGCTTCAGTTTTACCTGTTTTTTTTTCTATCTCCTCAAATGTTATTCTGTCAGCCCAAGCTGCCCAGATAACCCAGTCTGGACTTCCTGGTTTTGGTTCAGGATTTTTGACTTTGGTTGTAGGCCTGTGACTTTTTTTCATAGATTTTTCAGCAAAACTTTAAATAAATTTTAATGCAAATTTTAATGCCTATGATATTATCACTTTTAGATAGTCCTATCTAGCCATCTTTAGCTCCCGGTTTTTTAGGACTATCCTAAAATGCTCCCATTAAACTATTTCCTTTTTCTACAAATTATTCTCTTTATGTTTATTACTCCTGGAACACCAAGGATTGTAATCATTTCATATTCAATGAATTACGGAGTTAAGAAATGCGTATGGACAGCATTAGGAGATGTCACTGCAAATATTATTCAAGCAACTCTTGTTATATTTGTTATTGGCTCATTTATTTCGGATAATCTTAAGTTGCTTAATACAATTAAGTGGATAGGAATAATTTATATTCTATATCTTGCTTATGATATTTATAAATCTCGACCAAAAAGTATAAACTCTGATAAAAAATCGGAAAAAACTTTTTTATCTTTTTATAAAGATGGTTTTTTAGTTGCAGGTACAAGCCCTAAAGCTTGGATGTTTTTTCCGTTTATTTTTCCACAATTTATTGATTTTAATTCTAGTTATGTGGCTCAATTTATTATTTTAATAACCACATATGTAATTTTAGATTTTTTGTCACTAGTTGGTTACGCCATTCTAGCAAATAAAATGATTACCTGGGTTAAAGCTAATGCAAAGATTATAAACACAATTTCTGCGTGCGTTTTAATTGTAATTGCAGCAATAATTGCATTTATGCAACAATATTAGTCTTTAATGCGATACTACTGTTACTTGCAAAAAAATTAATTTCTTAGTTTAATAAGGTTTAAATTAATTAATTAATAATAAAGAGGAGATAAATGAAAATTAAAAACATTATAATTACATTTGTTTCTGCAATAGCAATTTTATTTTCAACTTCAGTTGTTTCTTTAGCAAAAGTTGTTGGAGATAAAATTATTTTAGGTGCTGCAATTTCTTTAACTGGAAAATATTCATCTAATGGAGTTCATACTCAAAATGGTTACAATATGGCCGTTGACAGAATTAACGACATGGGTGGTATTAAAGTTGGAGGAAAAACTTATAAGTTTGATATTATCTATTATGATGATGAGTCAAATCCTAAAAGAGCAGCGCAACTTGCAGAAAGATTAATTTCACAAGATGGTGTTGAGTTTATGCTTGGACCTTACAGTTCAGGATTAACTAAAGCGATTGCACCTGTAACAGAGAAATATGGTGTTCCAATGGTTGAAGCTAATGGTGCATCAAGATCTTTGTTTACAAAAGGTTATAAATATTTATTCGCAGTGCTTGCCCCAGCGAACTTATATTTAGATGTTGCGATTGAAACAGCTGTGGAGTTAAACGGTGGAAAAGGTGTAAGAATAGCACAAGCTTTTGAGCAAGATGCATTCTCACAAGACGTTAGATTAGGTATTTTAGATGCTGCAGAGAGAACTGGATCTAAAATTATAATCGATGATAAACTTCCAAAAGAGCTAAACGACATGGCTGCAACTTTAGCTAAAGTTAAAGCTGTTAAACCAGATGTTTTAGTTGTATCTGGACACACAAAAGGTGCATTAACGGCTATTAGACAAATTGCTGAAATGAAAGTTGACGTTCCAATGTTAGCAATGACACACTGTGATGCTGCTAAATTATCTAAGCAACATGGTAAGAACTCACAGTACGCTTTATGTGCATCTCAATGGCATAAAACATTAACTTATAAAGATGATTTCTTCAAAGATGGCATGACATACGCTGCAGACTTTGAAAAATTATTTGGTTATGATCCGCCATATCAATCAGCAGAGTCTTCAGCTGCTTTGTTAGTTTTTAAAGATGCATTTGAAAGAGCAAATTCTTTTGATCAAAAGAAAGTAAGAGATGCACTTGCTGATACTAATATGCAAACATTCTATGGAAATATTAAATTTGCAGAAGGTGGTCAAAATGTTGACAAACCAATGGTATTGTTCCAAGTTATGTGTGACGATGCAGGAAAATGTGAAAATAAAGTTGTAGCTCCATTAAAATGGGCTTCAGCAGAATTAATTCACCCAATTCCTAAGTGGTCTGAAAGATAATTAAAAATAATGTTAGCCCCCTAGTAATAGGGGGCTTTTTTTTATATAGCATTTAGAAATTATGGATTTTTTAATTTTCCAAGTTCCGATGTTAACTCTACAAGCTGTGCTAGATGGTTTGTTACTTGGAATTTTATTTGCTTTAATCGCTTACGGAATGGCTCTCCAGTGGGGAGTTATGAATATTATTAACATTGCTCAAGGTGATTTAGTTATATTGGGAGGATATATTGCATACTTTATGTACCTGTATGGAATTCATCCTGCGTGGGGAGTAATAGTTTCGCCGATAATAATGTATTTTGTTGGAGTTATTATTTACAAATTAGTTATAAACAAAGTTGTTGATAGAGACTTATTCATTTCGATTTTAGCGACGTTTGGAATAAGCATTTTATTTATGCAATTAATGAATTTTGCATTCGGTGCAGATGTAGTTCTTGCAAACTCTGGATATGGAACAACGATGTTGTTTGATAATTCAGTTACATTGCCAAATTCAAAGATTTTTTCAGCATTTATAAGTATTGTTTTTGCTATCGGACTTGTGATTTATATGAAAAAATCAAAGCTTGGAAGGGCTATTAGAGCTACAGCTCAAAATGCAAGAGCTGCAAAAATATTAGGTGTAGATACTGAAAAAGTTTATGCAGCAACCTTTGGAATTAATGCTGCTCTTTGTGGGGTAGCTGGAGCTCTTATTTCTATAACATTTACGATTCACCCTTATATGGGTCTACCATATACAATAAGATCTTTCATGATAGTAATTGTTGCTGGGCTAGGAAATCTACCTGGCGTGGCTATGTCAGGAATGGGACTTGGGGTATTTGAAGAGTTTGCAGATTATATTTTAGGCACAGAATTTAGAATTGGTTCAGTGTTTTTATTACTAGTTTTAATTCTAGTTTATAGAAGATTTAAACTCTCTAAAAAAAGAGAATACTTAAAATAATGAATAAAAATATAATTTTATATGCTGCTATTTTAATATTTGGTGTTGCCGCACCTTTTGTTTTTCCAGCATTTAAAGTTCAATTGTCAATTCTTTGTATATTAATAATTCTAGCTATCACTTGGAATGTCCAAGGTGGTGAAATGGGATATAATACTTTTGGAAATATTCTTTTTTATGGACTTGGTATGTATCTCTGTGCTTCAGTTCAAGTCGGGATGTTCTTTCCTTTAGCAGAGTGGACAGAAGGTGGTGGAGAAAAAACTTTTGTTCATACTCCCGCTCAATTCTTTCAAGGATTTGCAGTTGGTTTGGCAGTAGCCGCAGTGGTTCCAGCAATTATTGCTGGTTTAATTGGTTATTCAATTTTAGGGTTAAGAGGACATTATTTTGCTATTTGCACACTAGGTTTAGGAGTTGCGGCTGGAGAAATTTCTGGCGGAATAGAAATAATTGGAGCTGGACAAGGGTTTACAACACCTCCATTTCCTAATGTTGATCGATTAGAAGCTAGAGGTGAATTTTTTTACTTTTGTAGTTTTATTGTTTTGGTATTCACGTTCCTTGCAGTTAAAGCAATTTACTCAACAAGATTTAAACTAGTTCTCAATGCAATCAGAGATAATGAAGATAAAGCTGAAGCAATGGGCATACAAACAATGAAATATAAAATTATTGGTTGGATGATCTCTGCGTTTTTCTGTGGATTGGCAGGGGGTATTATGGGTGGACTGGTTGGATATATAGACTCAACTGATGTAGCATTTGATGGAAGAGAAATGGGAGTATTCATGGTCTTGATGGCTATACTAGGAGGAAAAGGAACCTTGTGGGGACCAGTAATTGGAGCAACATTATTTCATATATTTAAAGAAGGTTTCTGGACTTTTTTCTTAGGTTGGCAATATGTTGCTCTTGGAGTTTTGATTGTTGTAATTGTAATTTATTTCCCAGAGGGGATTATGGGTTGGTTGAGAGAAAAATACCCAGAGCGATTTGGTGAAGTTGTAGATGAAGCAGATCGGAAAGCACAGGTTACACTTAAATGAGTATTTTAGAGGTAAGCAATGTCAGTAAGTCATTTGGTGGGGTTAAAGCCAATGTTGATATATCTATGACAGTTGAAAAAGGAAAAATCGTAGGATTAATTGGACCAAATGGATCTGGAAAAACTACATTGTTTAATTCTATAGTTGGAACGTATCCTATTGACCAAGGATCAATTAAATTTAATGGTAAAGAAGTATCTGAATTACCAGTTCCAGTAATAGCTAAACTTGGTTTGCTTAGAACTTTCCAGCAAACAAGAATTTATGGAAAATTGAATTGCGTAGATAATATGCTTATAAGTCACAAAGCAAGCGATGAAAGTTTAGTTTCTATATTTTCCCAGATACCACAAAACCTTTCAGAAAAAGCTGAAAATTTATTAAATTTTGTTGGATTATATCAAAAAAGAAAATTAAGAGCTGGAGATTTATCATTTGGTCAGCAGAAATTATTAGAATTAGCAATGGCATTAATGAATGAGCCTGAGATGTTATTACTGGACGAACCAACTGCAGGTATCAACCCTACATTAATAAATGGAATTATTGATAGATTGATAAAAGTAAATCAAGATTTTGGAATTACTCTACTTGTTATTGAACATAATATGAGAGTAATAATGCAATTAGCTGAAAGTATCTTTTGTCTTGCGCATGGAAAAATGCTTGCAAATGGAACACCCGATGAAATTAAAAATGATAAGCGTGTGATTGACGCTTATTTAGGAGCCCAATAATGGCAAATCAATACGAAGTTCTTGGTAAAGCTCCTGTAGCAGAGGATTTAAAAAAACTTTCATCTGAAAATGTTCACCTAACAATCAAAGGTTTATCAGCTGGTTATGGTAAGATGGAAATACTACACAATTTTGATTTATTTGTAAGTAAAGCACAATCTCTTTGTTTGATTGGTCCAAATGGTGCAGGAAAATCAACTATACTTCATTCAATATATGGTTTTACAAATATCTTTTCAGGAAAAATAGAAATTGATGGAAAAGAAATAACTAACCTCAGTCCCGCAGAAAAACTAAAATCTGAGGGCATAGCGTATATTCTACAAGATAATTCGGTTTTTCCAGATATGACTGTAGAGGAAAATCTTTTAATGGGTGGATACATTAAAGATAAAACAGAAGAATCTTTTGAAGAAGCAGAGAGAGTTCTTCAAAAATATGAAAGATTAAGAAACAGAAGAAATCAACCTGCAAAAGTATTATCGGGTGGAGAAAGAAGACTTTTAGAAATTTCTCGAGCTCTAGTAATGAAACCTTCTATTTTACTTGTTGATGAACCATCAATTGGGCTTGAGCCTAGATATATTCAAATGGTTTTTGAGATTTTAGACGATCTTCAAAAAAATGAAAAAAAAACAATTATATTGGTTGAGCAGAATGCCAAAAAAGGTTTAGAGTTTGCTGATATTGGCTATGTTTTAGTTTCAGGAGAAACAGCTATTGCAGGTAAAGGAGATGATCTTTTAAATAATCCAGATGTCGGCCGTCTATTCTTAGGCGGTTAATGATAAACCTAAAATATTTTATCAAAGGAATAGTCTGCTCAAAAAAATTTGATAGTCCAGCAATTGCATTAGGAGCTAGTTTCATTGCTATAGGTGCCTTATTAAAAAATTTAGGGTTTAATATACAAGAAAGTATTTTCTCAACATTTTTAACTTATGCTCTTCCAGGGTCATTAGTTATGGCAGAGTCAATGCTTATTGGCGCTTCACTTGTAAATATTTTTTTAGCAGTATGGTTAGTAAATTCTAGACTATTTCCAATGACAGTTTCAATTATGCCATTACTTAAACATGATAGTCAACCTAGATGGAAATATTATATATCTTGTCACTTTGTAGCTGTTTCGTCGTGGTTGATTTTAAAAAGTAATTATGAGGAAATTGATAGGAAATATAGAATAGATTTTTGGATTGGTATAGGAACAGCCACTTGGCTAATTGCCATTTTTTCAACAGTATTAGGATTTTATGCTGCCGACTTTTTAAGCAAAGATATGATAATTGGACTTGCTATAGTAAATCCAATTTATTTTATGTGTGCAATGATAGGAGTTATGAAAACTATACAACTTTCCTCTGCAATTATTCTGGGCGCTTTTTTAGGTCCAATTTTTTATTTTTTTTCTCCAGAATGGAGTGTTTTACTTGGTGGGTTGGTAGCTGGTTCAATTGCTTACTTTATAGGAGAGGTTTATGACAGCTAATATTGTTTTAGCAATTTTAGTAACTTCTCTTGCAACTTATATTTCAAGATTTCTTGGTGCTTTAACTTCAGAAAAGATAGGAGAGACATCTAAAATTTATAAATGGTTTAATTGTGTAGCATATTCAACTCTTGCAGCTTTAATCTCAAGAATGTTAATTTTCCCATCTGGAGATCTTTCAGATGTACATTATATTTTAAGGATAATTGTCATTTTACTATCAATATTAATTTTTTATGTCACTAAAAGAAATTTAGTTTATCCGACCATATTATCTGCTATAATTTTGGCTACATTAAATAGTTTTGCTGTATGAAAAAACTTTTTTTTATTATATTTTTTCTAATACTTTCTAGTAATGCAAATGCTGGATGTGATGATCCAATAGCTGATGGAGTAGACTATTCTAAATGTAAATTTTCAGATGGTCAGGATTTACAAGGAACCTTTCTTCCTAACTCTAATCTCTCATTTGCTAGTTTTATCCAAGTAAATTTTGATAAAAGTATAATGATGAATTCAGATTTAACATTTGGAACTTTTTCAGAGTCATCTTTTATAAGAGCTAATTTATATGAGTCAAATTTAGGTGGTGGAAATTTTGAGCAATCAAATTTTACAAGTGCTAACTTAACAAGAGTTGATTTTACAGGTTCTACCCTCATAGATGCAAATTTTCAGAATTCCAATCTAATGGAGGCAAACTTTACGTCATCAAATATTTTAAATGCAAATTTCGATGGTGCGAATTTAATTGGAGCTACTTGGACAATGGGAGAAATTTGTGGACCAGAGTCTATAGGTATTTGTAATAAATAAATTCGTGAAGAATCTTCTTAAATTAGATGGATTTGAAATTTCCTTTCATGAAAAATCTAAGAGAATAATAAATATAAAAATTGAGGATCAAATTATTGATCGATTAGTGTTTCCATTTAAAAAATTTAATATTACAGCATTAGAATATAAACCATTTACAAGGTTCACTATTGCAAAAAGTTTAGATGAAACTGCATCTAATAAATTAAGTAATTTTTTAAACGAAATTATTAAAGATAGAGATACAGGTTGTTTTATAATTGGTCCAAAAAATAAGTCTTCTAAAATAGATCAAACATTTTTAGTTAAACTATCAACTGCAATAACTCACTTAATTGGAAATCCAAATCACGACTCAATGGCTGGAAAATACTATGCAAGATTTCACGTTAAACATGAAGATAATAGTGACTCATATCTTCGTAAGGCATATATAAATATGGACTTACATACTGATGGAACATATGTACGAGAAATAACTGATTGGATATTAATGTCAAAGCTTGAGGAGGAGAATGTGATTGGTGGAGAGACCGCCTTACTACATCTTGATGATTGGGAACATTTGTCTGATCTATCAGATGATAAAATTGGACAGCAAAAATTTATTTGGGGATCTCCAAAAAGTAAAAATATTGATTATAAAGTTGAACACCCTGTGTTTTCTAAAGATAGTGATGGAAAACCCATTATTTCTTACATCGATCAATTTCCTGAACCAAAAAATATGGATCAAGGATTGTTTTTACAAAGACTATCTGATGCTCTTGAGGGTAGTAAAAATAAGATAATAACATCTTTGCCGGTTGGAAGTGCTGTTGTGGCGAATAATTATTTTTGGCTTCATGGTCGAAAACCTTTTAAAGAAAATAAAAATTTATCAAGAGAATTACTAAGAATAAGAGGTTCCTTTTTTAACAATTAAGTGTAGAAAATACACTTATGAAACTTGGATTTATAGGAACTGGTAAAATTACATCAGCAGTGGTGACGGGTATATGCAAGTCTAAAATTAAATATACCAAAATTATATTATCTCAAAGAAATAAAAAAATTTCAAAACAACTTAAAAAAAGTTTTAAAAAAATTTATATTGCAAAAAATAATCAAGATATTGTTAATGATTGCAACTGGATTTTTCTAGCTGTAACTCCTACTGTGGCTAATCAAATTATACATAAGCTAAAATTTAAAAAAAGTCAGGTAATTGTAAGTTTCATATCAACAATGAATCTTCAAAACATTAAGAAGGCAGTCAAAGTAAAAGCAAATATCTCGAGAGTAATTCCTTTACCACCTATTTCTTTTAAAAAAGGACCAATTCCTATTTTTCCACCAAACAGGAAAGTTAAAAACTTTTTTAAACATCTTGGAACAGTTGTTGAAATTAAAAACGAAAAATTATCTAAAAATTTTTGGTCAACATCTGGAATGATGGCACCTTTTTATGAATTATTAAGAACAATGTCTGAATGGTTAAATAAAAGGGGAATTCAAAAAGACCAATCTCAGAGATATATAACATCTCTTTTTTTAGCACTTTCAGAAGATGCTGTAGTTAATTCAAATAGAGATTTAAAAATACTTGTCAAAGACTCCCAAACACCTAAAGGGTTGAATGAGCAAGGTGTAAATGAATTAAAAAAAGCTGGTTTCTATAAAGCCACTAACAAAACCCTAAATAGTATTCTTAAAAGATTAAATAAAATATAATTTTACATGCAGCAATCATTAAACATTCTGCAAATTGACAACTTATCAAAATATTTTGGTGGTTTGGCAGCTGTATCAAATTGCTCATTAAAAATAAAAGAGGGTTCAATTACAGGAATAATTGGTCCAAATGGATCAGGTAAAACTACTTTATTTAATCTTATAGCAGGCAATCTCAAATCATCTGACGGAAAAGTATTATTTAATAAAGAAGATATAACAAATGTTCCATCTCATGAACTTTTCTCAAAAGGTTTACTAAGAACTTTTCAAATAGCTCACGAATTTTCGAATATGACCGTTCTTGAAAATTTAATGATGGTACCAGGCAATCAAACAGGAGAAATTTTAATAAATGCTCTTTTAAAACCAAATTTAATTAAAAAAGAAGAAGATTTAATTAGAGCAAAAGCGTATGAAGTAACTGAGTTTTTAAATCTTAAACATCTTGCTAATGAACGTGCTGGTAATTTATCCGGAGGGCAAAAAAAGTTGCTAGAACTTGGGAGAACAATGATGGTTGATGCAAAACTTGTATTATTGGATGAGGTAGGGGCAGGGGTTAATAGAACATTATTAAAAGAATTAGGAACAGCAATCTTAAGACTTAATAAAGAAAAAAACTATACTTTTTGTATGATTGAACATGATATGGATTTTATAAGCAGAATGTGTGATCCAGTTATTGTAATGTCAGAAGGATCTGTTCTTTTTGAGGGAACTTCAGATGAAGTTAAGAAAAACGAAAAAGTTATAGATAGTTATTTAGGTAGAAAGAAGTAAATGGCATTTTTTGAGGGAAATAAAATGACAGGAGGATACGGCGATGGTCCTGATATTATTAGCTCATGCACTATCAATGTTAATAGAGGAGAGATAGTTGCTATTCTTGGACCAAATGGAGCTGGAAAATCTACAGCAATGAAAGCAATGCTAGGATTGTTAAATCTAAAATCAGGTAATATTTCAATTGATGGAGAAGATATTTCTAAACTATCTCCTCAAGAAAGAGTAAAAAAGGGAATATCATTTGTACCACAAACTAGAAATGTTTTTGCAGAACTTACTGTAAAAGAAAATTTAGAAGTTGGTGCTTTTTTAAGAACAGATAATGTAAATAATGTTATCGAAGAAATATATGATCTATTTCCAATTTTAAGAGAAAAAAAAGATCAAGTTGTAGGACAATTATCAGGAGGGCAAAGACAACAAGTAGCTTTGGGACGTGCTCTAATGATAAAACCATCTGTTCTTATGTTAGATGAGCCTACAGCAGGTGTTTCCCCAATAGTTATGGATGAATTATTTGAACACATTATTAGAGTTAAAAATACAAAAGTAGCAATCATCATGGTCGAGCAAAATGCAAAACAGGCTTTAAGCATTTCTGATCGAGGATATGTGCTTGTTACCGGTGAAAATAAGTTTGAGGGGTCTGGTAAGGAATTATTAAATGATCCTGAAGTTAGGAGATCTTTCTTAGGAGCTTAGTATGGATTTAATTAATGCAGTAATAGTTTTATTGAATTATACGGTCATTCCAGCCTTAACTTATGGCTCTCAGTTAGCTCTTGGAGCAATTTTTGTAACTTTAATATACGGTATTTTAAGATTTGCTAACTTTGCAACTGGAGACATGATGTCATTTGGTACAATGTTTGCTGTACTTTTGACTTATTACTTTCAATCAATCGGAATTAGCTTTGGTTTTCTTCCCACTGCTTTGCTCACTATTCCTTTTGCAATTTTTATGATGATTTTATACATGCTTTTAATTGATCAAACAGTTTTTAAATATTACAGAATTAAAAAAAGTCCACCAGTACAGCTTGCTATGGTTAGTGTTGGGGTAATGTTTGTGACCCAAGCAGTCATAAGGATTATAATTGGACCAACTGATCGAAGGTTTTTAGATGGTGAAAAATTCATTTTAAAAGCAACTGAATTTAAAGAAATGACAGGTCTTGCAGAAGGTTTGACAATTAAATCTACGCAAATGATAACAATTGTAGTTACTATTATTGTTGTTGCTATTATGTTTTGGTTTTTAAATAAAACTAAGACTGGAACTAGTATGAGGGCCTACTCAGATAATGAAGATTTAGCACTTCTTTCTGGAATAGATCCAAAAAAAGTAGTTCTAATTACTTGGATCATTGCTGGAATATTAGCAACAATTGGTGGGATTCTTTATGGTTTAGACAAAAGTTATAGACCGTTTGTGTATTTTAATAATATGCTACCGATTTTTGCTGCTGCGATAGTTGGTGGAATTGGAAATCCATATGGAGCGTTCTTTGGAGGTTATGTTATAGCATTTGCTGAAATATTTTTGACTTATGCATATAAAAGATTTTTAGTTTATATTTTGCCAGAGTCACTAGAACCAAATTCATTGATGCAATTATTATCAACCGATTACAAATTTGCTATTTCATTTTCGATATTAGTAATTGTATTAATATTTAGACCGTCGGGCATATTTGAAGGAAAACGTATATGAGAAATTATTTAAATATAATTGTAGCATATTCGATAATGATGCTTTTAATAATTTTAGTTGGAATCTTTCAGTCTTGGTCTATAGCATTAACAATTTTTAATTATTGTATGATTTCTGCAGTAATGACCTTGGGAGCAAATATTCAATGGGGTTATGCTGGTTTAATAAATTTTGGAATCATGGGTTATACGGCATTAGGAGGTTTAGCAGTAGTATTAGTATCTGTAGCACCTGTTCCAGAAGCCTGGAGTGTGGGCGGAGTAAATATGATGACTTGCCTAGGAATAATTATAATAATGATTTTTTCTACAAGGTATATTTTAAAAAATATTCAAAAATCTAATAAAAGAAATTATTTAATAGCTGGAATAATTATAGTTGGATTAATTCTAATAAAAATAATTGCTGGACCTGCAATTGAACAAATAGAAGCTGTTGATCCTGCAAAGACAGGGTTTCTTGGAGGACTTGGGTTACCAGTTTTATTCTCATGGATAGTTGGAGGTCTTTTTGCTGCTGGCCTAGCATTTATTGTAGGGAAAGTTGCTTTAGGATTGAGGGCAGATTATTTAGCGATTGCTACATTATTAATAGCTGAAATTGTTGTTTCCATTATTAAACATGAAGATTGGTTGGCAAGGGGTGTGAAAAACGTTATTGGATTAAAAAGACCAGCTCCTTATGAAATTGACTTACAAACCTCTCCTTGGTTTATAAATTTAGTTGAAAAATTTCACTCAGCAAAATTAGATCTAGCAAATTCATTGTCGGAAAGACAAGATATTTTAAATCAGTTAGTGATTGATGCATCATCTGTTTATGTAAAACTATGTTTTGCAGGCATGTTTTTAGTTGTAGTTATAATTTTATTAATAATTACACAAAAGGCTCTTTACTCGCCTTGGGGTAGAATGATGAGAGCAATAAGAGATAATGAAGAAGCTGCAAGTGCAATGGGTAAGAATGTAGTTAAACAACATTTATTTATATTTATTCTTGGATCAGCAATAGTTGGTATTGCTGGAGCTATGATGGTAACTAATGATGGGCTGTTTACCCCAGGAAGCTACAGACCAATGAGATATACTTTTGTAATTTGGGTTATGGTTATTGTTGGTGGTACAGGAAATAACTTTGGAGCAATTCTAGGAGGATTTGTTGTATGGTTTTTATGGGTAGAAGCAGCACCAATTGCTTTGTTCTTTATAAATTTATTTACAGCTCATTTACCTGAAACAAATGAAATCAAAGTTCATTTAATAAATAGTGCTCCATATTTTAGATTTTTGCTTGTTGGTATTGGCCTTCTTTTGATAATGAGATTTAGACCTCAAGGAATAATTCCAGAAAAAATTATAAAACAATAATTTATAATGAGTTTTTTTATTTTAGGGTTCTTTACAGGACTGAGTTTAATATTAGCTATTGGTGCTCAAAATATATTTGTAATTGAGCAAGGTTTAAAAAAACAATTCGTTTTTATTGTGTGTGCAATTTGTGCATTTTCAGATTTCCTTCTTATTTTTTTAGGAATATTCCTATTTCACTATTTTGAAAGTTTTTTTTCACCTTTTGCTGATCTAATTTTAAATATTCTTTTGCTTTTATTTTTAATACATTTTGTATGGAAAAAAATAAAAAGTATAAATACTAATTTTGAAATAAATCAAAAAAATCAAACAGCAAGTCTAGGCTCAATAATAATTAAAACTCTAGGTTTTACTTATTTAAACGCCCATGTTTATTCTGACACTGTATTTTTTTTAGGAAACTTTTCGAAAAGTTTTTTAATTAATCAAAAATTATCATTTGGATTTGGTGCAACTTTTTCCTCAATAATATTTTTTTTTACATTAGGATTCTTATCTAAGTTTTTATCTAATTACTTGAAAAGCAATAAAGTTTGGAGAATTATAAATATCTTAATAATTTTATTTATGTCTGCTCTTAGTATTTACGTATTAATCAATATTTTAGGATAAAAAAAACTCCAGCGATTTTCACCGCTGGAGTTAAATAATTAAATATTATCTTTGTTTTTTGTCTTTAAACTTACCGCCTTTAATTTCTTTTTCTATAAAGGCACCTGCTGCTTCTCCAACATCAGTAAATTCAACACTAGATGCTCCTTCGTAGTTAACTGCTTTACCACTAGCAAGTAAATCTAATGCTTTTTTCAATTCTCCTGGATAAATTTTTTCTCCTGGAGCATTTGCAACAGACATTACATTTGCTTGAACAGTAGCTCTATCAGCTTTTCCACCAGCTTGCATTGCAAGTACAATCAAAGCTGCAGCATCATAAGACTCTGAAGTATAAGGTCCAGAAGAATCGATTCCTGCTCCACCAGCTACACCTTTAAAGATTGTAGCACCTTTACCCATTGATCCTGGCAAAGATCCAAATGATTTGTTAAGATCATTTCCAAATCTGTCAGTTAATGAGTCACCAATCATTCCATCAGATAAAACAAATACGTCAAACGCACCTGAGTCTAAAGAACCATCAATGATACTTCCGCCAGCTTGGTCTAAATAACCTAACACAGCTAAAGCATCACCACCTGCTGCTGCCAATGTTGCAACTTCAGCACCGTAGTCTCCTTTACCTTCTTCATGAGCTGTAACAACTGTTACGTTTATTCCATGAGCTTTAACAGCTGCAACATATACATCTGCTAAACCTTTACCGTAGTCGTTATTAGTATGTGTTACTGCAATACTTTTTACTTTTCTGTCTTTAGTAATATCTGCTAATACTTGACCACCTCTTGCGTCAGATGGAGCAGTTCTAAAGAAGTATCCGTTATCTTTAAGATCAGTTAATCCTGGAGAAGTAGCTGATGGTGAAATCATAACAACACCATTTGGAACTGCAACGTTAGTTGCAATAGCTCCGGTTACACCAGAACAATCAGCACCCATAATTGCTACTACACCGCCAGATATTAAACCTTCAGCAGCAGCTGTTGCAGCAGCTGAATCAACACAAGTTGAATCTGCTCTCTCAACAGAAATCTTCTTTCCCCCAAGTAACGAACCTGAGTCTGAGGCTTCTTTAAATGCAAGCTCTGCAGATGCAGCCATAGCTGGAGTTAGGGACTCAATAGGGCCTGTAAATCCTAAAATAATTCCCATTTTAATGCCATGTCCATCTGAATATGCTTTAGATGTAAAGCAAGATACAAATACGAACATCGCTAATACTAGTTTTTTCATATATTCCCTCTAATTGTTAACAATTTATATAAACAAAATTAAATCCTATTAATTTAAATTTTCAACGAGAAAATTATCTCATTTTTTGAGCAAAAAACACTGAAGTAATAACAATTATTCCTCCAATTACTGTTATTAGAGATGGAATTTCTCCAAAAATAAAAAAAGTAAGGATTAAACCAAATACAGGGAATAAAGCGTAGAATGGCAATACCATATCAAGAGGATAAAATTTATAAAGATAGAACATCATTAAATGTCCAAGCAAAGAAATAATTGCTCCTGCATATAAAACTGTAAACCAACTTCCTAAACTAATATTTTTTATTGTTTGAAATGTATTTCCCTCAAATATTGCAGATAATATTATTAAAATTATAAATCCTGTGAAGCTCATTATAGTATTTGTAAATTTAACATCTAATTCTTTTAAATATCTCGAAAATACTTGGGACAGCCCATAGAAAAAAGCCATACCACAAATAAGAAGTGATCCTATTATTTCCTCTACTACTTTTGGGTCGAATGCGAGTATGACAATACCAAAAAAAGATATCATAATTAATATCCATTTTTTATAACTTATTTTTTCATTTAAAAATATTGAGCTTAATATAATTCCAAAAGGAATTGAAAGTTGAGCCCCTATTGTAATTGGCGCAAGTATACTTGATGCATTTATAGATAAATATAAAAACATATTTACTGCAACACCAAAACATAATGAAAACCCAATTAAGGGAATAATATATTTTTTGTCTATTATTTGAATTTTAAAAAATGGGATTAAACAAATAAAAACAACAGCCATTCTTAATGAGCCAAAAAGAATTGGTGGAATAGTGTCGTTTAATCCAAGCTTGCCAGTTGGATATGCACTTCCTAATAAAAATACAACAAATAAAATAAGTAAAGTATGTTTTGCAGACAAAAATTATCTTATAGAGAAAGGATCTAAAGTTGGTTCATCTGATGTGTAATACCAAGTAGTCTTAACTCTAGTATAATCTTTAATTGAGTCCATTCCCGCTTCCTTTCCATATCCACTATCTTTAATACCACCAAAAGGTGCTGATGGAGAAATCAATCGATAAGTATTTACAAATGTTATACCTGCTCTTATTGCATTAGAAACTCTTAGACCTCTGGAGAAGTCACTTGTATAGACCCCAGAAGATAATCCATATTGATTATCGTTCATTTTCTCTATTACCTCTTTTTCCGTATCAAATTTCATAACTGATAAAACTGGCCCAAAAAGCTCGTTTTCTGCAGTTGGAAGATTATGATTATCACATTCAATTATTGTAGGAGGAAAGTAGTATCCCTCATTTGAAAATGGATGCCTTTCACCACCACACTTTATTTTTCCACCTTGTTCTGTGGTTTTTTTTATGTTTTTTTCAATAATTTCTAATTGTTTATAATTACTTAATGGTCCCATTTCTGTATCTGGATCCATAGGAGCGCCAATTTTTATTTTTTCAGCTCTTTTTGTGAGTTTATCAAGGAACTCATCGTAAATTCCTTTTTGTAGATATAACCTTGAACCAGCAATACAACTCTGTCCGCTAGCTCCAAATATTCCTGCAGTAATTCCATTAATAGCATTTTCTTGATGAGCATCATCAAATACTGCAACAGGACTTTTTCCTCCAAGTTCTAAGCTTACTTCTGATAAATTTTCTGCTGAATTTCTAATTATATGTCTTGCAGTTTCGGGTCCTCCTGTAAAAGCAACTTTTTCAACTAAATTATGTGTAGTTAAAGCCTTTCCACATGGGTCTCCAAATCCTGTAATAACATTAACAACTCCTTTAGGAATACCAGTTTCTTCAATAAGTTTTGCAAATTCAAACATTACTGCTGGAGCAAGTTCTGATGATTTAATAACCACCGTGTTTCCCATAGCTAAAGCAGGCGCAAGTTTTGTAGCTGTTAAAAACATTTGAGAATTCCATGGAACAATCGCAGCGATAACTCCAATAGGTATTCTTGAAGTTATGGCTTGAATATTTGGTTTATCTATTGGCAGAACTGTGCCTTCGACCTTGTCTGCCATACCTGCATAATAATCATAATACTCAGCAATATAATTTGCTTGTTTATTTGTTTCTCTATAAAGTTTTCCAGTATCTATAGTTTCAATTTTTCCAAGTAATTCTGCGTTATCTCTAAGCTTATTTCCAATAGCTCTTAGAAACTTTGCTCTTTCACGCGGTAATATTTTAGGCCAATCTCCTTCAAAGGCTTTTTGAGCTGCTTGAACTGCTTTATCTACGTCAGAAGCACTTGCCTCCGGAACAATTGCCCAAGGTTTATTATCTTCCGGATTTAAAGTTTCAAAAGTTTTTTTAGTATCAGAGTCAACCCATTGTCCCCCTATAAACATTTTATATTTTTTTAATTCAGGCATTTTGTATATGATCTTTAATTGCTTTATTTACATCATATGAGCATTCAATACTACATAGATGTTTGCCTACAGGTATTATTTTTACTTTAGAGTTTTTAATTTTTTTACTCAGATTATCAGACATTTCTGGAGTTGAGCCTACATCACCTTCTCCAGTTATCACAAGTGTTTTGACATTAATATTTTCAAATTTTTCGTTATCTTTATGGTTTACAAACAACGAGTAAACTTTGATAAAGTTGTCCATATTATTATTGTTAAGTATTGAGAAAATTTTATCTGAAATTAGAGGATTTTTCTCAATAAAATCCTTATTAAACCATCTATTGAGCGCGTCTTTTGTCAGTTTTTTATCTTTCTTTGTCTGTTCAAACCTTTCATTTACTATCTTCTGTTCGTTATCAGATCTATTAAATATTGAGCACAACAATGTTAGGGATTTCAATCTATCACTAAATCTCGTTGCGAAGTTTCTTGCAATCAAAGAGCCTATTGAAAATCCAATAAGGTGAATTTTACTAAATTTTAATTCATCAATAAGATCAATAATTTGATCTGAAAAATCATCAAAACTTATTTTTTCTTTATTTAAAGGTGTTCTACCGTGTCCAAGGATATCATAAATTAAAACTGTATTATCAAATTCATTAATTTGTGGATCCCATATATTATGATCAAGACCCACACCATGAATAAATACTATTGGAATTCCTTTTTTTTGATTTAGTTTATAGAATGTACCTTTAGAATCTGTTGCATTGATCATTATTATTTTGGATCAATGCCCATCTCCTTCATATCTTGGTATCTATCGCCTGTTCTTGCATGAGCTCTACCTGTCGAGGCGCCACCAATTGCAATAACAACTTCATCATCAAATGGAGCATCATGAATTGTAAACTCATGTGTAAGATAATATGGTCTTAAACCAGAGTCGGTTTTGTGCATCATTGGAATAGATATTTTTGATCCAGCCGGACCTCTTGTATTCGTAAAACTTAAATAAGAAGTTCCTCCAACAGCATCTCTGAACTTATTTCCAAATCTTAATGTATGAATAAATGCTGAAGCATGTTCTATTTCTCCATTCAATCCAACCACACCTGCTTTCCCATATGCTAATATTTTATCAGGAGAGCCTATTTCTTTTATAAGTTCAGGAACTAATAATTCTCCAAGTTTAGGAGCTAGATCTAAAATAATTGGTTTTAAGTCCTCTACAAAACCTTTTCCATCCCAAGGATTTTTAAAAACTGCAGCAACAGAAACCATCAAAACTGGTTCTTTAGCTTCTCTTCCACCTTCAATAAAAGTCTTATCTACAAATTTAGTAAACTTACGTAATTCTAATTTCATTTTTTAATTCTATGTGTAAAGCTATCTCTTCTAAAACTGTATAACGCTTTTGGATCTACATCAACATCTATAACAACTGGTTTATTTACTTTTAATGCACTTTTTACAGCCTCATTAACTTCTGATAATTTTTTAACTTTAATTCCTTTAGCACCATATAGTTTTGCAACTTCATCAAAAGGAGGACTTTGAATATCAGCTCCTAAATATCTTTCACCATAGAAATCTTTTTGATAAGCTTTTTCTGCCCCCCAACTTTTATTATTCATTACAATTGTAATTGTGTTAATGCCATGCTCTACAGCTGTACTTAATTCAGAAATAGTCATTCCAAATCCACCATCACCCATTAAACTAACAACTGTTTTATTAGGTTTTGCAACCTTTATTCCCAAACCGCATGCAAATGAGAAGCCTACTAAACCAAAATCAAGGGGCGTGAAAAGGGAAGGAGGATTGTAATATTCTAAAGCATCTGTTGCTTGAAGACAAAGTGTTCCAGCATCAAGTGTTATTGCAGTATTTTTTGGTAGTACTCTTCTTAATTCTCTGAATAGACCGTTCGGTTGGATTGGAAAATTTTTTGACTTTATATTATCTCTATCTTTAAGAAATTTTGATCTCTCTAATAAAAAGCTATTTGTCCATTCTTTGTAATTGAAAATTTTCTTTTGTTTTCTTAATTCAGCTAAAATTTGATCTGTCACAAGTGCAGCATCGCCATGAATACCTACATTAATTGGAAAGTATCTTCCTATCATTGTTTTTTCCAACTCAATTTGTACAATTTTTGCGTTTTTATTTATATTGTCATACGAATAGAAAGTGGAATTGAAACCAAGTCTAGTCCCAATTGCAATAATTAGCTCTGCCTCTTTGACTAATCTTGATGCAACAATATTTCCTCTAGGTCCCATTTGTCCGGCATTTAACTTATGACTAAAGGGAATTGCATCTCCATGTCCCGCTGCAGTTACAATTGGAATATTTAAAAATTCAGCAAGCTTTGTTACAGATTTAAATTTCGAATTATATTTTATTCCTCCTCCAGCAACAATTACTGTTTTTTTTGAGTTGAGGATAAGTTTTATAGTTCTATCAATTAAATTCTTTTTACTTTTTAAGTCACTTTCAGCTTTATAAGATTTTTTATTTTCATTAATCTTAAACTTTGAAGTATCAGAAAGAACATTTCTTGGAAGGTTTATACAAACTGGTCCTCTGCGTGGTGACATTGCAAGGTTAAAAGCATCTTTAAAGGCTGTTGGTATATGACTTGTCTTTTTTACTGTCCATGTTTTTTTTGTTATAGGATCAAAAAGTGATTGTTGATCAAGTCCTTGAAAGGCGTCCTCCATCTTATCTTTAGTAGAATATAAACCTGCAATAGATACCACAGGAGAAAATGCTGCTTTTGCTTGTGCTATGCCTGTAACGAGATTAGTTGCTCCTGGACCGTTTTGGCCGGCAATTATTACACCTGGTTGATTAGAAGCTCTTGCATATCCATCTGCCATATGCGTTCCAGTTCTTTCGTCTCTTACACCTATAAACTTGATTTTCTTTTCATGATATAATGCATCAAATATCTCCATTGTAGCTGAACCAATTAAACCAAATACGTGTTTAACTTTTTCTTTTTTTAAGGATTTCACTGCCGCTTGACCACCGGTCAAGGTATTATTGGTCTTGATCACGATACTTTTTTAACTTCAGTATCTAGATCATCTTTAAAGTTAGGCATTACTTTTTCAGTGAATAGCTTAATACTTTTCATACAATCTTCATGTTTAACACCAGGAAAGTTAGACCAAACTTGAAGATTTTGAAGATTAAGCTCTGATTGAAGTTCTTTAATCTTATCTGTTACATATTCAGGAGTACCAAATAACATATTTCGCTTATGTAAAAACTCGTAATTAAGAAGATCTAATTTACCCTTTGTTTCTGGAAGCTCTTCACCAGGATCCATGTGATTACCAAGACCTCTCCAATGACAAACCCATTTCATATAATTTACCATATGTTGCCCAGCTTTCTCTTTGGCCTCTTCCATAGTATCAGCGACAAACATATCTCTAACGAGAGTAACGCCTTCACCTAAAGGAACATTTTTTTTAGTAACTTCCGATCTTTTATTTTTGTATGCTTCAAATCTTATTTTCAATGCTTTAACTGTAGGTATCCACATAATTACATTTATATTATTTTCTGCAGCCCACTCTATAGATCTTATACCATCAACAACTTGATGTATTGGAGGGTGTGGATTTTGATAAGGCTTTGGAAGAACACTAATTTTTTTCATAGTGCTATCTTCCATATTCATAAATTCTTCACTTGGCGGGCTCATGTCATGCTGCCAAACATAGTTTGGTGATGGGTAAGTATAAAATTCTCCATCATGATTAAAAAATTTCTCTGACCATGCTTTTTTCAAAATTTCCAATGTTTCAGCAAATAATCTAAAATTTTTTGCTTGATCTTTTAGATCTGCTTCTTTATTTAAATTAATTGCTTCTCTTCCATAAACACCTCTTGCAACACCAACTTCTACTCTTCCTTTTGAAAGTTGATCAAGTGTAGCAATATCTTCTGCTAATCTTATAGGATTATGAAAAGTTATTACATTTGCTGCTTGTCCTATTCTTATATTTTTTGTTCTTGCTGCAGCATCTGCTCCTAGCATTAGGGGATTGGTACACGATTCCATTCCTTCATGGTTAAAATGATGTTCAGTAAACCAAATTGAATTCCAACTGTTTTGATCACAATATTCAGTGATCTGTTTAGTTTCATCTAATAATTTATGATACGGTTTGTGTGTCCAATTTGTAGTATTACAAAAATAACCAAACTTCATTAAGCCTCCTTTAAAAATTAATTTAAAGACGACCGATCCCACTTTCGTATATGATTTTACGACGAGTTATGTATCGCTTTATGAAATAATATTATTATTCTTACCTTTGATATTCAACGAATTTTTTAAGGGATTTGTTAAGAAATTTATCATATCTGATACCACTTTTTGCTAATTTCTTATTATTAAGAAATGAAAGTTTCATTTTAAAGTCATATGAGGGTTCAAAAAAGAAAGGAACTGAAAGCCTTTTTTGCTTGTTCCATAATACTCTATGATTAGTTGCTTTAAACTTGCCTTTGCTTAAATATTCAAGCGCTCTTCCAGTATTTACAACTAAAGCATTTTTATCAAAGGGAACATTGTGCCATTTTTTTGTTTTACGGTTTTGTACTTGTAAACCACCCTTTTTGTTTTGGTAAAGTACTGTGAAAATACCACTATCTACATGTGTTTCACATCCAAGAGCAACTCCATCTTGCTTAGAAATTTCAACAGGCTTTGATTGATTAGGGTAATAATTAAAACGCAATGTGCTGAGAGTTTTTAATCTTGAAAATGCTTTTTTTGATATATCAGTATCCTTATTATAGATTTTAATAATACTTTTAAAAAGAATTTCACTTAAATTAAATATATCATCATAATAATCAGATAATTTAGAAATATTATTTTTGGTAAATGATTGCTTAATATTTAAATATTCTATGTACTGATTTTTTACTCTTTTTGAATATTTCTTAGTTACTTTTAAATCCCCCAAATCTAGTCCTTCTTTACCATTTACGTCATTAGGAAAGTAACCTCTATAAACATTTTTATTTTTTTTATTCCATTTTTTTGGAGCTAATTTAAGTTTATTTTTTATATTTAATTTGAAAAAATTCTCCCCGACCTTGCAAATTTTATTTATATTTTTTAATTTTATACCATGACCTGTAATTTGAAAAAAACCAACATCTAAACAAGCTTTCTCAATTTCTTTAACTATTTTAAGTGTAGGTTTTGTATCAAAACTTTTTTCAAGAAGAGAAGAAATATTTATTGTTGGAATATAGTTTTTTTTTATCATCTATTAGGTGTATCAGATGCAATCATTTGGCCTCGAACTTTTTCTCTAAAATAAATATATACACCCGCACCAATAATTATTGCGGCTCCAAGAAAAGTTCTAGGTACTGGTATAGTTTCAAATAATATATAACCTGCTACCATTGCAAAAACTATATACGAATATTCAAACAGAGACACCACAGACGGGGAAGCAATACTATATGCTGTAAAAACACAAAAAAAAGATATTGATGCAACAATACCCATTACAAAAACGTATGGCCAAGAAACAGATGGATTTACAAACCATTCTCTAAAAATAAACTGCATTGTAGGATCAGAAAAATTATTAAACTTACCATCACCACTTATTAAAAATATTATAACACTCGCAATTACTGCAAAAATATAAAGTAAAGTTAACTGAGTATAAATATTATCTTTTTCAGATGTATATTTTGTAATTGTCATAGAGCATGCATAACAAAGTGAGCATGCAACTGGTGCCAATTTAAAAAAGTTAAAGTCCTCTAAAGTTGGATTTAGCACAACTAAAACACCAATAAATCCTACGGTTATTGCACTCCATCTTCTAATTCCAATTTGTTCTTTTAAAAATACTTTAGCAAATATTGACATGAAGAAAGGACATGAAAAGAATAATGCGCTGACCATAGCTAAAGACATAAATGTAAGTGAAATGTAAAAGAAACTAAAACCAAAGAAAAAACAAATTACTCTTAATAAAGTTAAAAAAGGATAATGAGTCTTTAATGTAAATTTTTTCTTTGTTATTAAGAATATAGATATAAGAACTGTAGCTTGAATGATAGTTCTGCCAAGATATAACTCAAACAAAGCAATCTCCTCAAATATATATTTTATAAGAGAGTCTTGAATTGAAAAAAAAGCCATACCTATCATAATAAATATGATGCCTTTAGTATTATTATTTGCTTCCATAAGTTAATTCAAAATGAAGTCAGCAGCTCTCTCACCTATCATTAATGTTGGTGCATTTAGATTTCCACTTGTAATTTCTGGCATTACAGATGCATCCGCTACCCTTATATTCTGAAGACCATGAATTTTTAATTTTTCATCTACTACTGCCATATCATCAATACCCATCTTTAAAGTGCATGATGGGTGATATGCTGTTTCTGCTTTTGATCTTATATATTCTTCAATTTCCTCATCTGAATTAGCATTTTCACCTGGTCCAATTTCTTTACCAGCAAAAGGTTTCATAGAGTTCTGATTTAGAATTTTTCTTGCTACTCGAACACATTTTATTGTCTCTTTAAGGTCATAATCATCCTGCAAATAATTAAATTGTATTTTTGGATAATCATAAGGGTTTGAACTTTTCAAAGTAACTTCACCTCTACTTTTAGGTTGGTTTAAACTCGCATGTAATTGGTATCCGTGTCTATCAGGATCTACTAAACCATGGTCTATTACAAATGCTGGGAAAAAATGAAATTGTATATTTGGATATTTTTTATCTGGAGATGATTTACAGAATCCACCAGCCTCTAAAAAAGACGTAGAGCAAGGCCCACTTTTGTTTAAGAACCACTGGATACCCACCTTTACCATATTAAATTTATTTACATATGAATATAATGTATCTGGAGTTTTACATTCTTGTTGAATATAGGTTTCTAAATGATCTTGTAAATTTTTTCCAACTCCTTTTGAATCATGAATAACCTCTATTCCTTTTTCTTTAAGATGATTGCTTGGACCAACACCTGATAACATTAATAATTGTGGAGAATTAATTGATCCACCACTTAAAATAATTTCTTTATTTGCGTAAATAGTTTTTGTTTCATTTTTGATTTTAACTTGAATTCCAATAGCTTTTTTGCCATCAAAAATAATTTTTTCTACAAATGACTCAGTAAATACTTTTAAATTTTCCCTGCTTTTAGCAGGTTTTAAGTAATATTTTGAAGCACTTGCTCTCTCTCCTTTGTGAATAGTAACATCGTACATTCCAAAGCCTTCTTGGTCTTCTCCATTCATATCACTATTTATTTTATGTCCTGCCTCTTTCGCTGAGTCCAAAAAAGCTTCAAAAAGGGGGTTTTTGTTATTTGATTGATTTACAGGCAATATACCTTTTCCACCTCTATAATTATTTTCTCCACCTGACCATGTCTCAATTTTTTTAAAAAAAGGTAAAACATTTTCGTAAGACCAATTTTTTAACCCAAATGAAGCCCATCTCTCATAATCATTTTTATTTCCTCTAACATAAACCATTCCATTATGCGCGGAACAACCACCAATCATCTTTCCCCTAGGACAAAATAATTTTCTATTGTTTAAGTGTGGCTCAGGTTCAGAATAATATTTATAATTATATTTTGGGTCATGCATTGCATAAAGTATTGCAAGGGGCATGTTTACTTTCCATATATCACTATCTTTACCAGCTTCAAAAATTGCAACCTTATTTTTACTTTGTTCAGTTAGTCTATTAGCGAGAACGCATCCTGCTGTACCTGCTCCAATTATTAAATAATCAAATTTCAAGGTATTTATTGTGGGTGGTCACCTTCTATAGCAATTCTATCCATTACTCTTTCATATCCTAATCCTCTACCTGGATAAAAATCAGCAATTGCAAAGTGAATAACACTTCTATTATCCCATATACAGACTGTATTTTCAGTCCAGCTAAATCTACAGGTTAATTCAAGTCGTGCTTGGTGTTCAAATATTTTTTTTAAAATTTCGTCACTTTCTTCTTGTTCAAGTCCAATTATTTTTTTTGTGTATGTCCA
>CACASS010000008.1 GCA_902535275.1 uncultured Pelagibacteraceae bacterium
TAATAGATTATGATTAATTGGAAAAAAATGCTCAGCATAAATATTTAATCTGTATTTAAAGATTAAATACTCAACACCAATATTTCCAGTTGTTTTATTTGACTCTGGAATTAAAGATTTTATTGAATTATCTTCACTAGATCTTTCAAAGCATTCATCAAATGTTTTGCAGGGTATTGTTTCACTCTCAGGATACATTTTTTTTGCACAACTTTCGCTGTAACTTCCTGCAACACCTTGGTAAGCAATTTTCATAATTTAATTTTTATATTCCATAATTTTTTTTATTTCTAGATAATCTTCATCTGTATCTACACCAATTGGTTTAGTTTTTGCTAGTCCAACATTAATTTCAATATTGTTATCCATTAATCTTAATTGTTCTAGTTTTTGTAATTTTTCATTCTGAGTTTGCTCTAATTGAACAAACTTTTCTAAATATGAAACATTAAAAATATAAATTCCAATATGGTGGTAAATGTTTTTTTGAGTATTTTTGATTTCTCTCGCGAATGATGTTGCTATTGATAAATCATTTTGATGAAGCTCCTCTTTTGTTGTTACTTTAACAATATTTTTTTTTAAGAAAAATTTTTCGTCTTCAATTTGACAAGCTAATGTTGAAATTTTAGATTTTTTTTTAATAGTGTTTTTAAGGAGATTGGTAACATCCTCAATATCAAGCATTGGTTCATCTCCTTGAAGATTTATTACATATTCAATGTTGTCATCTCTTAACTGTTGATAAGCCTCAAAAATTCTGTCAGTTCCAGTTTTATGATCCTTTTTGGTTAAAATACATTTTCCTCCAAGATTAGTAACCTCTTCAAATATTTCTTTATCACCTGTTGCAACATAACTTTCTCCAATAAGAGATGATTTTGCAATTTTGTAAACATGATTGATAATTGAAATATTATTGATTTTTAATAAAGGTTTATTTGGTAACCTTGTTGCAGCTAATCTTGAAGGGATTAAAATTACTGTATTGCTCATAAACTAAGTATTATGCGTCTTTCAGACGCAATAATTAAATTTAAATTTAGTTTTTTTTTTGTTTAACATGTTATACGAGGATAATAATTAAAAATCATGGACTCATTTGAAATTAATAAAATTATAGCAGCGGTAGTAGTAATTTTTGTTGTTATATTTGGAATAACTAAAATTTCAGACATTATCTATTACGTAGAGAAGCCAAGTCAATCAGCTTATAAAGTTGAATTTGCTGAGACAGATAGTACAAAAACCTCATCAGTTGAAGCAGTTGATATATCCGCTTTGTTGGCTATGGGAAGTGTTGATCATGGAAAAAAAGTCTTTAAGAAGTGTAGTGCATGTCACTCGATTAAAAAAGGTGGAAGAAACAATATTGGCCCAGCACTTTATAATGTACTGGGAAGAAATATGGGTGCTCTAGAAGACTATAAATATTCAAAAGCTTTAGTGGCATTTGGAAAAGATTGGACTTTCCAGGAGATGAATAGTTTTTTAATTAAACCTGCTTCATATATTAAGGGTACCAAAATGGCTTTTGCAGGATTAAAAAAAGAGAAGGATAGAGCTTCAGTTATTCTATATATGAATGCTAATGCTGATAGTCCTTTACAACTACCTTAATTTACCAAAACAATATAATAAAATACTTTTCTGAACATAAACTCTGTTAAGAGCTTGTTGCCAGACTTTAGACTGTTTACCAAGAAATACTTCTTTTGAAACTTCATTTCCTCTTGGAAGACAATGCAGAAAAATTGCATCTTTTTTGGCTAAATTCATAGTTTTTTTATCTACTTTAAAATTTTTAAACGATTTAAGTTTCTTTTTCTTATTTACTTTATCATTTAATGATATGATTTTGTCAGTCATTACAACATCGGAATTTTTAATAGCTTTTTCTTTCTTATTAAAAATTTTTATTTTTCCTTTTTGTTTTTTTATCAAAGAAATAAGCATTTTATTTGGCTGATAGCTTTTAGGGCATGCAATATTTAGGGAAACAGAGAATTTTATACAAGCTTCTATTAAACTATTCATCATATTATTGTTAGCATCGCCTATCCAACATATTTTACATTTTGAAATATTCTTCTTTTTAATTTCTTGAATTGTAAAAATATCTGATAGAACTTGAGTAGGATGTGAAGACGGGCTTAATCCATTTATTATTGGTATGCTTGAATATTTTTTAAATTGATCTAATTTTTTATCCGAGTCTGTTCTCAACATAAATGCATTACCGTAAGTTGATAAAATTTTAGATGTATCTGCTATACTTTCTTCACCAGTTCCAAGATGTAATTCCTCTGGTCTCAACGTCAAAGATTCTCCACCCAATTGTTTGATAGCTAAATAAAAACTTAATCTGGTTCTAAGGCTAGATTTTTCAAACATCTGTAAAAGAATTTTACCTTTTAAAGGTACATCTTTGTCAGGATCAAGTGTACTAAATTTTTTTCTTTTAGCTTTTCTGTTTTTTGCATCAGAAATAATTTTTTTTAAATCTTTTAGAGGAATATCTCTAATATGAAGAAAGTTTTTCATTATTTTTTATATCCATCACAAACTTTATTTATAATTTTTAAAGCTATTTTTATTTCATTTTTATTTACATTAAGTGGCGGCAAAATTCTGATAACATTTTCAGCCGCTCTAATTGTTAATAACTTATTTTTCATTAAACTTTGTATAAATCTTGTCTGATCATGATGTAACTGTATCCCTAAAATTAATCCTACTCCTCTGATTTCTTTAATAATATTTGGAAATTTGATTTTAATTTTATTTAATTCAGAAATAAAATATTTTGAATTTTTTTTAACTTTTTCAAGAAAGCCTTTTTTGAAAATTTCATCCATCACAGCATTTCCAACAGACATTGCTAACGGGTTCCCACCAAAAGTAGATCCGTGTGTACCAGGAACCATAGCCTTAGAAACTTTTTTTGTCATCAACACCGCTCCTATGGGAAATCCACCTCCAATTCCTTTAGCAATTGGAACAATGTCTGGCTTAATATTTGCATATTCATATGAAAAAAATTTGCCTGATCTTCCAATTCCACATTGAACTTCATCTAAAATAAGTAGAATTTTTTTCTTATTACAGATCTTTCTTATTTCTCTTAAACACCAAGTAGGTATTACTTTAATTCCACCCTCACCCATTATTGGTTCAATCATTATAGCGGCGGTTTTGCTTGAAATCTTTCTTTTTAGCTCCTCATGGTTACCAAATTTAAAATGATCAAATCCTCCTACTTTTGGACCAAATCCTTCAACCATTTTTTTAGATCCACTTGCATTTATTGCTGCAATAGTTCTTCCATGAAATGAATTTTTTATACATAAAATTCTGTTTTTTTTTGGTTGACCTATTGAATAAAAATATCTTCTAGCAACTTTTATAGCGGCCTCTGTTGCCTCTGCACCACTATTTTGAAAAATAACAGCATCAGCAAAAGTTCTCTTAGATAATTTTTTGGCTAATTCCTCTCCCTCAGGAATTATGAAAGAGTTAGAAACATGCCAAAGTTTTTTTGATTGTTTGTTGATTGCTTTTATTAAATTTGAGTTAGCATGACCTAAAGAATTTACAGCAATACCTTGAACGAAGTCTAAAAACTTTATTCCTCTTTTTGTGTACAAAAAAGATCCTTTACCTTTGTTGAAAGATAAATTTCTTCTTTTATAATTTTTAGCTAAGTAACTCATGTATATACTATGATTTAATTTTATAACCTTTGTGCACTAGTAAATATGCAAAATAAGTAACTACTAAACTTAAAAAAGCTAACAAGGAAATACCATATGTTAATGAACCATCTAATTGACCAATAAATGAATATCTAAATCCATCAATCATGTGAAAAAAAGGATTATAATTGCTTAGAATTTTTAAAAAATTCGGAAGTCTATCAATACTATAAAACGTACCACTTAAAAAACTTAAGGGTACTATTATAAAGTTAGTAACAGTGCTCATTTGATCAAATTTATCTGCATATAATCCAACAATTACTCCTAAAGAACCCATAAATAATCCACCCAAAAACAAATAAACAAACCACAAAAGAAAATTATTTATTGATAAATCTATAAACAATACAAATATTAAAGTTGAGGCTGATGCAATCAATAAGCCTCTTGCTGCAGAAGCAAAAGTTATTGCAAATACTACTTCTGATGCAGATAAAGGACTATGAACAACATCTGTAATTGTACCCATCATCTTTCCCATCATTAATGATGAACTAGAATGTGCGAAACTTTGCTGGATTACCTGCATCATGATTAAACCGCTAGCCAAAAATTTTATATATGGAACTCCTAATACGTCAGATCTCTGATCTCCTATAGCTAAAGAAATTACTGTTAAAAATAATATACTAGTCAATATTGGACCAAACAAAGTCTGTCCTGAAACTGTTAAAAATCTTAAGACTTCTTTTTTAAATAAAGAATAAGTTCCAACCCAATTGATAAGACCAAATCTTCTAATACCTATTTGATATTTTTTTTGTAATTCAACCATAAGTTTTTATTAATAAACTTTTTTTTTAATAATTGTTAAAAAAGGAAAGAAAAAGCTTGTTATAATGTTTTAATTATGATTTCTATATATTGTTTTAAATGTATTATAATATACTAAATATAGTAAATTATGAGTTGGACAGAAGATAAAGTTAATAAACTTAAAGATCTATGGGGCAAAGGTCAAACTGCAAGCCAAATTGCAGAGATAATTGGTGGAGTAAGTCGAAATGCTGTCATAGGTAAAGCACACAGACTAAATCTATCGGCAAAAATTAAAACTAGAACGTCTGTTTCTCAGAATATCGTTGGAACGTCTAATTCAAACCCTAACAATCTCAAAAAAGGTAGCAGAAAGCAAAGATTTAGGTCGTTGCTTTTAGATAAGAACTTTGAATCTGCTAAAAATCTGCAATTGGAAGATTTAAATGAACATACTTGTAAATATATGGAAGGACACCCAGATGAAAAAGATTCTTCATTTTGTGGAAGAAAAACCATTGAAAAGTTTTCCTACTGCCCATTACATCTGATGATAGTTTTTCAACCTAAGGGCAAAAAAGAAGAGCAAGTTAATAAAGAAGACGAAATTCCAAAATACATCGAGAAAAAAATAAAAACTGCTTAGATTATCCTAGTATCTTTTCTTTAGCTTTTTTAAACTCATCATCATTCAATATACCTTTATTATGTAAATCTTTTAATTCTTTTATTTGACTAATAACTTCTAAATTTTTATTTTGGTTTTCATTTATTTGTTCATGATTTATTTCTTCTTTTAAAACTTGTTTTGCTTCAACTCCTCGAGAAATTGCTTTAACAGCAATAGTCAATACAAACGCTAAAATTAAAAAAACAGCAAGATATATAATATTAGTTATCATTATTTAATTTTCTCTTTTTTTTGAAAATTGGCCACCTGTTCTCCAATTAAAACTATATTTATTTATCTCTTCTTCAAATTTTTTATTTGCTACCATATTAAAATCTATATTTGTTTTATATTTTTTTGATATTATATTATCATATTTTAATAATTTAAGTTGGTCTATAGTAAGTAATGGCTTTGGCATTAATTGAAATAATTTAGCATTTATTTTTGCTAAAAATAAAGGCAAGGGAATTAAAATTCTATTTTTATCAATCGATTTTAAGATTTTTAATAACATTTCTTTAAATGTTAGAACTTCAGGACCAACACATTCGATGGTTTCATTAGTTATTTTTTTTTGAACAATTTGGAAAATTATATTTACAAAATCAGAAACATGGATAGGAGTAAACTTTGTTTTACCTTTATAGTATAAAGGCATAATTGGGATTACACTTAACAATCTCATAAAGTTTGTCGTAAAATTATCATCTACCGAATAAACTATAGAAGGTTTTAAAATTACAGAGTTCAAAAAATTTTTTCTAATTTTTTTTTCACCTTCTAATTTACTTATGGCATATTTACTGTCTAATGCTGACTCAATCCCTAGGGCAGACACATGTATTAGTTGATTAATTGAATTTTTAGCAGCAATCTGTGATATCAAAGACGGCAAGTCATCGTGTATTAAACTGAATTGATTTTCTTTTTTTTCATATAAAATACCAATTAAATTTATACACACAGAAGATTTATTTATTAATCTTGATATATTATCCTTATTAAATGACTTTATTTCCTCTAATTCCAAATAACCATAATTTGACTGTGTTTTAATTTGATAACCTTTTTGGTGAATACTTCTAGTTACAGCAATTACTTTATAGTTATTTTTTGTAAATTTTCTTATTAATGATTTTCCAATTTGGCCTGATGAACCAAATATTAAAATTGAATCCTGATTTTTCATATATATATATCTATCTAATGAATAAAGATATTAAATTACATAAAAAAGATTTACCAGATGAAATTGAATTCAGTGACAAGATAGCAATAGATTGTGAATTTACAGGTCTTAATATTGAGAGAGATAGACTTTGTTTGCTACAAATATCGACTGGAAGAAACGATGCTCACATTATACAATTTGATAAAGAGAATTATCATGCACCAAACTTAAAAAATGTATTAAATGATAAAAATATTAATAAAATATTTCATTTTGCTAGAGCTGACCTTTTGTTCATAAAAAAATATTTACAGGTTGATGTAAAAAATATTAATTGTACTAAAATTATGAGTAAAATAGCAAGAAGTTATTCAGACAGACATGGATTGAAAGATCTAATTAAAGAATTTATAGGTATTGATATCAGTAAACAATTGCAATCATCTGACTTTGGTGGAGAGATAACCGATAAACAACTAAAATAC
Organism: uncultured Pelagibacteraceae bacterium; assembly: GCA_902535275.1. GTDB lineage: Bacteria > Pseudomonadota > Alphaproteobacteria > Pelagibacterales > Pelagibacteraceae > Pelagibacter. The sequence goes on from CACASS010000008.1 coordinate 6,844, forward strand.
TGTGCTCAAGATGTTATTTATCTGCATAATATTTATGAGTCTTTAAAAAAAATATTAGAAAGAGAAAAAAGAATAGACCTATACAAAGAAACAATAAAGTTTATAAATACCAGGGTTAACCTAGACTTTGCATCGTATAAGGAAGATATCTGGTCTCATTAGAATGAGAAATAAAAATTTATTAAATATAGCAAAGGATGTAGTTAAACTTGAACTAGAATCACTTAAGAAACTTCACTCAAGCATTGATGGTTCTTTTGAAAAAATTATTAAAACAATTATAAATTGCAAGTTTGGTAAAGTCATAGTATCAGGTGTAGGCAAAAGTGGAATAATTGCAAAAAAATGGTCTGCCACACTATCCTCCACTGGTACCCCATCATTTTTCTTGGATGCCTCAAACGCAAGTCATGGAGATATGGGTCAAATAACATCTAACGACATTATTATATTAATAAGCTTAAGTGGAGAAAGCAATGAATTAAAGAATATAATTCAGTATTCTTCCAGAAATAAGAATATCAAGCTAATTGGTATTACTTCAAAAAGAGATTCTATACTATATAAAAATTCCGATGTAAAATTTTTGTTGCCAAGTGTGAAAGAGGCAGGTCCTGGTAATTTCGTTCCAACATCATCAACTACAGTTCAAATTGCTTTAGGTGACGCAATAGCTATTACATGTATGAGATATAAAAAATTTGGTAAATTAGACTTTAAAAAATTTCATCCAAGTGGGGCATTATCAATTAAGTTAAAAACAGTTGAAGACCTAATGCTTATTGGAAAGAGAATACCTTTTATCAAAGAAAATATGAGTATGAAAATTGCACTAAAAAATATAGCACAAAAAGGTTTCGGAGCATTGGTAGTTAAAAATTACAAAAACAAAACAACTGGAATAATTACAGATGGAGACATAAAAAGACTTTCAAATCTAAAAATAGACTTTAGAAATTTAGAAATCAAAAAAGTTATGAAAAGAAAACCAATTAGCGTAGATAAGAATATGCTTGCCGCACAAGCACTTTCAATTATGAATAGTAAAAAAATTACTAGTTTATGTGTTCATCAAAATAAGAATTTAAATAAAACGATAGGATTTATTCATATACATACTATTTTGAATGCAAATATAAATTAGATGTCACTTAAATCCTTTATTCAAATTTTATTATTAATATTAATATCGTCAATTATAGGAGGCGTTTACTATAAATATTTTAATACTAACAAAAAAATCGTTGAGGAAGTAAATATTTCTGAACTAAAAAACCAAGAAATACTCAAAAAACTTGATAAAAAAATATCTGATTTAGAATTAAAAAATTTAGAACTAAATAAAAAGATAATAGAAAATAAAAAAAACACAGACGAATTATCTCCAAAAAATGTCATTGAAAAAGTTATAAAAAACAACAAACTTGAATTAGAAAATATAAGTACTGAGAAAGAAAAAATAGAAAAAGAAAATATCCTTGAGGAAAAAGAGGTTAAAAATCTTGTTAAGGATGTTGAATACATTTCAGTTGACCAAAAAGGAAATAAATTTTTTCTTTTAGCAAGTTCAGGAAAATCTAATAAAGATAATAACGATATTTTAGATCTAATAAACGTAAGAGGCAAAATAACCTCTGATAAAAGAGATACTATATTTATAGTTTCTGATTTTGCGCAATATAATACTATAAATTTAAATTCAAAGTTTTATGAAAATGTAATAATAAACTATCAGGATAAAAAAATTACTAGTCTAAATTTTGATATTAATATGGATACAAATAAAGCTCTTGCATATAATGATGTCGAAATAACTGATCCAAAATCTATAATGAAAGCTGGTATCGTTGAATTTGACTTAGAGACAAAAAACATAATTATAAATCCTGAAAGTGTAAATACAAACATTAAGGTAATAACAAACTAATGGCATTAATTAAAAAATTTAGAATTAAAAGTTTTAAAAGACAAGAGGGGATATTGAAATTAAATAAAATATCAATGTTTTATAATAAGAGACAGATCTTAAATAATTTAAATCTAGAAATTAATAAACAAGAAATATTAGGAATGCTAGGTCCTAATGGAGTCGGAAAATCTACTATTTTTCATATCATTACTGGATTAAAAAACCCAAGCTATGGGAATGTTTTAATTAACGGTGTTGATTGTACAAAAATTCCTATCTATGAAAGAGCAACAAAATTTAAAATTGGATATGTACCTCAGTATGGAGGTTTTATACAAGACTTAACACTGCTGGAAAATTTAAAATTAGTCGGTGAAATACATATTAAAGATAAAGATTTAAGAAATGAAAAAATAGAAAAAGTAATATCGCAATTTGAGTTTGATCCTTTATTAAAAATAAAAGCTAAACATTTATCTGGGGGGCAAAAAAAAAAGTTAGTAATATCTATGACCTTAATAAACGAACCAAATATTCTTCTTTTAGATGAGCCTTTTGCGGCGCTAGACATTCTAACAATCAAAATGCTTCAAGAAATAATAGTAAATTTACAATCACTATCAAGAATAACAGTAGTTGTTTGTGATCATCAAGCAAGGGATTTGTTAAGCTGTGTGGATAGAGCTATTGTATTGTCTAATGGAAAGATAATTGCTTCTGGTAGTCCTGATGAAATAATAAAAGATACTAATGCAAGGTCAGCCTATTTTGGTGATGAATTTAAAATAAATTAATTCATTAATGCCAAAATATATTTTAATAAATCAAACAATAAAAAGTTTCAAAAAACAAATAAGAGTGGCCGCGGATAAAAGTATCTCAATTAGATCTATACTTCTTGCATCTCAAGCTGTTGGGATATCTAAAATCTCAAATCTTTTAGAATCTGAGGATGTTTTAAACGCATTAAACATAATCAGAAAACTCGGTATAAATTATAAAAAAAAAAAAAATGATTATTTAATTGAAGGCTTTGGGTTAAATGGTTTTAATATAAAAAAAAAAACCACGATAAATGCGGGAAATTCCGGAACATTAGCTAGGTTAATATTAGGATTACTTACAAAATCTAAATTTAAAATAAAGCTTATTGGAGACAAAAGTTTATCAAATAGAGATTTTTCGAGAGTAATAAAACCACTTGAACTTTTTGGCGCAAATATCAAAAGTAAAAAAAATTCACTTCCGATAGAAATATTGGGAACTGATTTTTTAAGACCAGTATTTTATAATGAAAGAATAGGAAGTGCACAAGTTAAGTCTTGCATTATTCTTGGTGCTTTAAATACCCCTGGTGTAACTAAAATTAAAGCAAGATATTCAAGAAATCATACCGAACTAATGTTAAAATTTTTAAAGTATCCAATAAATGTTATAAAGAAAAGTAATCACGAAATAATATCAATAAAAGGCCTTAATCAATTTAAGTCATTTAACTATATAATTCCGGGTGATATTAGTTCAGCTGCATTTTTTATTGTTTTGACTCTCCTATCAAAAAAATCTCAATTAATTATTCAAGATGTAAACATAAACAAAAGTAGAATTGGAATTATTACAATTTTAAACAAAATGGGTGCAAATATAAAACTTAAAAATAAAAAAATTTACAAAGGAGAGAATATTTCAGATATATTTGTAAAAAGTGTAAAAACAATAAAGGGGATAAATTGTCCATCATATCTAAATAGCTCAGCCATTGATGAATTTTTAGTAATTTTTTTGATGGCTGCAAAAGCCAAGGGTGTATCAAATTTTAAAAACTTAAGTGAATTGAATAAAAAAGAAAGTCCAAGATTAGACATAGCACTAAATTTTCTTAGAATGATTGGTGTTAAAGTCAAAAGAAAAAAAAATGATATTAAAATTTATGGAAATCCAAACTTAAAAATAAAAAAAAAAATACACATTAAGAGTTATCTTAAAGATCATAGAGTATTTATGATGTCTTCTATTGCGGCTTTATGTTTTGGCGGGTCTTGGAAAATTGAGGATAAGGACTCTGTAAATACATCTTTTCCTTCCTTTCTAAAATTATTAAAAGAATTAGGAGGTAAAATTAATTGAAACATAATAATATAGAATTTAAAATTGCAGCAGATGGAAGTAGTGCTTCTGGAAAAACAACAGGAGGAAGATTAATTGCTAAGAGTTTAAAAATGAACTTTCTTTCAAGTGGAACTCTATACAGATTTTGTGCATTAAAAATTATAGAAAATAAAAACGTTTATGATGTCAAATTCATAAATAAGATTGCTAAATCAATAACCTTAAAAAAATTACAGAGTAAAAAGCTATATGCTCCTGAAGTAGCTATACTGTCTTCCATAATTGCGAAAAAAAAATTTGTTAGGAAGGCTCTTAAAAACTTCCAAATAAATTTCATTAAAAAATCTAAGTTGGTTATTGTGGAGGGAAGAGATATTGGATCAAAAATTATGCCAAATGCAGACCTAAAGTTATTTTTTACATGCTCAATGAAAGAAAAAGCAAAAAGGAGACTGAGAGAATTTCAAGCTCAAAATAAGAATATTAAACTAAAAGATGTAGAAAAAGCCTTAATTCAAAGGGATAAAGATGACACTGAAAGAAAAATAAGTCCCTTGATTATGAGTAAAAATGCTGTATTAGTCGACACCACTAAATTGAATATAAAACAAATGAAGGTAAAACTTATTAATTTAGTAAAAAATTCGATTAAAATAAAATATGGAAATTTATAAAGACCCAAATTTACCAACAACTCAACAATTTGAAAAGCTATTAAATAGCCAATTATCAAAAAATAAAATTGAAGAAGGTAAAATTATAGAAGGTAAAGTAACAAAAATAACAAATAAATATGTTTTTTTATTTATTCCAGGATTAAAAAGTGAGCCAGTCATTGATGTAAACGAAATTAAAATGATAGGAATGTCAGAAGATGTTAAAGAAGGCGACACAATTTCGGTTCTTCTAGAGAAAATTGAAGACAAAAATGGAGATGTTATTGTATCAGCTCAAAAGGCTCAAAAAATTAAAGGCTGGAATAAACTAGTCAAATGTTATGAGAATAATGAATTAATAAATGGTAAAATTACTCAAAAAACTAAAGGTGGAGTAATTGTTGAACATGTAGAGACAGGCTCATTAATGTTTTGTCCTGGATCTCAAATTTCTGACAAACCGATAAAAAATATTGATCACTTAATTGGTATAGAACAAAAATTTGCGCTCATTAAACTAGACATGGTAAGGGGTAATAGTGTTGTATCTAGAAGACAAGTAGTTTCATCTAGCAAAAAAGAGGATAAAGCAAAAATCATTGAAAAATTCAAAGTTGGAGATATTATTAAAGATGCAGTAGTAAAAGGTTATTCTTCATTTGGATGTTTTTTTGAAGTAACCACAGAAGATGGAACACTAGATACCTTATGTCATCTACAGGAAATAAGTTATAGTAGAGTCAATCATCCTGATGAGATTTTTAATATTGGAGAAAAACACGATTTAAAAGTCATATCTATAGACATGGAAAAGCTTCAGGTAGGTTGTTCAATAAAACAACTTTCACCTGACCCTTTTGAACATATTTCAAATTACCAAATTGGAAGCCAGTATAAAGTCAAAGTTGTAAAAATTACTGATTATGGATGCTTTTGCGAACTAGAGCCAGGACTAAGTACACTTCTCCACAGTAGTGAAATAAGCTGGACAAAAAAAAATATATCTCCGAAGAAAATGTTCAATGTTGGAGATCAAATAGATTGTGTAATTACAGAAATTGATAAGGAAAAAAGAAGAGTTGCTATTTCTCATAGACTGACACAAGAAAATCCATTTTCAAAACTAGAAAATTCATACCCAGTTGGTTCTGATATAGAAGGAGTAGTAAATAACATAAATGAATATGCAATATATCTAAAATTAGCAGACTTTGATATAGATGGTTTTCTTCATTCTAATGATTTGTCATTTACTAGTAAACCAGAAGAAGAATTAAAAAATTATAAAAAAGGAGATAAATTAAAGGTAAGAGTACTTGAAATTAAAAAAACTGAACAAAAAGTTAGAGTAGGTTTAAAACAATTACAAAAAGATCCATTTGACTGGTTCAAAGATAAAAATGTAAATGATGCAATTACAGTCAAAGTTATTTCCTCAGATAATAAGGGATTATTTGTCAAACCTGAGGGTTGTGAAATTGAATTACTAATAAAAAAATCGCAAATTGCGATGAGTGCGTCTGATGCTAGACCTTCTAGATTTGTTGGTGGTGAAAGAATTGATGCAGCCATAGCAGAATTAAACTTTGAAAAAAGAAAAGTAACACTAAGCATTAAGTTACTTGAAGAAATAATGAATGCAAAAGCAATTAAAGAACACTCAAGTCCTCTAAGTGGAAAGAATCTTCCCTTTTCTTCTCTTTCAGAACAATTAGATGATAAAAAAAATAAAAAGGATACAGATTAAAAATTGTCAGTTGTAAAATCAGACTTGATAAAAGAACTGGCTAAGCATTATCCTAATTTTTTAAAAAGAGATTTATCAAAATTGTTTGACATAACAATTTATGAAATGCAAGAAGCGCTGAAAAGAGGAGAAAGAGTTGAGCTAAGAGATGTGTTTACAATAGAACCTAGAATCCAGAAAGCTAGAATTTCAAGAAATCCTAGAACGAATGAAAAGGTAAATACCCCAGAAAAGAAGTCAATTTTATTAAAGATATCTATGGAATGGACTAAAAAAATAAATGAAAAAAGATAAAATATTTATTGCATGTGATACTAAAGATACAAAAAAGGTAAGAGAAATTATTAAAAAAAGTAAAAATTCCAAACTAATTATTGGTTATAAATTTGGACTTGAGTTTTTGAATTCAAAAAATGGAAGAAATTTTATATCAAAACTAAAGAATAAGATTACTTTTGGAGATTATAAATTCTCAGATATACCAAACACATGTGCATCCGCAGTTAAATCAGTTAGCGACTTAAAATTAAATTATCTTACAATACATATAAGTTCAGGATTAGAAGCTTTGAAAGCAGCCAAAAAAGTTTCGGGTAAGACAAATTTAGTTGGAGTAACAATTCTGACATCTCTTGATAACAAATCTTTAAAAGAAATAGGCTTTGATAAAAAAGTTGAAAAAATTATACTTCATCAAGCTAAATTGGCTAATAAAGCAAAATTAGATGCCATAGTATGTAGCCCAAAAGAAGTAAATATTGTAAGGAAAGTATTTAAAAAAGAAATAATAACACCTGGAATAAGATTTGATTCAAATGCTGATGATCAGAAACGAATATTGACACCAAAGCAGGCGTATAAAAATGGGAGTGACTGGTTAGTAATCGGTAGACCGCTTACCAAAGGAAATATTAAAAAAAATATTCAAAATTTAATAAGTCATTTAAAATAATGGTCAAAGGAATAAAAATTTGTGGGGTCTCTGATCTTGAGACTTTAAACTATATTATAAATCATCAATTTCCTCCAAAGTTTGTAGGCTTCATTAGTAATTATAAAAAGAGTAGAAGATATGTTGAATATGAAAAATTAAAAAAATTAGTTAATATAAAAAAAAAAAATACAAATTTTGTAGCTGTTCTTGTCAATCCAGATGATAAAATATTAGAGAAAATTAAGGGACTAAATTTTGACTTTTATCAGCTATATGATGTAACCCCTGAAAATACAAAAATAATCAAGGAAAGATATAATATCAAAGTTATTACTGCTTTAACAATTAATACTCAAAAAGACGTTGAAGTATATAAAGATTATGATGAAGTTTCAGATTTAATTCTTTTTGATGGAAAAGGTTACGAAAAATCAGTTGGATTTAATCATGAATTATTAAATTCTATACCTGACTCATTAAATAAAATGATTGCTGGAAATATAAAAATAGAAGATATTCCAAATTTTAAAAATAAAGACTACTTTATAGATTTAAGTGGTGCTTTAGAAAATGAAGAAGGTAAAAAGGATTTAAAAAAAATTAATAAACTATTAAATTTTGCAATTAAAAATGAAGCTTAAAAAAGGTATACCAGTTATTGATCAAGTAGATAGACTCGGTTTTTGGGGTGGAAAATTTGGTGGAAACTTTGTACCTGAGACACTTAAGAAACCTATAGATGATCTAGAAATACAATTTAATAAATTAAAGAATGATAAAAACTTTATTGTAGAAAGAGATAAATATTTCGAAAATTGGATTGGAACACCTACAAGGTTTATTAAATTAAATAATTTAACAAAATATATCGGTGGAGCACAGATTTGGTCCAAGGTAGTTTCTGATGCTAACGGAGGTGCTCACAAAATATATAATGCAACTGTACATTGTTTACTGGCTAAAAGGTCTGGTAAGAAAGTAATAATTGGTGACACCGGCGCCGGGTACGCTGGCAAAATGTTAAGCATGGCTGCTAAGAAATTTGGTTTAAAATGTAAAATTTTTATGGGTGCAAAAGATATAAAAAGACAACAACCAAATGTTAAAGCAATGAAAAAAAATGGTGCTGATGTAATTCCTGTATATTCAGGAAGTCAAACATTAGTAGATGCTGTATCTGAATGTATGAGATATTGGGTCGCTAATTGTGATACTACCGCAATGTGTGTAGGTAGCACTGTAGGACCTGCAATCTTTGTTCGAATATGCGGATGGAGTACTAGCCAAATCTCTAGAGAACTTAAAACTCAATTAGTTAATGAATTTGGTGACATTCCTAAAAAACTCAAATTGTATAATTGTGTAGGAGGAGGTTCATCAAGTTTTGGGTTTTGGAATGAATTTATGGATTATGATAAAAAACAAGTTGAGTTTATTGGAGTAGAAGCTGGAGGACCAGCCAAAAGCAATAGACATGCTGCTCCCTTAACTTATGGTTCGAAAATTGGTATACTTCATGGTGCAGCTCAATACGTAAATCAAAATAGCGATGGTCAAATTGAGGAGACTGAGTCAATATCTGCAGGTCTTGATTATCCTGGCATTTCACCACTCCATTGCTTTTTAAAAGATACAAAGCGCGCAAGGTATACAGCGGCCAGTGATGAGGAAGCTTTAAAAGCTTACCAAATAGTTACAAAATATGAAAATTTAAGACCATCACTCGAACCCAGTCACGCATTCTCAGTGGCAATTAAAGAAGCAAAAAAATTGAGCAAAGATACAATAGTAATTATTAATAGTTGTGGAGATGCATATAAAGACAGGGGAATTTTAGAACAAAAGTTGGGGAAGAAATATGATAAATCCAATTAGTCTTGCATTTAAAGAAGCAAAAAAAGAGAAGAGACCAGCTTTAATTACTTACACCGTTGCTGGTGATAGCTCAAAGAAGCAATCTTTAGAGATCCTAAAAGCAATTTCTAATTATGCAGATATTTTAGAAGTCGGTGTTCCTCATAATACTCCTGTTGCAGATGGGGGCCAAATTCAAACTAGTGCTTACAGAGCGATAAAAAATGGTATTAAGATGAATGATATTTTTAAAATTGTCAGTAATTTTAAAAAAAGTAAAAATTCAAAACCTGTGATATTTATGGGTTATTACAATATGATTTTCCAATATGGTGAAAATAATTTTTTAAAAAAATGTAAAAAATCAGGTGTTAATGGTTTAATAGTAGTTGATTTACCATGGCCAGAAAATAAAATTTTTTCAAAGAAATGTAAAAAAAATTCAATTAATTTTGTTCAATTATTATCTCCTACTACTTCAAATAAAAGACTAAAAAGTATTACAAAAGACTCTCATGATATGATTTATTATATAAGCATGTTATCTACTACGGGTGGTAAACTAAAAGTTTCTCCAAAAAAAATATTAACTAATTACAATAAAATTAAAAAAATAAGTCCTAAAAAAAATTGTGTTATTGGTTTTGGGATAACTGAAAAAACTATATCAAATTTTAAAAATACAGATGGACTTGTAGTTGGTAGTCAAATTTGTAAAGAAATTACTAGAAGTTTAAGCAATAGACAAAATCCTGTCATAAATGTAAGTAAGATAGTTAGTAAATTAAAAAAAAAAATATCGTGAATTGGTTAACAAGAGCTATAAATATTGGAGAAAAAATAAAGAAGGTACTTCGAAAAAGACCCTCGAAAGAAGATATAGCGAACTCAGATTGGACGAGTTGTTGTAAAGGTCCAATATTAAAAAAAGATTTAGAGAATAATTTATGGGTTTGCAACCTTTGTGGAAAGCATCATAGAATTAGTTGTAGACAAAGGTTCGATATAGTTTTTGGTAAGAATGCATATCAAATTTTAGAGTCTCCTATACCGACAGAGGATCCATTAAATTGGGTTGATACAAAGTCTTACAAAGACAGACTTAAGATTGCGAGAAAGAAAACTAATCAAAATTGTGCGGTTATGATTGCTAAGGGAAAAATTAATGGAATTGAAGTTACTGCAGGTGCGATTAATTTTGATTTTATTGGAGGATCGGTTGGTGCTGCTGAGGGAGAAGCAATAATTTATGGAGTACAACATGCAATAGATAATCAAACGCCTTACTTATTTTTTCCTTGTGGAGGTGGACAAAGAATGTTCGAGTCTACAATTGCTCTAGCAAATATGACTAGAACAACGCTTGCAATAAACGAACTTAAAAATAATAATTTACCTTACATAGTCTGTTTTACAGATCCTACCGCTGGTGGAATAACTGCCTCTTTTGCAATGTTAGGGGATATTCATCTGGCAGAACCTGGATGTCTAATCGCCTTTGCGGGAAAAAGGGTAATTCAAGCGACTGTTAAAGAAGAATTAAGCTCTGATTTTCAAACAGCTGAATTTGTTGAGAAACATGGCTTTGTCGACAGAGTAGTACATAGAAAAGATATACAAAAAGAAGTTGGTAACCTTCTATCGATATTACTTAGAAAAAATTCTGATATACATTTAGAAAACTTAAATGAAACTTCAGAAACTAATATCCAAACTAGAGAAGCATCATAAGAAAAAGTTAGACTTATCTTTAGGAAGAACTTTTAATCTTTTAAATAAACTGGGTAATCCGCAAGATAAATTAAATAATGTCATCACAGTTGTTGGAACTAACGCTAAAGCAAGTATGTGCTATAGTCTTAAGTCAATACTAAACCAAGCTGAATATAAAACTAATCTTTATACTTCTCCCCACCTACTCTCTTATACGGAAAGATACATTTTTGATGATAAAGAGATCAATGAAGAAGATTTAATAGAACTGCTGACTAGTGTTGAAAAAACTTTAGGAGATGACAATGCAACCTTATTTGAAATTTTAACATGTGCATTTATTAAACATGCTGAAAATTTTAGAGATAACATTAATATTATAGAAGCAGGATTATTTCATCAATTTGATAGTACAAATGTATTTAAAGAAAATTTAATGACACTTATTGGTGTCATTCATAATGATCACTTTCAATGGCTTGAAAATAAATCAATTGAAGGTGTAATATATGAAAAAACAGCTAAGCTTTTAAACTCAAATATATTTATTAATAAACAAGTGAATAATGAAATAAGAGATAAAATAGAAAAATCATTGGAAAAAAATACCTCTAATAAATATTTTTTTGGTAAAGATTTTAATATTGCAAAGTCCAAGAACGGATTTATTCAATATCAAGATCAGTTAGGTAAATTAGTATTACCTGAACCAAGTATTCTTGGAGATCATCAGCTTTATAATATTAGTACCTCAATTGCTGCATCAAGAAAGATTTTTAATATTAAAGATGAAAGTATTATAGATGGTATCAAAAATGTTTCATTAAAAGCAAGACTTGAAGAAATAAAACATGGTAAATTAAAAGATATTGCTGGTAATAATAAACTTATAGTTGATGGCGGCCATAACATTAGCGCAAGTTTTTCAATCGCTAATTGGATTAAAAATCAAAATGAAGAAGTAAATTTAATCGTTGGTATGATGAAAGATAAAGAACATGCAGAATTTGTAAAAACTTTTGAAAATATTGTAAATTCAATTACATTAATTGATATTCCTAATCAAGATGGTGCAATTTCAAAGGAAAATTTTAGAAAAAAGTTAATTAATTTAAAATTAAACTTGAAACTTTCTAATGGTATTGAAGAAAGTATAAGATCTTTATCAAAAAATGAAAATACTATTATACTCTGCTTAGGTTCACTATATCTTGCTGGGGAAATTTTAAGCTTAAATTAGATATTTTCTTTTATCCAAGAAACAATTTCACTTTTTGGAACTGCCCCAACCTTGGTTGAAACATGATTTCCGTCTTTCATCAAAATCATCGTAGGGATTCCTCGAACGCCATATTTTGTTGGCGTATTTGGCTCTTCATCAATGTTATGTTTTGCTACAGATAATTGGTCTGACATTTCATTTGAAATTTCTTCCAAGCTGGGAGCCACCATATGGCATGGACCACACCATTCTGCCCAAAAATCACAAATTAATATTTTATTATCTTTAACTAATTGATCAAAACTTTCGTCTGTAGATTTTACTGTTGCCATATAAGTTTTATATAAATTAATTTTATTTATTCAATAGTTAAAAATGCGTAAATTGAATTTTATACATTAAACATTCTCGTACTTTTTTTGTATAGACATTGCATAAGTATTAAATTCATCTAACAGAGCTAATTTTTCGTTATCGTTTTCATTAGTGTATTTTTCTCTTAAAGTATCAATTTCATTATATAAAGTAGGTATTGTCCACCATTTCTCTTTTCTTTCACTTAGTATTCTTTTAGCAATTTCTCTTTTTATTGACTTATGCATTGTCTCCGGCAAAACTTCTGGAGCTTCTTGAAATATAATTTTTTTACCAAATCCAACTAATCTGTCATCATCAAACTTATCCAGTAAATTTAATTTTTCTTTCCATGGTGCTGCATGCCAAGCTGGGAAAAGAGCAGTATCTTTGTTTGAAGTAAATTTTGTATAAATACTTTCTTCTGCATATATATCTTCTTGGGATTTCGATTGTTCTTTTTCCTCTGCTACTTCTCTTAAAGCTGTTAAAATATTTTGAGAAAACTGTTCATTATTTTGAACAAATTCTGCTCTTTTTTTAATTACGTTTTTATCAAGTTTGTTATAAGGTTCTACATTCATTCCATACTTCCCATTAATTATAATAGGTGCTTTATTTGCGCGTATAGTTCTTAAAAATTTTGGAGATTTTTTCATCTCTGTTTTTAATTCATTTATTGATTTATTTATTAAAGGCTGGATTTCAGTTCTTAAATCTATGGAATAATACCATCCTTGGTAAATTGGGTGCATACAATGTTTTGGATGCAATGGTATAACTAGATGAAGTCTGGATTTACCATAATAATATTCATTTAAAGTTATAATTTCTCCCTTTTTCATTATAGTTTCTGTATCTGATTTATTTGCAGTTCTTAAAAAAGATTCCCAGGTATGCTCTTGTTTGTTTTTAACAATCTTTAAAATTTTTGCAGTTAATTCAGCATCAGCAAGTGCTGAGTGAGCATCACTTGCATCAATGCCCTGCATTTGAGCCAAAGACGCTAGTTTAAATACAGGATTATTTTTTTCATTAATTTCTGTTTCTAGTATAGTAGGATCAACTGCATAAGCAGCTCTTGCAATATTTATACCATCATGTCTTTTATTGGGTGCTGCATTAGTAATATAAGGATATCTAATATTTTTAAAAAACTCTTTCCTTATCATCTCCTCATCAAAATTAAGGCTACTCCAACCTAAAAATATTGCAGGACTCCATTTTTTAAAAATTTTTTCAACTTCCCCCAACATTTGATAATGGCTTAGGTTTGTTTGAGTAAGTTGTTTTATCGATGTCTTGTTGACTATTAAGGCCATAGCCTGAAATATTTCCCCTTCTGGCAGACTGCACCTTAAATTAAATCGGTCTTTCTCTTTGAAGTTTTCATCTACTAAAATTCCTCCGATTTCTATTATGCTACCGAAATCAGTACTTGCGCTTGATGATTCTATATCCCAAATTGCTAAATTCATATTTTTAACCTTAAATTAGCTAAGTTTTGATGGGTTTTTGGAAAGTTTTTTAGGACTAAACCGTTGCATCTAAACAAGTAGCTTCTAGTTAGTTTTATCTCTTCTATGAAATGGTCTGTTAAAGTCAAGCTATATTATTCATCTCATAAAATTTTTTGACCCTACCTAAGAATAAATTTTGATACATCTCTAATTCTGCACCTTCTATTTTAAATTCCTGAAACAAAATATCTTTTGTACAAAGTAAAATTATCCCAGCTTTCATCTTTGTTCCATGAACAACGTCATGAGCTAGAGTATATGCTCCAAGTTGTAAAAAATAATCTTGAATATAATCTGTTTTTTTTGGTTTATTACTCTGCTTAAAATCAATTATGACATCTTTCCCTTGGTAAATTCCAATTAAGTCAGCAGTACCTGCATATTGTTCAGGATAATAAATAGTTTCTTCCATTCCATAAATTTCATCTAATTTATTATTTACACCTTTTTCAATTATTTCTTTGGCCATATTTTTGTATTGTTCATTACTTTCAAAAAAGCTTTCATTAATCCTACCTCTTAAGTAATCTTCAATATAAGAGTGCATTGATGTTCCTCTTGAGGATGCCTCAGTTTTAATTCTATTTGCCTCTTTAAAGCCTACTCTCTCCTTCCAATTTGCTAAAGCAGCTTTTTCCTCCTCAGATTTAGTAGCGTTTAAAATTGTCGTTACACTTGGAAGTTTTTCTTCACCTAGAAAATATTTTCTATAACCATCCTCAATTGATCTTGTAGATTTTGGATAATTAAATTTATTATTCCATTTCATTAATTTCTTATATGAGAAATTGTATTTAAATTAAATTTATTTTTTGGCTTGTCTGGGAAGATCTTCAAGTTTTTCTACATTATCTGTTTTAAGAGCTTTTTCGAATTGCTCTGGATCTTTTATATTTTCCAAAGTTCTCGTAATAGATCTTGCATCCATTCCAAACTTATTTACAACAGACATAGCTTCTTCTAATTTTTTATTCAACACAATGATATTGTCAAAATGTCTTGAAAACCTTGTACTTATTGTTTTTAAATGAGTATATATTTCAGTTGCTCCCTTTTGAACTTTAAGTGATTGAAAACCCATGTGTAAAGACTGCAAGTAAGCAGATAAGGTGTTTGGACCACATATTACAACTTTGTGTTTTTTCATTAATTCATGAGTTAATAATTCTTTTGTGCTTGGATCTTGATATTCAGTCAATTCTTTATACAAGCTTTCCGTTGGCGCATAAACAATAGCAAAATCTGTAGTTTTTGGTGGAACTATATATTTTTCATTTACAATTTTAGCTTTAACTTTGAAGGCTGATGCTAATTTTGCTCTTGCATCTGCAACAGCTCGTTTGTCATCTGAGTCATAACCATCAGTGATTGCTTTAAATTTTTCTACTGGGAAGTGGGAGTCTACTGGAACCATAACGTCACCTTGAAGTTTAATTGCAAATTCAACGTTTTCACTAGTATCCTCTTTCATTTTAACATTTGTCATGAATTGAGAGGCTGGTAATAAATCTTTAATTAAAGCATCCAAACTAAATTCAGCAAGTGTTCCATATTTTTTAACACCAGCTAAAATTTTACTTATACCTTCTTGGCTTTGATTTAATAACTGTACCTGTTGATTGAAGTTTCCAACTTTTTCATCAACTTTAGTTAAGGCTTCTGTCATATCTTTAGTAACACCTGTTGAGAGGTTATTAAAGGAAGTAGACATTGAACCTAATGAATTATTAATAGTACTATTTAAAGTTTCTTTTAATGAGACAATTTCTGCTTTTAAATTAGCTATTTCCTCAACTTCTTTATTTTCGGTCTCTTCTTTAGGTTTTGGCCTTAAATTTAAATATAAAACCCCTAAAGTTGTAATAAGCAATAAAAGCAAGATTATCAATAGAATCGTATCCATAGATTAAAGATAATAGTTAGAGTTAAGAGCTAAGCAAGTTTAAAATTTTCTTCAAACCTTTTTTATTACTCAATTTTTTATTAAACATTAAAATTGCTGTACTTTTAAGAATATTTCCATCTTTTAAAATTCTCAAGTTATTTGCTCGTAAAGTTTCACCTGTACTAGTTATATCTGATAAAATTTCTGATGAACCAGTAAATGGATATACTTCTGTTGCCCCAAGAGATGGGACTAATTTAAATTGAGTTACACCTTTTGAAAATAAAAAATCTCTAGTTAAATTTGGATATTTTGTTGCAACTCTCATTCTACTTTTCTTTTTATCTTTAAAATCAAAGGAAATTTCTTCTAAATCGGCAAGTGTCTGAATATCAATCCACTCGTCTGGCACTGCTAATACTAAGGTTGCATGTCCATATTCTAGCCTTTTGGCAATAGTAACTTTGTTTTGTATATTTAATTCAGATTCTTTTAATAAATCATATCCTGAAAAACCAATATCGAGAGATCCATCACCCAATCTTTCTATAATTTCTCTCGCATGTAGATAAATAATTTTAATATTTTTATTTCCTTTCATATATCCAAAGAGATCTCTATCACCTCTTTCTGATAGAATTTTGAGCTTTTTACTTTTAAATATATTTAAGGTATCTTTTCTTAATCGACCTTTACTTGGAATACCAATTTTAATCATTTAAATTAATTGCACCTCCTACTGCTGGTATTTTTTTTGAAGATCCTAAATCAGAAATAAGGTTGTCATAACGACCTCCATTAACCTGAATTTTTCTGGAGTTGGAATTTATTGTAATTTTAAATACCATCCCAGTGTAATATTCTAGATGTCTTCCAAAAGAAGATGAAAAATTTACATTTAATTTTGAAACCTTATCTTTTGTGATTGGAAAATAATTTTTACCAACAGTAAGATTTATTTTATTTTTTTTAAAAAAAGCGTTTAGAGTAGTTGCTGCATTGCTCATTTTGCAATTAATTTTTAAATATTCCCTTATAATCTTTACTACATTTTGACCTTTTACTTGTCTTCTAGGATCTTTTATTTTGTTATCAAATCTGATCAGTATTTCTCTTAAGGAACGCCCTGCTATATTTCTGTTTTGATTTTGTTTACATAGTCTAAGGTATCTTTTTTTATCTAACTCAATGATAGTTTCATCAACATCTGAATTAGTCTCTAAACGTCTTAATAATTCATTAAAATAAGCCTCTCGCCAAAAATGTCTTTGTAATCTAAGTTTCCACCTTTTAGGAATATCTAATTTATTTATCAATAAGTTAAATATTTCTACATTTCCTATTGTTATACTTCCAGACTTATATTTAAATTTATTTAAAACTTTAATACCAGTATTTATTATTTGCTTATCATCTCTTTTTTCATCTTTTGATCCTATGATCTCGAAACCTATTTGATCTCTGATAATTTTTTCATTTTTTTTCTGAACTTTTCTGAATGCTTGACCATTATAAAATACTTTTGAAGATCTCTTTTTTTTTTGATTGAGATATTTGATACAAGAAGCAATAGTTAAATCAGGTCTTAAACAAATTTCCTTTCCATTCTGATCTATAAATGAAAAAATTAAACTTCTAAATGACTCCCCAGATCTCTCGAGAATTAGATTGGTTGGAATTACTGTATCTAAATCTATATAATCAAATCCACTTGATTTTAAAGATTTAAGTATATTTTCAGATAAGTTTTTTGACTTCATTTATTAAATCTTTCTTGGGAATTATTTTGTTGTTCTCACCCTTTACACCCTTTAAATTTTTGATGGTCACTGTATTATCTTTAAATTCATTTTCTCCACAGATTACTGCAACTGGTAATTGGCGTTTGTTTGCATAAGTAAGCTGCTTACCAAGATTTTTTTTGGTATCTAAAAATATTTCTGAATTAATATTGTTTTGTCTTAAAAGATCTAAAATTTCGTAGTAGTTTTTTAAGTATTTTTGATCCATTACACATACTAAAACTGGTTTTTGTTCATCTAATTGAAACTGATCTAATTGCATTAATGCAAACAAAAGCCTATCTACTCCAAAACTTATACCTGTACCTGGAATATCAACTCCTTTAAACCTTGAAATAAGTTTTGCATAAGCTCCACCCGAACAGACACTGCCAATATCTACCTCTTTACCTTTATTATTTGTAACTTTAAAATTTAAATTAGTTTCAACGATAAAATCAGAATAATACGCCAAGCCTCTGACAATTGTGAAATTGGTTTTTACTTGATCTAAGTTTGATCCATATCCAAGGACTTCAAAAAAGTCTTCTAATTCCTTGATTCCTTCTTGCGATAGTGGGTTTTTTAAATTTTGTTTCAGTTCATTTAAATCTTTAATTTTTAAATAATCTAATATTTGAGAAACCTGCTTATCATTTAAGTCTGCACCTTTTGTAATAGCACCACTAGTATCTTTTCTTTCCTTTCTTAAAAGGTCCTCTACACCTTTTATTCCAAATCCAGGCTTATCAAGTTTATCAATTGCCCTAATAACTTTTAATTGTTTTTCCTCAGTTATTTGTAATTCATCTAGTAAACCTTGAACTATTTTTCTGTTACTTACATTGATCGTAAACTGATCTTTCTTTAATCCACATTCTAAAAGTGTTGCTGAAATTAAATTGCAAAGTTCAGCGTTAGCCTGTGATGAACTAACATTTCCTACAATATCAAAATCTGCCTGTAAAAATTCTCTATATCTTCCATTGCCTGCCTTTTCGTTACGAAATACATTTTGAATAGCATATCTTTTATAAATTGAAGGCAACTCTTGATTATTTTGAGCAACAAATCTTGCTAGAGGACTAGATAAGTCATATCGAAGAGTAATACTTTTATCTCCATCTTTAAATGAGAATACATCAGACATAGGATTAGCTTCATCTTCTGCTAGAAAAGATCCTATATTTTCACTTATTTCGAACGATGGTGTTTCGAGTGGTTCAGCACCAAACTTAATAAAATTATTCTCAATTACTGATAACAGCTTTTTTTTGAGAAGAAGTTTCTTGTTCCAACGATCTTCAAATCCTGAGGGCAACCCAGGTATTAATTTATTTTCTTTATTCATTTTTTGGTACCCTGGCTTGGAATTGAACCAAAAACTAAAGTTCCACAAACTTTCGTGATAACCATTTCACCACCAGGGCCTATTATTGTTTTATACTAATTAGAGTTAAATTTAAATTTTAAAATAGTTAAATAGCTAGCTGCAAGCCAGCATGAAAATGATGTCTTTTATGAGATACTAAGATTTTACTATTTTTAATCATGGAGGTTAAATAGCATTTTAGACTTAAAATGCAAGTATGTATTGTATAGGAATATTCATAGGGTTTACCTACTTTTATTCCTATACAAAATTTTAAATGAAATAAATTTTAAGAAGTTTTCTTTAAATTCACTGCGCTTGGACCTTTGTCTCCATCCTGAATTTCAAATTCTACAGCGTCGTTCTCATTCAAAAAACGAAGTCCTGCTTCACGAACTGCGCTTGCATGAACGAAACAATCTTTTTCTCCGTCTTCTCTTTCTATAAACCCGTAGCCCTTCTTACCGTTGAACCACTTTACTTTTCCTTTTAATGTACTCATACTTTTCTTTTACTCTTTCTTTATTATATTAAACTTAGCTAAACTTCAGCTAGCGGGATAGTTATTAGATTTTAAAATTGAATGCAAGCATTTTTGCTGCAAGGTTTTATTTCTAAAATGGTGGCTTCGGCGGGACTCGAACCAGCGACACAAGCCTTTTCAGGGCTCTGCTCTACCAACTGAGCTACGAAGCCATTATTTAAAACCTAAAAATAATTCTTCCTTTTGTCAAATCATAAGGTGTTACTTCCACTGTTACATTATCACCTTGAAGGACTCTAATCCTATTCTTTCTCAACTTTCCAGCTGTGTGAGCTGTAACAATATGATTATTTTCAAGCTTTACTCGGAACATGGCATTAGGTAATAAATCGATTACTTTACCTTTAAATTCCAATAAATCTTGTTTCGACAAATTTTGTTACTCCTTATTTATTCTAGATTTTATACTTAGAGCATGACCTTTTAATTCTTCATACTCAGCGAGATGTGTAGCGTATTCTCCTATTTTCTCAACACCTTTTTTTGAAAGAGTTATAAGGCTAATTTTTTTATAAAATTCACTTAAACTTAACCCTGATGAAAATTTAGCTGATGCATTAGTTGGTAATACATGATTTGTCCCAACAGCATAGTCGCTTAATGCCATAGGAGAATATTTTCCTATACAAATACTTCCCGCATTAACAATTTTATCTTTATACTTTTTATAATTGCCAACATTTATTTCTAAGTGTTCAGGAGCTATCTCATTGATTGCATCAATAATTTGTCTATCATTATATACTTTTAAAATTAGTCCATTACTTTTTATACTTTTAGTAGCAATACTTTGCCTTGGTATCTGTTTTAATTTTAATTCTAAATCTTTTTTAAATTTTTTAATCAAATTTAAATCCTTGGTGATTAATATACACTGTGAATTTGAGTCGTGTTCTGCCTGACCAATCATAGATGTGGTGACTTCATTTAAATTAGTTTTGCTATCTGCTAATATTGTAATTTCAGACGGACCTGCAATCATTCCTTCAATACCTACATCTCCAAAAACTTGTCTTTTAGCACCAGCAACAAAGATATTACCTGGTCCAACAATTTTATTTACTTTTTGAATATAAGCCAAACTACCTATAGCTTGTGCACCTCCCATTGAATAAATTTCATTAATTCCTAATTTTTTTGCTGCATATAAAACTGCAGGATTTAATTTTCCATTATTTTTTGGATTTGCTAGTACAATTCTTTTTACACCCGCTATTTTTGCTGGAATAGCATTCATCAACAACGTTGATGGTAAATTTGCTGGAACATAAATGCCGATAGATTGAATTGGTACGTATTTATATTCTATTGTATTATTTAAATTATCTTTATAAAAAATGTCTTTAGTTTTTTGTGCAGTATGAAATTTGAGTATACGTTTATAAGCAAAATCTATAGCTCTTTTAATTGTTGGATCTAAAGATTTAATTACCTTATTAATTTGCTTAATACCTGGCTTAATTTGACTATTTTTACTAAATTTTTTCTCATATTTTAAAAGACTTTTATTTTTATTGTTCTTAATATCTTTTAAAATTTTAGATATTATTTTATTTTCATTTCTTTTTTCAGACCTTCTTAGATCTAAAAATTTTGTTAAATTATTTAAGTAATTTTTTTTATTACAATTAATTATTTTTATCATTTACTATTTTTTGATCCTCTAGTGTCACTTCAATTACTTCAGCGGCAAGAGTTATAATTCTATTTTTCGAAAATAACATAGTTATTTCAAAATTCTCCCCTTTCTTAAAAATATCAATTGTTAATAATTCTAATGTTAGATTAGTGTCATTTTGGTCAATATTCTTAGATTTTGACGAATTAATAAATTCAAATTTGATAATACTGTTTATTAATTTATTTTTATTTTCCTCTTCTTTACTAAATCTTGCTATTGAAATTAGGAAAATCTTGTTAGAAGCTAAATATTTAACATCGTCAATATTAACTTTACCCTCAGAGCAGCAAGCTGAAATAATATGAAGATCTTCAGGAGTTTGTGCAATTATCTTTTTTAAATACTGGTTTTCCATCAATTAACACGTCGAATGTTTACCCCAACTTTTCTTAGTTTATTCTCTATATTTTCATATCCTCTATCAAGGTGATAAATTCTATTAATTGTGGACGATCCTGTGGCAACTATTGCAGCTAAAACTAATGCAACCGAAGCTCTTAAGTCACTAGACATCAATTCTGCAGCTTTAAAGTTGGTATCACCTGAAATAAATGCCTTATTTTTTTTAATTAAAATCTCAGCACCTAACCTTCTTAATTCAGCTACATGCATAAATCTATTTTCGAAAATACTCTCAGTTATTGAACTTTTACCTTTAGCCTTACAAAGTAGAACCATAAACTGAGCTTGTAAATCTGTAGGAAAGTTTGGATATTCTTTAGTAACTAAATTGGTTAAATTTTTGATTTTTTTTGGACCAGATATATGAATTTGTTTTTTGGCTACTTTAATTTTTGCTCCAACTTTTTTAAGTAATGATAATTCTGTTTTTATAATTTTTGGATCAAAATTATTTATTTTTAAATTACCTCCAGTTAAACATGCTGCTACACAAAAAGTTCCTGTTTCTATTCTATCTGACATCACTGAATAACTTGTACTTTCTAAAGATTTAATACCTTCTATCTTCACAGTACGTTTGCCTATAAATTTTATTTTTGCACCACCTGATTTTAAAAAATTTATTAAATCAATTATTTCTGGTTCAATTGCACAGTTTCTAAGTATGGTAATTCCATTTGCTAAACATGCAGCTATAATTGTATTTTCAGTTGCTCCAACACTAATTTTTGAAAATCTGATTTTTGCACCTTTGAGTTTTTCTTTCGTATGCGCGTGGATATAGCCTTTCTTAATATCATATTTCATTCCAAGTTTTTTAAGCGCATTCAAATGATAATTTACAGGTCTTGCCCCTATTAGGCAGCCACCAGGCAAAGAGGTAATAGACTTTTGATGTTTGGCAACAAGCGCTCCTAAAACTAATATTCCAGCTCTCATCGTTCTAACAAGCGAATATGATGCAAAAAAATTTTGCTTTTTTTTCTTTGTTATTTTAACAATTTTTCTATTTTTATTAAATTTTATTTCAGAGCCAAGAGATTTTAAAAGATTTATCATTGTATTTATGTCTTTAACACGAGGTAAATTTTTTATTATGACCTCTTTTTCGAATAAGATTGTCGATGCCAAAATTGGTAAGGCAGCGTTTTTTGAACCCGAAATTGAAATGTCGCCCTTTATTTTGCAAGGACCTTTAACAATAAATTTGTCCATTATTATATTTTTGGAAGTGTAACTCCCTTTTGACCTTGGTATTTACCATTTCTATCTGCATATGAAACAGCTGGATCCTCATTGCCCTTAATAAAAACAAATTGAGCAACTCCTTCATTGGCGTAAATTTTTGCTGGCAACGGTGTTGTATTAGAAAATTCTAATGTTACATGTCCCTCCCAACCTGGTTCGAGAGGTGTGACGTTGACAATAATTCCACATCTTGCATATGTAGATTTTCCTAAACATATAACTAAAACATTTTTAGGAATCTTAAAATATTCTACTGTTCTCGCTAATACGAATGAATTGGGTGGTATTATACATTCAGATGAGTTTTTTGTAATAAAATTTGAAGATTTAAAATTTTTTGGATCTACAATTTCAGAATTTACGTTGGTAAAAATTTTAAATTCATCAGAAACTCTCGCATCATAACCATATGATGAAACACCAAATGATATTTTGTTTCCTCTAACTTGTTTGTCTTGAAAAGGAGATATCATATCATTATCTCTGGCCAT
>CACASS010000009.1 GCA_902535275.1 uncultured Pelagibacteraceae bacterium
TATCACATAGATCAATTCGAATCTTTAAGACCAGTATTTATGAAAGTAATGGAATACGCAAGAGCTATGGGCTTTGATATGATTCAAGGTGATCATGAAGATGCTCCTGGTCAACTAGAACTAAACTGGATGTACGATGATGTTTTAAGAAATGCAGATAGATTATCTACTTACAGACAAATTTGTGCTCAGGTTGCAAGAGAGTTTAATTTAATTGCATGTTTTATGACAAAACCTTTTATGGGAGTTTCTGCTAGTGGTTGTCATACTAATATGTCTTTATGGACAGGTGGAAAAGATAAGATAAATAAATTAGGTCATAAGTCTCTGCCAGGTATGGATGAAGTGTTCAGTTACGTAGAGGGTGGTACTAACACGTTTATGCCAGATACTAAAGATGTCCAGTTACCAGGAAAAATTGGTTTAAAATCAATCGGAGGTGTAATGAAACACTTACCTGCTTTAACAGCCATTGGTTCGTCAACAGTTAATTCATATAGAAGATTGTGGGATCAGGGTTTTTGGGCACCTGTTTATGCTGATTGGGGATACCAAAATCGAACTTGCGGATTAAGAGTTTCCGCACCAGGTAGATTTGAATATAGATCCGTAGATTCTATGCATAATCCATATTTAATGGGAGCGAGTTTATTAAAAGCTTTTGATGATGGAATAACGAATAATATCAATCCTGGAAAACCGGAGTCTAGAAATATTTATGAAGCTCAAAAAGCTGGAAAAAATGTTAAAAAATTACCTTTAAGTCTTGGTGAAGCTTTAGATCGTTTAGCAGAAGATAAGGTTATTCAATCTGCTATGCCGGATGAAATGTATAAAATATTTCATTGGTATAAAAATGATGAATGGGAAAGATTTTTAGGTGCAACAACTCAATGGGATCTAGATACTTATTTGGATTGCCTGCCATAAACAAATTTAGTTAAGGAGAAATATGTGCGGAATAGCTGGTCTTATACATAGAGGAAAATCCTCTAATGTAGGAAATGAATTACAAGCAATGCTTCAGGCTTTAAAGCATAGAGGTCCTGACTCAACAGGTTATGCTCTATATGCAGATAATGATGGTGAAAACTTCATATTGAGATTCAAGGTTGGAGAAAATGTTGGTGAAGGTAGTTCCTCCATAAATGAAGATGAAAGCGTTTATGATAAGAGGAAAGAACTTGTAGACGATATGTTAAAAAATCTTGGTGCAAAAGTATTGAAGGAAGAAAAACTAACTCCATATTCCTACAGATATGAAATGAAATATGACGACGATTTAATGGATTTTTCAAAGAAAATTGAAAGTATTGAAAGTGTAGAAATTTTATCAATTGGTAAATCACTTGAATTAATTAAAGATTTAGGAGATGCAAAAGTAGTTTTAGATAGGTATGATCTTGGAAAAGTAACAGGAACTCATGCTATAGGTCATGCTAGAATGGCAACTGAGTCAGGTGTAGATATCAAATCTGCTCACCCTTTTTGGGGATATCCTTTTAGCGATGTTTCAGTTGTGCATAATGGTCAATTAACTAATTACTGGAATAATAGAAGAGTGTTAGAGAACAAAGGCATGAGATTTATGTCTGAATGTGACTCTGAACTGATAGCTGTTTATTTAGCAGAAAAAATGAGAAATGGAGCAACATTAGAAGAAGGCATGAAGGATAGTTTGTCAGGTTTAGATGGAGTATTTACATATTTTGTTGCAACGAAAGATTCTTTGGGAATGGCGAAAGATACAATGGCAGCAAAACCATTAGTCTTATACGAGTCAGATGATTTGGTGGCTATGGGATCTGAAGAGATAGCAATTAGATCAATTCTTCCGCATGAAATTGATACGTATGATCCTTTTGATGGAGAGGTAAAAGTATGGCAAATTTAAAAACAACAGAAAAAAAAACGAAAGCCCAATCAATGGGACTTCACTCTGAAGTCTTAACAGGAAAAACACAACAAAAATTTTTCAATCCTGATGAAGCAGAAAACTTTTATTATTGGGGAACTTATGATGTTGATTTTAATAAAAGAATTGATCTTGATGTAAATGATCTAGATTGCAAAGAGGCAAACAAAAAAATTGATGAACTAATGAGTCAAGGTTATGGAACAATAGTTATAAAGAACCCACAAGGAAAACACAGTTTAGGTGTTGGAGTGTTGAATAAATTAAATTTAATATTTGAGGGAAGTTTGGGTTATTTTGGTGTTGGCTCTATTGATGGTCCAACAGTAAGAATAAATGGTAGAGTTGGATGGTCATGTGCAGAAAATATGATGGCAGGAAAAGTAGTAATAGAAAAAAATGCAGGATCATGTTTTGGTGCAGCAGTTAGAGGTGGAGACTTAATATGTAAAGGTAGCGTTGGAGCTAGAACAGGAATTGATCAAAAAGGTGGAACAATTATTGTTGGTGGTGACGCTGGAGCATTCACTGGCTTTATGATGCAAAGAGGTAGAATAATAATTTTAGGTGACGTCGGTATAAACCTTGGAGATTCTATGTATGATGGAACTATTTATGTGGGTGGAAAAATTGGATCATTTGGTAGTGATGCGATTGAGTCACCTATGACAAAAAGTGATATAGATTGGATTAAAAGAAAACTTAAAGTCGCTGAGATTGGTGAAAATTTTGATGTTTCAAAGATGACTAAAGTAGTTGCAGGTAAAAAACTCTGGAACTATGACGCTTTAGAACCAACTGAGAAAAAAGGAGCAATTTAATGGCAAAGAAAAAAAACGGAAAATCAAATGGTCATTCTAATGGGAATGGTGGTAGTGAATTTTCAAAAAGAAATAAAAGTTTACTAGGTTATAACGCTATATTTACACCTGAAGTAATCGACGACATTCATATCAAAGCTCAGTTAGGAAGATACCGAATGAGAGGTATGGCTCTAATGAAAAAAATTCCTACATTTGATGATTTAGTATTTTTACCTGGAACACTTACAAGATTTGTAATCGAAGGTTACAGAGAAAAATGTGAAACGAAAACTATCATTGGTCCAAGATGTGAAAACCCAGTGGAATTAGATATTCCAGTTTATATTACAGGTATGAGTTTTGGAGCTTTATCGTATGAAGCAAAGACAGCACTTGCAAGAGGAGCAACTATGGCAGGTAGCGCAACATGTTCAGGGGAAGGTGGAATGATACCTGATGAAAGAAGATATTCAGAAAAATGGTACTATCAATGTATTCAATCAAGATATGGATTTAATCCTCATCATGCACAACTTGCTGATGGAATTGAAGTTTTCATTGGTCAAGGACAAAAAGTTGGAATGGGTGGTCACTTGATGGGTCAAAAAGTTACTGACCAAGTAGCAGAGATGAGATCATTACCTGCTGGTATTGATCAAAGATCTCCTGCAAGACATCCTGATTGGTTAGGACCAGATGACTTAGCTTTAAAAGTTCAAGAATTAAGAGAGTTGACAAAAAATAAAGTTCCAATTCAATTAAAACTTGGAGCTGCAAAAGTTTACGATGATGTTCGTATGGCAGCAAAATGTGATCCAGACTCTATTTATCTAGACGGTATGGAAGGTTCAACAGGTGCTGGTCCACACATCGCAGCGGCAAACACAGGTATACCTGGGATAGCTGCAATTAGAGAAGCAAGAAGAGCAATAGATGACGTTGGAAAAACTGGAAAAGTTACTCTTATTTATGCAGGTGGTGTTAGAGATGGAGCTGATATGGCAAAAGCATTAGCTCTTGGTGCAGATGCTATTGCTATAGGTACGGGTGCTATGATTGCACTAAACTGTAATAAAGAAATTCCAGAGTCTAATTTTGAAAAAGAAATGGGAGTGCCAGCAGGTCATTGTTATCACTGTCATACTGGTCGTTGCCCAGTTGGTGTTGCTACTCAGGATCCTAAATTGAGAAAAAGACTAAACCCTGATGAGGCAGCTCTAAGAGTATACAATTACTTACATACCATGACGTTAGAAGCTCAATTATTAGCTAGAGCTTGTGGTAAAACAAATATCCATTCATTAGAGCCAGAAGATATGGCAGCTTTAACAATGGAAGCTTCTGCTTTAGCAAAAGTGCCACTTTCTGGAACAAATCACACAGTAGGAGTTGACGATTTTCATAAAATATAATTATGCCAAAGAAAAAAAGTAAAAAATCGAGTGAAAAAACGGTTAAAGGTCAGTTAGGTAAAAAGAAAGAGACCGCTCGAGAAAAGATGATAGGTCAAACTATTGGTTATAGGTATGATGTAAATTTATTGCCAGACTATTCAAGAATAACTCCTTTCCTAAAAAAATATATCGAAGCAATGGGTTGGGATGATTTAAATTGGTTGGAAGATGTTCATATGGGGTATGAAGAAGATAGACCTGCAGTTTTTGATAGAAACGCAAATGGTTGGGTAACTATTCCAAAAAAAATTAAATTACCAAATAACCAACAAGATAGAGACATGATAGCAAGAGAACTATTGGTAAAATTTCAAATGTCTCCAAATCACCCATTAGTAGATTTAAAAAAAGCTTATCGGAAATTTTAGAATCACCAACAATTTATATATACCTATAGTTGTAATATTATAAATTTGTATTGATATAATTGTTTTATTTAAGATTGATCCCATAATTCGAAATAATAATATTTAAATAATTTGTTTAAACAATTGGAGGTTAAATGACTGACGAACTAGGTGCATTGACAACCATATTCACAGAATTTTACTATTGGATAACAGTAGTACTAATGTTTCTTATCCACGTAGGATTCTGTATGTATGAAGTTGGAGCTTCCCGATACAAACATCATCAACATACATTAATGAAAAATACAATGCTGATTCCTTTGGTAACAGTAACTTGGTTTTTATTTGGTTGGTGGATTTATTGGGCATTTCCAACAGGACCAGGTCTTGCACCATCAATAATGAATGAAAGCGCAGCGCTAATTACAGATGACTCAGCTTTTAGTGCTAAGTGGTATCTGCCAAATAGTGAATTGATGGCAGTAAACTTAGGAGATCATATAAGTGGAGTATTTTGGGCTGCATTTTTACTTTTCTCATGGACAGCTGCATCCATTGTATCAGGTGCTGTAATTGAAAGAATTACTACATTTGCTTTTGGAATTCTTGCGATTGCAATTGGATCTGTATTTTGGAGCATAGATGCTGCATGGGGATGGCACTTTGACGGATGGATGTTGAAGATACTCGGTTACCATGATGCTTATGCCTCAGGTGTAATTCACGCAGTAGCTGGTGGATTTGCTTTAGGGGTACTTGCTGTTTTGGGACCAAGAATTGGGAAATTTTCATCAAGTGGCGAACCTAGAAATATTGGACCCAGAAATCCTTGGTTAGTAACTGTTGGATTATTCTTAATTTATACAGGTTTTTGGGGATTTTATGCTGCTTGTAATATTCCAATTTACGATCTTGGACCTGAGTATGGCATGGAAGGTGTCACTTACTTTACTGCAACCACAATTTATGTAACGCCAACCACACTTAGTGGAATAACAATGAACTTTTTAATGTCTCTCTCAGGAGGATTGTTAGCGGGTTATGTTGTTTCCAAGGGTGATCCTTTCTGGACTTACTCTAGTGGTTTAGCTGGAATAATCTGTGCTTCTGCTGGAAATGATCTTTATCATCCAATACAATCTTTGATAATTGGAATGATTGGTGTCGTTATAGCTTACAAAATGCATTACTGGGTTGAACGTAGATTCAAAATTGATGATGCAGTTGGAGCAGTAGCAGTTCATGGCTATGCAGGGTTTGCGGGACTTGTGATATGTGGTTTTGTATTAAATGGATACCCTTCTTCAGGATACAGTGTTGGTGCTATGTGGGATGGAACTACATATGCTGCAATTAATCCTTTAGGAATGTTTATAGGTGCAATAATCATGTTCTTTGTTCTTGGAATGATCCCGGGCTACATTATAGCTAGAGTGTTAAATGGTATTGGCAAACTCAGAATCCCAAGGGAAGTTGAGTTAGCTGGATTAGATTACCAAATAATGGAGGAAGCAAAAGAAGATGAAAAAACTGTTGCTTCTTCAAGCACATAAAGGAGGATAATATGGCTACAGTATCTAATTGGATAGATCACTTAAATAAACCTGCAGAGGATGTTGTGGGTGCTATTTATCCTGG
Source organism: uncultured Pelagibacteraceae bacterium (assembly GCA_902535275.1). GTDB lineage: Bacteria > Pseudomonadota > Alphaproteobacteria > Pelagibacterales > Pelagibacteraceae > Pelagibacter. Next base: position 6,161 of record CACASS010000009.1, read on the forward strand.
TGTAGGATCAGAAGGTATATTAGTTCTTATACTTGCTGTTATTTGGATAGGTTGGACAGTTGTAAGTTCAAAACAAGAAAGTGATAAACTTTCTAAGCTTGCAAGAAAAAGACCAAGTTCAAATGCATGGAAGAGTAATATTACTGATGGATAAATAAATAAAGATAAGGGCGCATAAATTTTGATGCGCCCTTTACAAAGCATGGAAGAAGAAGAAAAAAACCTCAACAAAACACCAAGTAAAATGGCTAGATTAGCTTGGCCTAAGTCTAAATATGGTGTCTATGCCGCAATCATAATTATTGTTATAATTAATGTGCTTTACTATAAAGACCAATTATTATCACTAATTTAAAATAATTTATGTGTGGCATCGTTGGAATTTATCTAAAATCTAAAAAATTTGAAAAATCCTTAGGAGGGATGCTTTCTAAAATGTTAGTCAGTATGGAGTCTAGGGGTCCCGACAGTGCAGGTTTTGCAATTTATAACAGTGATAAAAATAAAATTTATAAATATTCTATTTGTTTAAATGGAATGAGTTTTGAAAAATTTAAAAAAGAAATTAAAAATAAAGTAAAAATTACAAATATAGAAAAAAACTCAGACCACGTAATTTTAAAATCTATTGAAAAACCAAATAAAATCATCCCTATTTTAGAGGATTTTTCAACAATATCACTAGTTGGTTACGGAAAATCTATAGAAATTTTTAAACAAGTCGGAAGTCCTAGTAAGATTGTAAAAAAATTTAATCTAGATAATTTCTCAGGAACCCATGCGATTGGCCATACAAGAATGGCAACAGAAAGTGCAATTACAACTGACGGATCACACCCCTACTCTACAGGTGAAGATGAATGCTTAGTACATAATGGTTCCTTGTCTAATCATAACAATTTAAGAAGAAAATTAAAAAAAAATGGATCCAAATTTAGTTCTGATAATGATACAGAAGTAGCTGCTGGTTATATTTCAGATAGTTTAAAAAAAAGGAATTTAAAACAAACATTAAATAAAGGGTTAAACGAACTTGATGGGTTTTATACTTTTATTGCAGGAACACATAGTGGTTTTGCAGTTCTAAGAGATGAGATAGCATGTAAGCCTGCTGTTATTGCTGAAACTAAGGACTATGTGGCGATTTCATCAGAGTTTCAAGCAATGGCTCATTTACCAAATGTAAATAATGCAAAAATTTTTGAACCTGAACCAGGTATCGTTTATTCTTGGGAAAAATAATGATACTTGATTTAAAAAAATTAAAATTAAGATCGGTTAATGAAAAGCTTCAAAATATTGATCGAAAAAAAAATAAAAGAGACTTTATAATATCAAACCCTGAAGGTAATCATGCGATCTGCGCAGGTCTTACAGAAAATATTGATGTAACTATCAAAGGTCACGTAGGATATTATTGTGCGGGTATGAACCAAAATGCAAATATTATAGTGGATGGCAATGTGGGAACCGGAGTTGCAGAAAATATGATGTCTGGAAAAGTTCATGTAAAAGGAAATGCATCACAATCTGCGGGGGCAACTGCTCATGGTGGAATATTAATTATTGATGGTGATGCAAGTTCAAGATGTGGAATTTCAATGAAAGGTATCGATATAATAGTAAAAGGATCTGTAGGCCATATGTCAGCATTTATGGCACAATCTGGAAATCTAGTTGTTTGTGGTGATGCAGGTGAAGCATTAGGTGACAGCTTGTATGAAACAGACATATATGTAAAAGGAAAAGTAAAATCTTTAGGTGCTGATTGTGAAGAAAAAAAAATGAGTAAAAAACATAAGACAAAATTAAAAGAGCTTTTAAAAAAGGCTGGATCAAATATTAAACCTGAACAATTTAAAAGATATGGTTCTGCAAGAAAACTATATAATTTTAATATTGATAACGTATCTAATTATTAATTATGAAAAATAAAACTCTCCCTCGTCAATCCTGGACCTTTGATGAATACACTAACTCTGAAATTAGGAGAGCTGCTGAAACTGGAATTTATGATATTAGGGGTGGTGGTTCTAAAAGAAAGCTTCCACATTTTGATGATTTATTATTTTTAGGTGCTTCAATGTCTAGATACCCTTTAGAAGGATATAGAGAAAAATGTACTACAAATGTAACTTTAGGCACAAAATATGCAAAAAAACCATTAGAGCTAGACATTCCAATTACGATTGCTGGTATGAGTTTTGGAGCATTATCTGGTCCAGCTAAAGAGGCATTAGGAAGAGGAGCAAGTGCAGCTGGGACATCTACCACAACAGGTGATGGAGGAATGACACCAGAGGAAAGAGGCCAATCTAAAAATTTAGTTTATCAACTTTTACCATCAAGATATGGGATGAACCCAAAAGATTTAAGAAAAGCAGATGCAATTGAAGTGGTAATTGGACAAGGTGCAAAACCAGGTGGTGGTGGAATGTTACTAGGACAAAAAATAGATGATCGTGTTGCAGAAATGAGAACTCTGCCAAAAGGTATTGATCAAAGATCTGCGTGTCGTCATCCTGATTGGACTGGTCCAGATGATTTAAAAATAAAAATTTTAGAATTAAGAGAAATTACTAAGTGGAAAGTTCCTATTTTTATAAAAATTGCTGGAGCAAGACCTTATTATGATACGGCATTAGCTGTAAAAGCTGGAGCAGATGTTGTTGTCTTAGATGGTATGCAAGGTGGTACAGCAGCAACACAAGAAGTATTTATTGAAAATGTTGGACAACCAACTTTAGCTTGCATAAGACCTGCTGTAGATGCTTTACAAGATTTAAATTCTCATAGAGAAGTTCAACTTATAATTTCTGGTGGAATAAGAAATGGTGCAGATGTAGCTAAAGCTCTTGCGTTAGGAGCTGATGCAGTATCAATTGGGAGTGCAGCAATGATAGCAATTGGTGATAATGACCCAAAATGGGAAAAAGAATATGAAAAACTTGGAACTAAAGCTGGAGCGTACGACGACTGGCATGAGGGAAATGATCCTGCGGGAATTTCAACTCAGAAACCAGAGCTAATGAAAAGATTAGATCCAAAAAAAGCAGGTAGAAAATTATCAAATTATTTAAAGGTCATGTCTTTAGAAGCACAAACTATTGCAAGAGCGTGTGGAAAAAACAGTCTTCATAACTTAGAACCAGAGGACTTATGTGCATTAACTGTTGAAGCTGCAGCAATGGCTAGAGTTCCTTTGGCAGGAACTAGCTGGATACCGGGTATAAAAAAATAAATAGTTATTGATAGTTAATAAATAATTCGTAGTATATTTATTAATGCCCAAAAATTTGTCTAATATTGCTAAATCAAAAAAAATTAAATATTTTTTAATAAGTTTCGTTGATTTGTTTGGTGTATTAAGATCTAAATTAGTACCCGCACAAGCTATAAAAGAGATGCAAAAAAATGGTGCAGGATTTGCTGGATTTGCAGCTTGGCTTGATATGTCACCAGCAGACTCTGATATGTTCGCTGTACCAGATCCAAATAGTTTAATTCAATTACCTTGGAATAAAGAAGTAGGTTGGCTTGCTTCAGACCTGTGGATGAATGGTAAACCTGTTGAGGCATCGCCAAGAGTGATGTTAAAAAAGCAAATAAAATTACTGTCAAATGAAGGTTACACCATGAAATCGGGTGTTGAGTGTGAATATTTTCTAATATCACCTGATGGCAGTTCTATTGCAGACCCTAGAGATACTCAATCTAAACCTTGTTATGACCAATCAGCTTTAATGAGACAATATGATTTAATAAAGGAAATATGTGATTGTATGATTACAATGGGATGGAACCCATATCAAAATGATCATGAAGATGCTAATGGACAGTTTGAGATGAATTGGGATTATACTGACTGCTTAACTACAGCAGATAGACATACATTTTTTAAATTTATGGTTAAGTCCATAGCAGAAAAGCATGGGTTAAGAGCAACATTTATGCCAAAACCATTTGAGCAACTGACGGGTAATGGATGTCATGCACATATTTCGCTATGGGATAAGAAAAAAAATAAATTTTTAGATAAAAATGACAAACTTGGACTTAGTAAATTAGCTTACAATTTTTTAGGTGGTGTCATTAAGAATGCAGGTTCATTATCAGCATTCTTTAATCCAACTTTAAATAGTTATAGAAGAATAAATGCGCCACCGACTAAATCTGGTGCAACATGGTCACCAAGTAGTATTTCTTACACGGGAAATAATCGAACACATATGATTAGAGTTCCAGATCCGGGAAGATTTGAACTTAGATTAATGGACGGGTCAGCGAATCCATATTTACTACAAGCAGGAGTTTTAGCAGCAGGCATAAATGGGATTAGAAAAAAAGTTAATCCTGGAAAACCATTATTCTGTAATATGTATACTGATCACCAAAAATATCCTAACCTACAAAAATTACCAAATACATTAGAAGATTCCCTAGAATTGTTAAATTTTAATACAGTAATGAAAAATGCTTTTGGAAAAAATGTTTTAAACAGTTATATCAAATTAAAAAAATCTGAAATTCAAAATTTCAAGTCAAAAGAAAAATTTGATAAATTAAAACCTATTACAAAGTGGGAAAGATCTAATACTTTGGATTGCTAGAATATGTCTATTGATTATAGTCATATTAATAAATTTTCATCATTTATAAGAAATAAAAATTATTCATTTAGTAGAGAAGAAATATTAAGTGTATTAAATAAAGAAGCTATTGATAAAGCATTTAATTCTTTGACTGGTTGGGAGAATTATGAACCTACTCCCCTACTTAATTTAAATAAACTTTCAAAAGATCTTGAACTTAAAAATATTTTTTACAAGGATGAGTCAAAAAGATTTGGACTTAAATCTTTTAAAGCTCTTGGTGGTGCTTATGCAGTAGCAGAAGTTTCAGCTGGAAGAAAAGATGTAGTTGTTGCTACAGCAACTGCAGGAAATCATGGAAAATCAGTTGCCTGGGGTGCAAAAAGACTAGGTATTGCATGTAAAATTTTCATAAGTGAATTTGTTAGTGAAACAAGAGCTGACGAGATGCGAAAACTTGGTGCAGAGGTGACAAGAGTAAAGGGAAATTACGAAAATTCTTTAGATGAATGCATAAAGCAATCTAAGGAAAATGGCTGGGAAATTGTACAAGATGTTGCCTGGGAAGATTATCAAAAAGTACCAAAACTAACCATGGCTGGATATTCAGTCATGATAGAAGAAATCTCCAAACAAACTGATCATTATATTACACATATATTTTTACAGGCAGGTGTAGGAGGAATGGCCTCTGGTGTAATAGCGGGAGTTGCCCGGTATTTTAGAAGAATTCCAAAAATTATTATTGTTGAACCAAAAAATGCAGACTGTGTCTTAAAAAGTATTGATGCAGGCAAACTTACTAGAGTTGAAATAGAAAAAGAGAGCATTATGGGGGGAATGTCATGTGGAGATGTATCATTAGTCCCATGGCAAATTCTTAAAAACTCAGTAAATAATTGTATGAGTATTCCAGATGATGACATACCATTATCAGTTGCGATGTTAGCTAAGGGATACTTTGGTGACGATAACATTGTTGCAGGAGAATGCTCAGCACCTGCTCTAATAAGTATAAATGTTAGTTGTAATAACGAACAAATTAAAAAGGATCTTGAATTAGATATGAATTCGAACGTTTTATTAATTGGATGTGAAGGTGATACAGATTTAAAACTTTATAACGAACTTCTGTCTAAAGGGTCAGAACAGTTATCAAATGGCTAATACAGCACTCGTTTGGATAAGAGATGATTTTCGAATACAAAATAATGATGCGCTGACTTATGCTACAAATCAACATGACACTGTTACAGCAGTATTTATCTTTAATAGTAGTATTTTCGATCATAAAAGAGAAGCTCAAAAATGGTGGGTAAGTAAATCCCTAGAAAATTTTAAATCTGATTTAAAAAAATTAAATATTGGATTGGAAATAATTAAAGATGATGAAATAAATTTTTTTTCTAAAATAAAATCTAATAGTAAAATATCTATTTATTGGAATAAAGTTTATGAACCTAATGAATTAGAAAAAGATAAAAAAATTGGTACTGATTTTTCAAAAAAAAATATTAATTTTAAATTTTTTAAAGGAAATGTGCTTAATGAATATAATAAAATTACTAAGAATGATGGAACACCTTTTAAAGTCTACAGTCCTTTTTGGAGAAATGCAGAGCAATTTTATTTAGAAAGACTGCCTGATAAAATAAACAAAGTTAAGAAGTGTAAAAAAATAAACACATTTTTCAAAAATCAGATAAAATCTGAGGATATTTTACCTAAATCTAATTGGTATAAGAAATTTGAAAAATATTGGGAACCTTCAGAGCAAAAAGCCCATGAAAATTTAGACAATTTTGTAAGCAAAAGCATACTTAATTATGGTGTTGATCGTGACTTTCCATCAATTAAAGGTACGTCATTACTTTCTCCATATATTAGAAATGGACAAATAAATGTTGGAGATATTTGGCAAAAATGCAAAAAACTAAAATCAAATAATGTGAGTATAAAAAAATATACCAATGAAATTGGTTGGAGGGAGTTTTCGCATAGTCTTATAAATTACTTTCCACAAATGCTTAAAGGAAACTTAAGAAAAGAATTTGATAATTTTCCATGGGTAAATAATTCTAAATTTTTAAATGCATGGAAAAAAGGAATGACAGGTTATCCAATTGTTGATGCTGGAATGAGAGAATTGTACGAAACAGGATGGATGCATAATAGGATTAGAATGGTCGTTGGATCTTTTCTAGTGAAGCATTTAAGAATTAACTGGAAAGAAGGAGAAAAATATTTCAGAAATTGTCTTCTTGATTTCAATGAAGCAAACAATGTTGCACAATGGCAATGGGTAGCTGGATGTGGTGCAGATGCAGCACCATATTTTAGAATTTTCAACCCTATTTTACAGGGTGAAAAATTTGATAAAAAGGGAGATTATGTAAAAAAATGGGTTCCTGAATTATCAAAAGTTCCTCCAAAATTTATTCATAAACCATGGGAAATGGAAAAAAAATATCAAGAAGCAATTAATACTATTATAGGCTCGAGCTATCCAATGCCAATTGTTATTCATGAGAAAGCTAGGGCTGACGCTTTGAGTGCTTTTCAATCAATAAAGAAAAAAAATTAGTCTCCAATATAATGATGAATTACAGTTCTTGTTGTTTTATCTAACCTGTGTTCGAACAAATATATACCTTGCCAAGTTCCTAGTAGTAATTCACTATCTTTTATACTTAAGGAGATTTGATTATTGGTTAATGCAGATTTGATATGGGCTGGCATATCATCCTTTCCCTCAGTTGTATGAACATACAACTTGTTGTCCATGGGTACCAATTTATCAAAATAATTAATTAAATCTGTTTGTACATCTGGGTCAGCATTTTCTTGGACAATTAGTGAGGCACTAGTGTGTTGGATGCTGAGATTAATGATACCATTTTTAAAGTTATTAGTACTAATCCATTCAATTGTTTTATCAGTAAACTCATACAGTTTTTGACCATTTGTATTAATTTCTAGATTGTAAAATTCTTGTTTCATACATCAATTAAAGTTTTGTGATGTTAGTTCATGCAATCGGCTAACTGTTCTTTTGAAAGGCTTTTTCATGCTATTAATGGATTCGAGTGAATTTAATTCAACTTCTGATTTGATCATCAATGGTATTTTTTTTTCATAAATAATATCGATAAAAGTAATAAACCTTTGTTGCTGGTTAGAATTACTTTCATTAAAGTTAGGTAGATTTTCAATAAAAATAAAGTCGCTCTCGTTAGCAATTTTAATGTAGTCCTCGGATCCAAGATTTCTATTACAAATTTCGTCAAAAGAAACCTTAAGAACTCCCTCATGAAAGTTATCAAATACTAATTTACGACCCTTCACATCTAATATCTTAGTCGTTTGTTTTTTATTCTTTGTGGCTTTTCTAAAAGATTTATTAAACTTAAAATTAGATGAATTATCTATTGGTGATAAAAATCGACTTAAATTTGTATTTTTTGTAGCTCTGTAATCTTCCTCAATATTAAGTTCTAATTCAGAGCAATTATTTTTTAAAATATTTAAAAAAGGGATAAATTGATCTCTCTGTAATCCATTTTTATATAAATCTTTAATATTTATATTTGAGGAAAAAATAACTTTTATATTTTCATTAAATATTCTTTCAAATAATTTACCTAAGATCATAGCATCAACAATATTTGTTACTTGAAATTCATCAAAGTATAATATTTTTGTTTTGTCACTTAAATTCTTAACAAATTTTTCTAACCCTTTGTCATTGCCTTTTTTTTTATTTTCAAATATAAAATCATGAAATTCAACCATAAATTCATTAAAGTGTAATCTTGATTTTTTTTCTTTTAAACTTTCAAAAAAAAAATTTAAAATCATAGTTTTGCCTACACCTACATCGCCAACTAAATAAAAGCCTAATTTATTTTTTTTATATTTGAATAGTTTTTTAATAAATGACTGACCGAAGTTAAGATTGTAATATTCACTTAATTTTTGGACTATTTTTATTTGATTTTCATTTATTTCTAAGTCCTTATCTTTGCAGTGTTTAAGATAAGATTTTTTCAAACTCATTTTTTTGTTTTAAAATCTATTCCATATTCTGATCTTGGTCCTTTTCTCAATCCATATGGGCCTGCTAAAAAAATTGTCATTGGTTTAGTTCCTGGCTCTAGGTCTACTCTGTGAAAATTATTAGCAGATCTAAACCCTATATATCCTGGTGCTCGCCACACTTTTCCTGTTTTTAATGTTTCCCAATATCCTCCTCTTAAAATGATTGTGATGTAAGGAAATAAATGATTGTGGACACCATCACCATGATCATCGTCTAACATTTCATGGATTAGTATGTTAAATGGAAACCACTTTGGTCTATGTCTGAATAGAACATAATACCTATTCATCCAAGGTTTTGCTTTTTCGAATTCTGGGTGTGATGGACCTCGGTCAAAGACTACTTTTTTTCTACCAAGTTTTTCTAAAATCTTTAAAAACATTATTTTGTTCTGGCTATAGCATTGTCTTTTATTAAATACATACTGCTCTTAAATACATAGGGTCTTGAAATTTTTGATCCATGTATTTTTGTAATCTTTTCTTGTAAACCAGTTATTGAATTAATTGTTAATAATCGTCCATTATTTAATGAGATAAATATCTTGTATTTTCCGTGTATAAATCCTGTTGGTTTTATATCCCTTCTATTTTTAAAATTTGTCAAGATATCTGTAATTCTTAAAATATTACCAGTTCTATCATCTATTACAAAAAGGTACCCTTCATTAGAAACTGTAAAGATTAAACTTTCGATTATAGTTGGTCTTAAACTGGAATTTATCGATTGCGTCCATTTAATTATTCCTGTTCTTGCATCTATTGCAAAAAATTCATTTTTGTTATTTGAAAAATAGATTGTATTATTTTCAAAAACTAAGTCTGAATTTTCTAAGCTAAATGCGTCTTGATATATTAAACTACTTTGTGTTGGTGTTTGCCAAACTAAACTTCCATTATTTACATCTAGTGCTGTTACATCTCCTAAGTTATTTATAAAAAAAACAATTTCATCCTTTAAAATTATTGAGAGTTTTTTTTGTGATTTTATAAAAGAATTGTCTGTTTTAAAATTCCATAATTCCTTTCCATCCTTAGTAGATATGGCTCTAATAATGTTATCGAAATCTATTGTTAAAAATTTATCTTTATAAACTTTGATATCAGAATTAAAAGATGATGAACTGTATTTTGACCAAATAACTTTTCCATTATTTAAATCAATTGAATACATTTTTGACAAATTATCATTTACAATCAAACGATTACCAGCTTGAGCAAAATATAAAATAGGATTAAGTTTCTTTTCTTTTTTATTATAATTATTAATTTCCCAAATTTTCTTAAGGTCTTCACTTAACTTGATAACCGAACCTTTTCCATTGAAAAAAATAACATTTTGGTTTTCTGTAAAAAATAATTCAGGCTGATTTGAGTCAAATTTTTTAATTTTATTTATTTTGTATGTTAAAAATTTATCAAAATTAGAGTCAAAATTAATATTGCCATTACTATTGCTGTTATTTTTTTGAAAAGGTTTTATTTTAAAAGTATTTAATTTCTTAATCTTTAATTGTTGATTAAATTCTTTTTCAATGGGTTCATTTTTCTTAAAAATATCTATTAATTTCTCATTGTCGACTGCATCCTTTTTTGAGAAACTACAATTTGATAAAAATATAAAAATAATTATATATTTAATAGCTTTATTCACTGAAATCTGATCGTAACCTTCTTTGGACTTCTAATTTAACTTTTGGACTAACATTTTCCATTTCTGCTACTTGATTAAAGAATTCTTTTGATTTCTGCTTTTGGTTTTTTGATAAATAAAACTCAGCCATAAGATATAATGCTTGTGGTTTCCAGAGACTGTCTGATTTTATTACTGGATTAATAATATCTAATAATTCATTTTCTTTTGCAAAGTCTGAATTAAATAGACCTTTTTTGTATATGGTTAAGTTTTTAATTTCTTTCTCAAGAGATACATCATTTATAAGAAGATCAAAATATGAATTTATTTCATCACTAGACGTTATTAAATCATTATCTAATAAGAAAAAGAAAGCTAATGGAGAATAGGTTTTATCTTTAGCATTTATGATTTCTATCAAATTATTATTTATATTATCTTTTTTACCTGTCTCAAAATTTGTAACAATTGAATTGAATTTATTTGCTAACTTTTCTTTACTGCTAGACTTGAACTCTTGATAGCCAAAAAAGGTGATCAATATCAAAATAATTAGTATTAACAAAGTTATTAATTGTTTTCTTTTTGATGTTAAAAAGTTTTTTAATTTTTCAACTCTTGTATTTGTATTAATAATTTCTATTTCTTCATCCATTAATCATATTCCTTAGTACATATTGTAGAATACCACCGTTCTTATAATATTCTAATTCATTTTTAGTGTCTATTCTGCATAACATTTTAATTTTTTTAATGTCCCCTGTTGCATATTTAATTTCAACTTCTAAATGATCGCCAGGATTAATTCCTTTCTCAAGACCTAACACTGAAATTAATTCTGACCCTTTTAGGTTTAGATTCTGTCTATTCATATTTTCTACAAACTGCAAAGGTAAAACTCCCATGCCTATAAGATTAGATCTGTGTATTCTTTCAAAGCTTTCTGCAATCACAGCTTTTATACCTAATAATTTTGTTCCTTTTGCAGCCCAATCTCTTGAAGAACCAGTTCCATATTCTTTTCCACCAAATACTACTAAATCTGTTCCTCTTTTTTTGTATTCAACAACAGCATCATAAATAGGCATTACTTTTTCTTCAGGATATAATTTAGTGAAACCTCCCTCTGTACCTGGAGCCATTTCATTTTTAATTCTAATATTAGCAAATGTTCCTCTCATCATTACCTCATGATTTCCTCTTCTTGCACCATAAGAATTATAATCTTTGGGTAAAATTTGATGCTTCATAAAATAGTTTCCTGTTGGGCTTTCTTTCTGAATACTTCCAGCTGGCGATATATGGTCTGTTGTTACCATATCCCCTAAAATTAATAATGGTCTTGCATCTTTTATTTCCTTAAAACCTTCTGGTTCATCAGGTAAATTTTCAAAAAATGGTGGTTTTTTTACATAGGTAGAATTTTCTTCCCAATTATAAATACTTCCTTTGTCCACTTTAATTTTTTGCCATTGTTCTGGTCCTTCAGAGACATTTGAATATCTGTTCACAAACATTTCTGGGTTTAAAGATTGTTTAAGAGTATCTTCAATCTCTTTATTTGAAGGCCAAATGTCTTTTAGGTAAACATCTTGTCCTTTGTTATCTTTTCCCAATGGATCTTTATATAAATCCATTCTCATAGATCCTGCGATTGCATAAGCTACTACAAGAGGAGGTGAAGCTAAATAATTTGCTTTTACTAAAGGAGAAATTCTTCCTTCAAAGTTTCTATTTCCAGACAAAACTGAAACTGCGTATAAATTATTTTCTTTAACAGCATCAGTAATATTATCTGGCAAGGGTCCAGAATTACCAATACAAGTAGTACAACCATAACCAACTAAATTAAAACCTAATTCATCTAAATATTTGCTTAAACCAGCTTTATCTAAATAGTCAGTAACAACTTGTGATCCAGGTGCTAAAGATGTTTTAACCCAAGGTTTAACAGTTAAACCTTTTTCAATTGCATTTTTGGCTAACAGTCCTGCACCAATTAATACATTTGGATTGGAGGTATTTGTACATGACGTAATAGCTGCTATTAATATATCTCCATCTTTTATCTCAAAATCTGTGTCTTTAACTTTTGCTATTGTTGGCTCAGTTTTTTTACAAACATCTTCAAAAACTTTTATAAAATTTTTTGATGCTTCTGTTAAAAGAACTTTGTCTTGTGGTCTTTTTGGTCCAGAAATTGTTGGAACTACTGTAGACATATCTAGAGATAAAGTATCAGTGAATACAAGATCATCACTTGCCCATAAATTTTGTTCTTTTGCATATTTTTCTACAATTTGAATATTTTCATTTGATCTTCCTGAAAATTCTAAATATTTTAAAGTTTCTTCATCTATTGGGAAAAATCCACAGGTAGCGCCATACTCAGGTGCCATGTTTGCAATAGTTGCTCTATCAGCAAGTGTTAGATTTTTTAGACCTTCTCCATAAAATTCTACAAATTTACCAACAACACCTTTATCTCTTAACATTTTAACTACTGTTAAAACTAGATCGGTAGCAGTTGTACCTTCGGGTAGCTTATTTTTCATTTCAAATCCAACTACTTCTGGTATCAACATTGATATAGGTTGTCCCAGCATACCAGCTTCTGCCTCAATTCCTCCAACACCCCAACCTAACACTGATAACCCATTAACCATTGTAGTATGGCTATCAGTGCCAACTAGCGTATCTGGAAATAAGTACTCTTTATCCTCAAATTTTTCATTCCAAACTACTTTTGATAAGTATTCTAAATTTACCTGGTGACAAATTCCTGTACCTGGAGGAACAATTCTAAAATTATTAAAAGCTTGCTGTCCCCATTTTAAAAAAGAATATCTCTCAAAGTTTCTCTCAAACTCAATATCAACATTCTCTTTTAATGAATTCTTTGTTGCAAACTTATCCACTTGAACTGAATGGTCTATCACTAGATCAACCGAAGAAAGAGGGTTAATGGTATTTGGATCTTTATTCTTTTCCTTAACTGTATCCCTCATTGCAGCAAGATCAGCTACAGCTGGTATACCTGTATAATCTTGCAAAAGCACTCTTGCAGGTCTATATGCAATTTCTGTTTTGGATTTTTTTGAATTTAACCACTCTTTAATCGCCAAAATTTGTTCTTTATTAACTGTCACGTTGTCTTCATATCTAAGAAGATTTTCAAGTAAGACTTTTATTGATTTTGGTAATTTATTTATTCCCTCTAAGCCATTTTTCTCTGCTTCTTTTAGCGAATAAAACGAATAATTTTTTCCATTTACTGATATTTCTTTTAGACAATTAAATGAATTTTGGTGTCCTGGTTTCATATTTTTAGTAATAAAAAGTTGCTATACAGCTTAATAAGAGTGCCGACATAACATAATTAAACCATTTAATAAATTTCTCATTTGTCGCGAATTTCCTCATAAATTTTCCAATTATAGTCCAAAAAATAATACTAATAACTGCAAACAAAAAGGCAATGCTCAATAACCAAATTGAATATGATATAAAGTTACCACCAGATTCTACATAAGTAGAAACTGCAATTATAGCAACAATTACTCCTTTAGGGTTTAGAAATTGATATAGAAATGTTTCAACAAAATTTACTGGTTTTAAATTATCACTTTCACTTGATGATTTTGAAAATGATATTTTATAAGACAAATATATTAAAAAGATTGTACCCGTTATTATTAAACCTTTTTGGAGTATTGGATAAAGCTTAAATATATTTATTAAACCAAAGTTAATTACTGCTAACATAAATGTAAATCCAAAAATTACTCCCAACATTAAAGGAATAGTTTTTTTAAAACCGTGATTAAATCCAGAGTGAGAGGCAACAATATTATTTGGTCCTGGAGAACAGCTCGTAACAAACATAAACAAACATAGAGACAGTAATTCAGGGTGCATGTTTATGCTACAGGCAAACCATTTTCTACTTTTTGGGATGGGTGAACAAGAACAACTTTGCCTTCCTCATCTATAGAACCAAGTATTAAAACCTGAGAGACAATACCTGCTATATTTTTTTCAGGAAAGTTACATATGCCAATGACTTGTTTTCCGACTAGATTTTCCTTATTATAATAATGAGTTATCTGTGCTGATGATTGCTTAATTCCTATATCTTTCCCAAAGTCAACCTCAACAACAAGAGATGGTTTCCTTGCTTTTTCATTTTTTTTTACCGATATTACTGTTCCTACTCTAATATCTACTTTGTCATAGATGTCGTAGGTTATTTGTTCTTTCATAAATTTAATATATAATTAAAAATAAATGAGTACAGGAAATAATTTAGAAGAAATATATAGTAATTCTATTAAGATACTAAAAGATTTAATTGCTTTTAAAACCGTTTCTGGTGAAAACAATACTCAACTAATTGACTATTGCGATAATATTTTAAATTCATTGGGTGCAGTATCCTTTAGAACTTATGATGAAGAAGAAAAAAGAGTAAATCTATTTTCAACTATAAAAGCTAAAAAAAAGAGTAAAAAAAAACCAATAATTTTATCTGGACATACTGATGTGGTTCCAGTTTCTAAAGGATGGGCAACAGATCCTTTTGATGCAACAATCAAAGATGACAAATTATTTGGTAGAGGCTCATGTGATATGAAAGGATTTATAGCATGTGCATTAGCATACGCACCTATTTTCTCTTCTTCAAATTTAGACAGAGATATTCATTTTTCATTTACGTTTGACGAGGAAACTGCTTGCATAGGTGCCCCTATATTAATTAAAGAATTAAAAAAAAGAGAAATTCATGGTTGTATTTGCATAGTGGGTGAACCAACCAATATGAAAATAATAGATGCACACAAAGGATGTTATGAATATACAACATATTTTGAAGGTCTTGCAGGACATAGTTCACAACCAGAAAAAGGTGTGAGTGCTGTTGAATTTGCTGCAAGATATGTGAATAAATTATTAGAATTAAAAGAAAATCTTAAATCTAGACAATTAAAAGATTCGATCTTTGAACCACCTTATTCAACTTTACAAATTGGTGGAATTTTTGGTGGCATAGCACACAACGTCATTGCTGATAAATGCCATGTAAACTGGGAGACAAGACCTGTAGTTAAAGAAGATGGAATTTTCTTAAATAACGAAATAGATAAATTTGCAAATGAAATTCTTTTACCAGAAATGCAAAAAATTTATCCAAAATCTTCCATAAAAAAAAGTATAATTGGTGAAATTACTGGTTTCGATAGAGTCCCTAACTCAGAAGCATGTGAGTTTGTTTCGAGTATAACTGGAGATAATTCTAGAGATGTAGTTTCTTTCGGAACAGAAGCAGGACTATTTCAGGAGATTGGAATTAGTACAGTTGTATGTGGACCAGGATCTATAAAGCAAGCTCATAAGATTGATGAATTTATAAAACTATCTGAAATTAAAAAATGTATTAGTTTTTTAGATGGTATTAAAAATAAATCTTTAAATTAATTCCAACCACCAATAGATTTTACTTCTAAAAATTCTAATAAACCTTCTTTTCCTCCTTCTCTTCCTATTCCAGAGTGTTTAAATCCTCCAAATGGAGCATCTACAGCTAGTGAAGCTGTATTAGCAACTATCATCCCAGATCTAAGCTTTCTTGCAACTCTTTTAACTTTTTCTTGATCTTCAGTTTGAATATAATTTGTCAAACCATATGGGGTATCATTTGCAATTTCTATCGCCTCTTCCTCTGTTTCAAATGGAATTACTGATAATACTGGGCCAAAAATCTCAGTTCTAGCGATTTCCATATTATTATTTACATCAGCAAAAACAGTTGGCTTTACGTAATAACCATCTTTCAAACCATCAGGTTTTCCAGGCCCCCCAGCTATTAAATTAGCACCTTCATCTATACCCTTTTTAATTAAACCTTGAATTTTATTATATTGTGTCTCTGATATTACTGGACCAATGTGATCTCCTTCTTTTTGGGGAATATCAACTTTATATTCATTAGCAAATTTTTTTAATCTGTTAACTGCATCATGATAGATTGATTTTTCTACGAGCATTCTTGTAGGTGCATTACATGATTGGCCTGAATTTCTAAAACATCGTGCAGCTCCTCTTTCAATTGCCTCAGAATCTGCATCTTTAAAAATAATATTTGCTCCTTTTCCACCTAATTCAAGACTTACTCTTTTAAAGTCTTTTGCTGCATTTTGAGAAATTAGAGCTCCTGCTCTTGTTGAACCTGTAAAAGATATCATATTCACATCTTTATGACTGGTCAGTGCATTACCTGTAGTTTCCCCATCTCCATTAACTAAATTAAATACACCTTTTGGAAAACCTGCCTCATCAATAAGTTCTGCAAGTATCATTGATGATAAAGGTGCTAGCTCAGAAGGTTTTAAGATCATAGTACATCCTGCTGCTAAAGCTGGGATTACTTTTAAACAAACCTGATTCATTGGCCAATTCCAAGGTGTAATTAATACACAAACTCCTTTGGGTTCATAAATAATTCTCTGATCTTGCGCATGATCTCCTAAAGGTTTTTCAAAATCAAAAGCTTTAAGATACTTTATAAATGATTTTGTATGACTTGCTCCTGTACCAGTTTGTAGTTTAGATGCAAAATCTTTTGGAGCACCCATTTCCATCATTATTGCTTCTGTAGTGTCATTCCATCTTTTTTTATATAACTCATAAAACTTTTCTAATAGTTTAATCCTCTCTTCTTTTTTTGTGAAACCCCAAGTCTGAAAAGCAGTTTTTGCAGCTGATACTGCATCATCAACATCTTGTTTTCCACCCAGTGAAATAACCGCACAACTTTTTTCTGTAGCAGGATTTATTACTTCAATATCTTTAGAATTTTTTGGTTTTACCCATTTACCATTTATATAAAAATTTCTTTTTTCTAACATATATTAAGCTATCTGTTCTTTAGACTTTTGCAAACAAATTTGTTAATTCATAAACAATTGTTGCAGCTGCTAAAGAAGTTACTTCTGCATGATCATATGCTGGTGCTACCTCAACTACATCTGCTGAAACTAAGTTTAGCCCTGACAATCCTCTTATAACATTTACAATTTCTCTTGTAGTCATACCTGCTATCTCGGGTGTACCAGTCCCAGGAGCAAAAGCTGGGTCTAGAACATCAATATCTATCGATAGATATAAAGCATTGTCTCCTACTCTGTTTCTAATTCTCTCAACTATTTTATCTATACCTTCTGTTTGAAATTCATCGCAATGAATTATTTTAAAACCAAAACTTTCATCGTTCTTAATATCTTCCCTGCTATAGAGTGGACCTCTAATTCCAACATGCATTGATGCATCATCTAAAAATAAATTTTCCTCTCTGGCTCTCCTAAATGGTGTACCGTGTGTGTAAGGTGCTCCAAAATAAGTATCCCAAGTATCTAAGTGAGCATCAAAATGGACTAATGAAACTGGGCCTTTATTCTTTTTATTAATTGCTCTAAGCAATGGAACGGCTATTGTATGATCACCGCCAAGACTAATAATCCCACCTACTTTATTTAAAAGATCTGTAGCACCAACTTCTATTTGTTTTATAGCTTCATCTATATTAAATGGATTACAGGCAATATCTCCTGCATCAGCAACTTGTTGTACTTTAAACGGTTCAACATCGTAACTTGGATGATAATTCGTTCTTAAATGTCTTGATGCTTGTCTTATACTTTGGGGTCCAAATCTTGCTCCAGGTCTGTAACTAGTTCCAGAGTCAAAAGGAACTCCTACAATTGCTACATCACAACTTTCAACGTCTCTTAATTCCGGTAATCTAGCAAAAGTTGATGGTCCCGCATATCTTGGTACTTTTGTTCCACTTACTGGTTGGATTGGTTTTTTATTTTTATCTTTCAATTTTTAGAGCTATTTTTATGAATAAATTCAGCTGCTTTTTTAAAATCATTGATATTTTTTTGATACATAGAAAGCTCTTTATTCGAATTTGAAGAAACTAGAATGATTATTAAAGCAATTATAATAGCTGCAGCATAATAAAAAGGCATTTTTTTCTTCCAAGAAATTAGAATTTTTGTTGCGTTGTCTACTTGTTTTTTTGTTGGTCTATTTGCCATGATATTAGTTTACCAGAGGTTTACCAGTTTTCAATGTATGTTTAATTCTTTCTTGAGTTTTTTCTGTCTCAATTAGCTTCATAAATGCATCTAACTCTAATTTATATAGATCATCTTCTGATAAATTTTTTTTTAAAGTAGTATCTCCACCACTTAAAACTTTTGCTAGTTCTTTCCCTACTTCCATTCCATGATCAAGAATAATTTTATCGTTGTATAATTTTTCTAACATTTTTACCATTTTGTCATAAACACTTTTTCCTGACAGTTTAAATGTACATTCCTCTGGAGGAGAAAAATCTTTATTATTTTGAATTATCTCTTTAGAAACCTGTAATAAACTATTTCTACTCATTATTTTTTTGTCCTCTGGTCTTAAATATTTTAATGGTTCAGCTTCAATGGGTGAAGTCGCAGTTTTAGCATATCCAATTATGTCAAATACTTTTAAAGGAGCATAATCAGGATCATTTTTTGCTTCTTCAGTTTGAGACCATCTCCAAAGCATTTCTTTACATCCTCCGCCTGCTGGAATTAATCCAACCATAGTCTCAACTAAACCAACTACAATATTGGTATGGGATGCAACAAAGTTACTTTGACATAAAACCTCAAAACCACCACCCAATGCTAATCCTGATGGTGCTGATACAACTGGGTATTTAGAATATTTTAAATGTTTACAGGTCTCTTGAAAATATTTAACAAACTTTTCAATAGATTTAAAATCTCCTTTGTCTGCAAAATTCATTGTGTAAGACAAGTTTACACCTGCTGAAAATTGCATTGCTTCATTAATTATTATTAAAGGTTTGTCTGTTGCATTTTTTAAGCTATCCATCGAGTCATAATCTAAAGCGTTAGCCTTAGTTGTGAATTCAACAATATTAAAGTCGTCAAATCTATAGGTTTCAGCAGAGTTATTTTTATCTAATTTAGTTGCTCTAGGTTTTATTTTTCCTAAAGTTTCTAAATCAGTGTATTGCTGTCTTTCACCATAAAAATTTTCGTCTTTACTTTGTGATAAGTTTTCAAGAAACTTGTT
>CACASS010000010.1 GCA_902535275.1 uncultured Pelagibacteraceae bacterium
AGCTGTTGCTGCAACTAATCTTTTTCATCAAGGTAACTGGCAAAGAGTTTATGCTGCTAAAAATAATAAAGTTTTAAAAAATAGCTTAATAGTTTCTTTTATAATTATTATACCAATAGTATTCATGATGGGCTTTTCAGGTTTAGTTGCAACCTCCCAAAATCCAAGCGTAGTTCCTGACCTTGCATTCTTTTCTTTATTGTTAAAAGACCAAGCCATCTTTTTATCAATAATAATAACTATTTTAGCAATTTCACTGACAGTGAGCAGTATTGATACACTGGTAAATGCTATATCTAGTTTGATTATTGTTGATGGAAATAAAGTTATAAAATTTAAAGGTAATTATTAAGAGCAAACCAAAAACTATAAATTGAATATTATCTGTAAATATTGAAGCTCTAAGACCACCATACAAAGTGTAGACAAGTGAGCTGACAATTACAATAAATGCTGTGATCCATAGATCAGTTCCTGAAATGTAATTAATTAAAATTGAGACGGCGGTAACTTCTGCTATTAAAAAAATAGTCATATAGAAAACAGATAAAAACAAAATTAACTTAAATAATTGTGAGCCAAATCTAGATCTAATCACCTCAATTAATGATTTTCCTGTTGGATATTTATCTCTAAATTTTTTTCCTAAATAAATTAATGCAAAAAGAGGAAACGCTGTCCCTAAAGAATATCCTATAACAGCCCCTACTCCTCCCCAGGTTGCTGCTGATGCTGGACCGAATAAAATCCATGCACCTAGAGCAGATGCAACTAAACTAGTTGTTAGTGAAAAAGTTCCTACAGATCTACTTGCAACTAAATAATTGTTTAACCCTTGATATTTTTTTGAATATACAAGGCCAACTATTACAAAAATGATACTAATAATTAAGGTTAATAAAATTGCAGATGATTGATTTAAAATGTTTATTTGATTCATTTTTCCCTTTCTGAATTACCGGACAGGTTCCTTGGGTATTTCTCAGCCATATGGCACCCCAAAATAATTTTTATATTAAATGATATATAAGTAAAGAGAGATGTTAAGCAACTATATGAATTATACATAGCTATTATTCAATATTAGCGCTCCTAAAACAGGACTAATGCTGTATTAGTTAATCTCTCTCTCTTATTATAAGTTAATTATAATACTAGGCTTCGCAGATTGAAGCCTAGAGATGAAATTTTTGTTGAATTTCAGCCTTAATTCAAAACACATGTGTCATTATAAATTATTTTCTTTAGTCGTCTAAATATGTATTTTTAATCTCAATGAAAAAAATTTTTATTTTAATTTTCTGTTTTTTTGCATTTGCTGCAAATTCAATGGAAAAGAAAACAACATTTGATAAAGATTTGTTTAACAAAGCCCAATCTGAGGGCAAAATTATAGTTATCAGTTCTTGGATCGAATATTGTGGATCTTGTGCAAATCAAATGAAAGTTTTGCAAAAAGCAAAAAAAGAGGGTGAATTATTAGATATTAAATTCGATAACATTGAATATTTTGCATTTGATGTAACAAACAGAGATATAGCAAATTCGTTTGATGTGCTTTATCAAACTACTCTATTAATTTTCAAGGGTGATACAGAAGTTTACAGAAGTATTGGTGAAGTTACTGAAGATTTAATTTATCAAGCTTTAAAAGCTTCTATTTAAAACCAAAATCTAAAAAATATTAAATCTTATTCATTTCTGACAAGTGGATAAACTTTTGGACTTAGATACTTAAGGTTTGTAAAAACTATCAATATCATTGTTACCAATCCAACTGTAATTGTTACATTTAAGAATATATCAAATTCAAATAGCCATTTAAGTTGAAAAATATTTTGAATAATAAATTTTGATGAAATTATAGAAAAAATTGTAGAAAAAAGAATTATAGAAAAAAATGTAATTATAAATTCAATTAAAGATGAGTAAATTATTTCTTTTTTTGAAAATCCCAAAATCTTAAAAACTAAATTTTGGAAAGTTTTTATTTTTCCTTGCACTATAATTGCACTCGATATTACAACCAATCCTATTATCACAGTAACAGTTGAAATTATAATGACCGCTATAAATACTTTATTTAGAACATCAGTAACTTTTTTTAAATAATCAGAGATTTTTACAATAGAAACGCTGGGAAATTCATCTAGAAAGTTAATATCATCGAATTTATCAATATTATTAAACTTCACTGTCGAAAGGTACTCATGTGGAATTTTATTTGCAAATTGAGGGTTTAGTAACATCGCAAAATTAATGCTCAGATCTCTATAATCAACAAGTCTAAAATTTACTACCTCGCCATCTATTTCTCTTCCGTAAATGTTGAGAGTGAATATATCTCCAATTTTTACTCCAAAATCTTGTGCCACTTTGCTATCCAAAGAAATTTGTAATTTGTCTGGGCTTGATAAATCCCACCAGTTACCTTGTGTTAAAGGATTATCTTTCGGTATCTCATCTGACCAAGATATTCTTCTATCATTCATTATAACCCAATAACTGTCATTAGTATTTTTGATGTAAGAATTAGGATCTATACCATTAATTTTTACAAGACCTGCAGAAACCATAGGAACTACCTCTAATTTTGATTTATTATCAGAATTAAATATTATTTTTTCGAATTTTTCTCTTTGATCATTTTGAATTCCTAGGAAAAAATAATCTGGCGCAATTTCTGGAATAGATTTGGAAATTTCTCTTTTAAAATTTGAGCCTACAAATGCCAGTGTTAACAAAAGTGTCATTCCAAGACCTAAAGACATTATTGTAATAGGTGTGATACTTTTTGATTGAGTTATATTTTTGACTGCTATTTTTACTGAAATTTTAGAATTTTTATATTTTTTTAATAAATGAATAATTGTTACAGAAAGATAATAAAAAATTAATAAACAAATAAAAAATGATACGAAATATGCAACACTATAAAATGGTATTGAAGACCTAATTGCAAAAAGACTAATTAATATTAGCAATAATATTATACTAATTATTACTGATTTCACTGAGTAATTAAATTGCAGACTTTGAAATACATTTCTAAATAAATTTGATGCTTTAACTTGATCTATGGAATTAACAGTTGGTATAGAAAAAATTATCATTACTAACATTCCAACCAAAAAAACTATAATTAAATTTATAATAGAGAAACTTGCTTCTATATTTAAACCCAAGCCATCTGAAATATATTTATCGACTATTGGAATTAAAAAAAAACTTAACCCATATGAAAATACGGTGATTAAGACTAATAAGATAGCTAATTGTAAATAATATATTGTTTTTATATTTCCAGAAAATACACCTATTGCTTTTTGAACTGCAATTGATGAATTTTTTTGATTTATAAACGATAAAAGAGTATTCGCTATACCAATACCAGCAATTAACATAGCACTTATTGATACAAGTGATAAAAATTGTGAAAAATTATCAACAATCCGTCTAATGCCTCCTGCTGAGTTTTCGGGGTATCTTAATCTAACTCTATTTTGATCTTTAAATAAGCTCTCTATTTTTTTAATACCCTCTTTACTGTTAACAGATTTGTTGAATTTTACTTTATATTCATAATTTAAAAAACTACCGAGGGTATTTAAATCTAGTTTATCTAAGGTTTTTTTTCCTGTTAAGGCAAAATCTCCAAATACAAATGCGCCGCCAATATCCGGTAAAACTTTCACTATGCCTATAACTTTAAACTCTTTGTCTTGAACTTTTACAATGTCATTTATTTTTAAGTTTAAATTTTTAAAAATATTTTCATTTACTAATATTGAACTTTCTATCTGATTTAATTTTTCTAAGGCATTATTGGGTTCATAGAGTGCATCTCCATACAGTGGATAAAATTGATCAACTGATTTTACTCTGGTAAATGAAGTTTTATTGATTTTTTTATTAACAGTTGAAATCATTGTACTAAATTCAACCATTTGAGAAACTGTAGCAAATTTAGTAATTTTATCTATTTTAGTTTGATCACCTTCTCTATTGTTGTAGTCAATTTCTATATCACCCCCTAATAATAATTTTGCATTTTCATTAAGTTCATTTTCTAGACTGTCTTCAATTGTCATTATAGAACTTAAAATAAAAAGACTTATAAAAAGAGTGATAATTATACTTGAGATCTTATTATAACTTCTTGTTAAATCTCTAAGAGCATATTTAAAATAAAGACCAAAATTTTGATTTTTATTCAATTTTACCATCCTTTATTTTAATAATTCTCTTAGAAAGATTTGCCAATTTATTATCATGCGTAACCATTATTAAACTTGCATTTTCTTCTTTCACATAATCAAAAAGAATATTTGAGATTAGCTCAGAATTTTCACTATCTAAATTTCCAGTAGGTTCATCTGCTAAAATTAATTCAGGCTTCATAACAATTGATCGTGCAATTGCTACTCTTTGCTGTTCTCCTCCAGATAATTGACTAGGTAAATTATTAAGCCTCTTTCCAAGGCCAAATTTATCTAGGATTTCTTTTGCTTTATTAATCGGATCTTTAATTTTATTAATTTCTAATGCTAAACTCACATTCTCTATAGCTGTATAATTGGGAATTAAATAAAATGATTGAAAAACAATGCCAATATCCTTTCGTCTTATCTCTGAAATCTCATCTTCTTTTAAACTCGAAATCTCAAAGTTTTTAAATTCAATTTTTCCTGAAGATGCTTTTTCCAAACCACCTATCAGCATTATTAAGCTTGTCTTTCCTGACCCACTTTCGCCTACCACAGATATTGTTTCCTTATAATCAACCTCAAAGCTTACATCTTGTAAAACATTTATAAGATTGTTATCAGTATTATAGTTTAAGTTCACATCTGTTAGTTTAAGAAGTTTAGTCATGTTTAAAAAATGTATTATTAAAATAATTATATTATGTCTAGTTGCATTTGGGGTAAATGCTGAGAATAAAGTTGTTTTATTCGGAGATAGTTTGATGGCTGGATACGGACTTAATAAAGAAGACCATTTGTCTACAGTGCTTCAAAAAAATTTAAATAATAATGGATTAAATGTCAGAATTATAAATGCAAGTGTCTCAGGTGATACAACTGCGGGAGGTTTAAATAGAATAAATTGGACTCTATCTGAAAAGAATATTGATATTTTGGTTTTGGGTTTAGGCGCAAATGATATGTTAAGAGGTATAAAGCCAAAAGAGACAAAAGAAAATTTAGAGAAAATAATTAAAATTATAATTGATAAAAATATTAAAATTATATTAGCAGGTATGATTGCCCCTGAAAGTCATGGTAAAGAATACAGAGATAAATTTAATATAATTTACTCTAACCTTTCTGATAAATATAGCTTAACTTTTTTACCTTTTCTTCTAGAAGGTGTTGCCTTAAAGCCAGAGCTAAATCTTGAGGACGGGATGCATCCAAATCCTAAAGGTGTTCAAATTATAAGCAAAAATATTGAAAAAAAGATAACTAGTTTGATTAATTAATTTAAAGCCTCACCAGCACTTAAATAATTATATCCAAAAACATCTGCAACTGCTTTGTATGTTACTTCACCCTTATGGACATTTAAGCCAGCTAAGAAATTTGGATCATCTTTTAAAGCTTTATAATAACCATCACTAGCTATTCTGTTTAAAAAAGGAAGTGTAGCATTATTTAATGCGATGGTTGATGTTCTAGGGACACCACCTGGCATATTTGCTACACAATAATGAACAATATCATCTACAATGTATGTTGGTTCAGCGAATGTGGTAGGTTTACTTGTTTCAACGCATCCTCCTTGATCTATTGCAACATCAACTATTACTGATCCTCTTTTCATGTTTTTAAGCATCTTCTTTGTGACAAGTTTTGGTGCTTCTGCACCTGGTATTAAAACACCTCCAACTAATAAATCACATTCTGAAATTAGTTTTTCTAAATCAGTTTCATCACTCAATTTTGGTATTATAAGATCACCAAATTTTTTTGATAATTCGTTTAGTCTTTGCTCTGATTTATCTACTATATGAACTTTTGCTTTCATACCTGTAGCAATAATCGCTGCATTTTCACCAACAACTCCACCACCCAAAATCACTACATTTCCAGGATCAACACCAGGCGCTCCTCCTAAAAGAAGTCCTCTCCCCTTTTGATTTTTTTCAAGGCAATGTGCACCAGCTTGAACTGACATTCTTCCAGCAACTGCACTCATTGGAGCTAATAAAGGTAATCTACCGTTGTTGTCAGTAACCGTTTCATAAGCAATACAAACTGATTTAGAGTCTACTAAGCCTTTAGTAAGTTCTTTTGCAGCCGCTAGGTGTAAATATGTAAAAACAATTTGATTTTCTTTAATCATTTTTACCTCGCTTGGTTGTGGTTCTTTTACTTTTACGATTATTTCTGCATCATCAAAAATATCTTCAGCTTTATCTAAAATTTTTGCACCTGCAGATTTATATTGTTCATTATAAAATCCAGCTTCGAAACCACCATTATTTTCTACTAGTACCTCATTTCCATTTGAAGTTAGTATTTTTACACTTTCAGGAGTAAGGCCAATTCTATTTTCTTGAGACTTTATTTCTTTTGGAACACCTATTTTCATATAAGTGGATTAATTTTTTTTGCTTTTCGAATAATTTGTAATCCCTGTTCTTAATTTATCTATTATTTCATCAATGTGTTTTTTTTCACAAATAAACATTGGTGCAATAATTAAACAATCCCCTGTTGCTTTAAAATTCACTCCAGCATCATAACAGTGTTTAAAGCATGTAAATCCTGCTGCTCCAGGTTTTTTATCCATTTTAATATCAATTCCACCCATCATTCCATAACCTCTAATGTTATCAACAACGTCTATATCTTTTAACGACATCAAACCTTCTTGGAAATATGGCGCTAAATTTTTAGCTCTATTAAATATATCTTCTTTTTCAAATATATCTTGAACAGCTAAACCTGCTGCAACAGAAACAGGTATTCCTGAATATGTGTAACCATGAAATAATTCAATAGAGCCTTTTGGTGATCCATCCATTACCGTATCATAAATTTCTTCTTTGCATGCAACTGCACCCAAAGGACTTATTCCATTTGTTGTAGCTTTTGCCATAGTTATAATATCTGGTGTAACACCATATTCTTGTGATGCAAATGGAGAGCCCGTTCTTCCCCATCCAGTTATAACTTCATCAAAAATTAATAATATGCCGTGCTTATCACAAATTTCTCTTAGTCTTTGTAAATATCCTTTTGGTGGGACTAGAGTTCCTGTAGATCCTGCAATTGGTTCTACAATACACGCTGCAATATTTTCTGATCCAAAGTTTGTACAAATTCTTTCTAAGTCTTCAGCAATTTCAACTCCTGTTTCTGGTTGGCCTGATATAAATTTATGTTCTGGTAAATGCGTATGTCTCATATGAACAACACCCGGCATCAATACACTAGCAAATGTTTTAACATTGTTGATCATTCCGCCGACTGAGGTTGCTCCGATATTCATACCGTGGTAAGCTCTTTCTCTACCTACAAATCTAAATCGTTCCCCTTCACCTCTAGCTTTATGATAAGCTACTGAAATTTTTATTGCTGTTTCAACTGCAGTTGACCCACAAATAGTATAAAAAATTCTATTTAAATTTCCTGGTGTATGTTTTGAAATTCTTGTTGCTAGTTCAAATGATCCACCAAAGCCTTGTTGGAATGGTTGAGCGTAGTCTACTGTTCTTAATTGTTTTGTGATTGCCTCAATTATTTCTTCTCTACCATGTCCCAATGGATTACAAAATAATCCAGAACTTGCATCGATTTGTGTCTTGCCTTGATGATTTTTTAAATAAACACCTTTTGCCTCAACAATTAATCTAGGGTTTGCTTTAAAATCTCTATTGGATGAAAATGGCATCCAATGTTCATTTAAAGAATTTGGTATTTGTGGCTTTTCTGAACTCATAAAAAATTTAATGTTATTATTACTCTTTCATAGACTAAAATAAAAAAATAGAAAATAATTTCTCTGCATTATAAGTATGTCATTAGGTGACATCAAATACAACTTAAAGTTGAACCCATTTTAGACATTTTCAAATCACCTATAATTAATGTGCTTACAAAATACGTTTACATATATCTAAAATTGAACTTAAATGAGGGTAATTAAATTTAATTAAGGAGATAAAATGAAAAAACTAATTAGCTTTATTTTAGGAAGTTTATTCGCTCTTAACTTGTCTATTTCAGCTGCAAATGCTGCTGCAAATGAAGTAAGAGTTGCTTACTTTCTAGAATGGCCAAGTCCAAATTTAGAGGACATGCAAAAAAAGAATTTTGCTAAAGCACTAGGAGTTCCAGTAAAATGGACAAACTTCACTAATGGTGGAGCTATGACTGATGCAATGCTAGCTGGAGATATTGATATTTCATACTCTCAAGGTTTAGTACCTTTTATCAATGCTGTAAAATCTAATGCACCTATCAAATTAGTTGATATTGCAATGGAATATGGGATGGGCGGAACAACTTGTGTTACATCTAATGCTTCTGGAATTACAAAAGCAAATGGCTCTGAATTAGAAGGTAAAAAAGTTGCTGTTCCTCTTGGAACTATGGCTGAGTACGTCTTTGACGAAAGTATGAAAGTTGTTGGAGCTGACAGAAGTAAAATGGATATAATTCAAATGGATCCAGAAGAAGGTGCTGCTGCATTAGTAAGTGGTGATGTTGTAATGGCATGTTTATTTGGTGGAAATTCTATCAAGGCTGCAGTTGCAGTTGGTTCTAGACTTTTAACAGTACAAGAAGCAAGAGATGCAGGTATCTTAGGAATAGATATTACATCTGTAACTGATAAATTCATGAAAGAAAATCCAGGTATGCTTAGAACTTTTATAGAAGTAACTCATGAAGCAAATGACAGATATAGAGCTGGTAAAAGCGATATGAACGCAATGTCAAAAGCTTCAGAAATGAAAGTTGCTGATATGAAAGAAACTTTAAGTGGATTTAAATTTCTTACTCCAGAAGAAACTAAACAGTCAATGGAGAGCGGTAATCTTGATGGATTCTTAAAAGGTATGGGAACTCCAGGCGGTGCCGTTGATACTAGTTTTTTACCTTTATAATATAAAGAGTAAAACAAATTTAATAGGCGCTAATTATTTAGCGCCTATTTTTTTTAATATAAGTTTTATATAAAGTTTCTATGAGTGACTTAGTTTCCAAAGAATTAAATATGATTTTTAAAACTCCCAAAGGAGAAACTGTTCACGCATTAAAAGATGTAAATTTTACTTTAAAAAAAGGGGAACTGCTCACTGTTCTTGGTCCTTCAGGATGTGGAAAAACTACTCTTTTAAATATTGCTGCAGGGTTTTTGAGACCTACGTCAGGCTCAATTGTTTTGGCTGGAAATGAAATTAATGGTCCAGGAGTTGAAAGAGGAATGGTTTTCCAACAAGGAGCTTTATTTGAGTGGTTAACAGTTGCAGAAAATGTTGATTTTGGACTTAGGATGAAAAAAGAAGATCCAATAAAGACTGCAAAAAGAGTTGAAGAATGGTTAGAAATTGTTGGCTTAAAGGGGTTTGGTAATACTCCAACCTACCAGTTATCAGGGGGAATGCAGCAAAGAGTGGCTCTTGCTAGATGTCTAATAAATGACCCTGATTTAATATTGATGGACGAACCTTTAGGCGCATTAGACGCATTAACTAGAGAAAAGATGCAATCTTTAGTTCTTAAAATTTGGAAAGAAACAGGGAAAACTATCATCCTAATTACTCACTCTGTTGAGGAAGCGTTATTACTTGGTGAAAGACTATATGTAATGGCACCAAGACCAGGGAGAATACATAAAGAATATAATCTACCTTTTGCAGAAATGGGTTTAAAGGAAGATTTAAGAGAAATTAAAAAAAATAAAGAATTTTCATCTAAGCGTGAAGAAATTTTATCCATGATTTGGAATATGGAAGAAGAAATTATGGGAAAAGAAAATTAAATGTTAACTCAAATAATAACCATACTTATTTTTGTATCCATTATTGGATGCATTATGTACGGCAGAAGATTAATACAAACCGAGAAAGTTGATGCTGTATTTGGGAATCCTGAAAGAGCTAAAGGTGGAACCCACTGGGTTATTGTTGGAAGTGCTGCAATATTATTAGTATGGCTTTATTACTCTTGGGATATAGCAAAAGGTTTTTATCCAAAATCAGCAAATGAACTATGCCAGGTTGCAAAAATAAACGAATCTTTATTAGGGTTGAAATATCAATTTCCAATAGAAGAACGTGAATTTAAAAGTACCTCTATAATTAAAATTGAAAATAAAAATCTTAAGAAAATTACTAATGAGATTCAAAATTCAAAAGATCTTAACAATCAACAAAAAACAATTTTAGTTGAATATATAAATAAAACTAAACAATTAATTCCTTTATTAACCAATGAGGACTTAATTGAAATGGATACCAAAATTAAAATAAGTGAAATGACAAATGAAATAAAACAATTAAGTTCAAATTTTAAAAAAGAAGATTATCCATTTGAATCAGAAGTTGAAAAAAGTGAACGGTTAAAAAAAATATCTGAACAGGGTAAATGGGGCATAACTACAGTAAGATCAGGAACTGGTACTATAGAAAATACAATTGAAGTTCCATTTGTTGCAGAAACTTCAAAAGGTTTAAAATTTCAAGCTGCATCAGAGGAACTGAAAAAAATTAATGATAAATTTTTTAAATTAAGAAATCACAACCCACAGTTCAAAAGTTCAATTAAAGAACTGAAAGATCAAGTTAAAGCTTATAGAAAAAGTTTAGATGATAATGAGGATATTGCCTCTGATTACGCTAAAAATATAGTCAAAATTGCAAGAAGAATTGAATTTGCAAGCATTTATCCTCCAAATGCACTAAATGAAATGCAAAAGGCGATTATTGAATTTGATGACCTTCAAGAAAGTGAACAAGCTGGTCTTAGATTAATTGATATTGTTTTATTTCCAGCTGGAACAATTGTTGCTAGTGGACCGAGTTGCTCAGAACAAGGTTCTGGTAGATGGTTACCTAAACCGTCAGACACATTAAATAAATTCATCCTAATGTCTAATCCAAGTGTTGGATACAAAAATATACCTCTTCTATGGATTGAAATGATCGATGTTAGTTCAATCGTGGGATTTGTTTTACCTGATTGGATTGCAGATATTTTACCTGGTGATTACCCTGTTCACACAAGTGACGGAATAGTTAAAGAAAATTTTAAAGGCAAAGTTTTAAAAGTTGTTACGGGTGATTTTAAACTATTCAAGATACCTGTCCCTTATGGTCATATATGGGACTCGTTTTTAAGAGTATTTTTAGGATTAGTTTTTGGAATAATTATAGGAGTTCCATTAGGTTTATTTATGGGACTAAACAGATTTGCTAAAGGATTTTTTGATCCTTTAATTGAATTGTATAGACCAGTGCCTCCATTAGCTTGGGCTCCACTAATAATTTCAGTACTTGGAATTGATAATACTGGAAAAGTATTTTTATTATTTATGGTTTCTTTATCAATTATGATTATATCTGCTAGAGCTGGAGCATCAGGAACTCAACTTTCTAAAATTCATGCTGCACACTCCTTAGGCGCTTCTAATAGACAAATACTTCGTCATGTCATATTTCCAAATTCTTTACCTGAAATTTTAACTGGAATTAGAGTTGCTGTAGGAATGTGTTGGGGAACTCTTGTCGCTGCAGAATTTTTAGCTGGAACTACAGGTATAGGATTTGTTGAAAATGTTGCAAAAAAATATTTTCAATATGAAGTAATTTGGATAACAATTTTTATCATGGGAATGTTGGGATTATTATTTGATATAACTTTAAGAAAAATAATTGATAAGACTATCCCTTGGAGAGGTAAAGGATAAATAAAACTAAAACTCTAAAGATTTTACTGAACCGTCTGTAAATGTGAACTCTGCTGTTGTTTTGGATAATAACTTAATAGTTTTAAAACCATCATACTCTTTAATAAAATTATTCAGTTTTTTTCTACTTTTTTTACTCATTTTCATGCCTGGTGCATTCACACCCACATCAATAATCACTTCTGCTCCACTAGCAAAAGCATTTACATATAATGAGATTACCTTACATTTTCCAATCATTGCTTCAGTCACCCAAATAGGTTTTTGAATACTTAAGTTTTTCAATAATTTTGAGAAATCTCCAACCCACATATCCTTATCACATTTTCCTTCAGGCGGAGTAATATGATGAATATTTGCAATATCAAAGTTATCTTTAATTTTTGGTAGAGCGGATTTCCAAAACTTTTTATTTTCTGGAAACATTCCTGCCGCTCCTGCCATAATGATTACTGCATCTTTCTGTTTTTCTTTAATTAATTTTGAAGATAAGTTGAAAATTTCAACAAACTCATCTTCAGTTCCTTTAAAAAACATTTTATATTCTGGTTCATTCATAATTTCCCAATATTTAATAGGTTTTATTAGTCCTGGCATATCATTCACTCCATCTCCATCGTAACGATCAACTAATTTTAAAAGGAAATTTTTATAATTATCCATTGAACATGGTTTACTTAAATATTTTGAAAAATTTTTTCCGAAAGGACTTCTCGCTTTTTTTCTTTTACAGGATTTTTGTTCCCAATTTGCATGAGGCCAGATAGTGGCTATAATTGTTTGTTTATTTTCTTGAGAATAAATAACTTGTGCATCTGTTTCTTCCCAATAAAAATTTCCTTGTTCTTTTTCAATTTTGTTCCATATAAAAGGTCCAGGGTGAGGTCTTACCCATTGACTTTCTTTACCTCGCATTTTTTTATCTCTTATTTCAGTTAGTTCCCCAAATCTTGATTGAGATGATGAATTATTTATTAAAATAATGTTAGTAAAAAAAAATATTAAAAAAAATTTTAAATATTTCATATATTTTTAAATTCAAAATTATTTAGGATCAGGTCCTGGTCCTGGTCCTGGTTCTCCTGGTGGAGGCATTCCTGGCTCTCCTGGACCTGGATTTCCTGGTAAGCCAGGCTGACCCATAGCTCCTTCCACGGCTCCACCGATATTATCCATTGCACCTCCCATTTTGTCCATCATTCCTCCCATTGCTCCTCCTGGATCGCCAATAGGTCCCATTTTTCCTGGATCGCCAATAGGTCCTCCCATTTCTCCTATTGCTCCACCCATAGCTCCACTAGCTTGACCTGCCATAGCTCCAGCCATTGCGCCGCCCATTGCGCCGCTCATTCCTTCTTTCATTGCGCCGCCCATAGCTTCACCCATTGCTCCTTTTTCCATACCACCAACTCCCATTGCACCTCCAATTGCATGTGAGCCCATAGCTGAGGCTGCTGCCCCTTGAGCCGCCATTGCAGATCCCATTGCAGCACTTGCCAAACCTGCTCCTGTTTCGCTGGCAGCCATAGCTGCTCCTGCTACTGAACCCATTGCAGCACCAGGATCAACTCCTGTTCCCATTGCTGCAGAAACTTGTCCTAAATTCATTCCACCTTTCATCGATCCATCAATTCCTTTAGCTCCACCCATTATGTCACCTAATTTTGCTCCTTCTGGACCTCCAACTATTCCCATACTCTTAGCCATATCTGGATTAATCTCAGCATTTAAATCCATTTCGCCCATTCCTAGCATTCCTCCACTCATTGCTGCTAATCCCATATCACCACCTTCCATTCCCATTGCACCACTCAAACCTTTCATTCCCTCAGCACCCATTGCAGCCATTGTGCCTTGATTTACTAAACCTACTTCCATCATATCGCCCATCAATCCATTAGACATATCTCCACTTTTTGCCATATCAGCTATTCCTTTAACTGCTTTACTTCCTAGTCCAGCAACATTAGAAGACATTACTGAGGTAATATCCATACCTGCCATTCCTGCAGCACCCATACTTGCAACCATTCCTGGTGTCAAACCTGTCTGCGCTGCCATATCTGAAATTCCCAATTTATCCATTGCTCCTATTTCCATTCCTGTCATATTAGCCATTGTTTCACCCATTTCGGTTTTTCCCATATTTTGCATAACATCTCCCATCATCGTCTTACCTGATGGTTCATCTCCTTTTATTATGTTACCCATGGCCTCTGCTGTCATGCCTTCTGGTGGTGCCATTGCTCCTGGCAGTCCTCCTGCTAATGATGGTTTTGCCATCACCATTGCGCCCATCATCATACCAGACTCACTGATATCCTCTGGCATTTCAATAGCTTTAGGACCATCTTCTCCCATTTTCTCAACAAATGAACTTTTCATATCAGTTCCTTGTTGTACTGCTGTCTTTGCTGATGGCTGTTTGCCTGAGATAGCCTGACTAATCATACCTACAGTTCCTGACATAGCACCTGAAACACCTACCTCAGGATTTGCAAAAGCAGTTGATAAAGTTTGTGCCATATTTTCCATTCCCATTTCACCCATTGCTTTTCCAATTTCTTCCATTCCTTGCATTCCCTTCATTCCTTCAGCCATTTCTGCCATATTCTCTATTCCAATATTAGCCTCCATACTTTTCATCATTTCAGCCCCCATTCCTTTTTCGCTCATGGTAGCAACAATAGCGCCAGTCATTGTTCCCATTTTTCCCATTGCCTCAGGGTTTGCAGCTAAAGTTTCTAAGGCTGCAGTTGCTGCACCAACTGGTAATGCCTCTAAAGCACCAACCATCATTGCTGGGTTCATTCCCATTTCTGCTACATTCATTGATGCAAAATTTCCTGCATCAAAGTTTTGAATATCAAATTTTGTTGCACCAGTAATAGTTTCAATATCAACCATACCTGCTTTGGATAATCCTTCCATAGCTGTACCCAAACCGATTCCTTGAGCATCAAGAGATCCCATCATGCCTTTTGCATCAAAACCAGCAGTATCTAGTGCATTCATTTGGCCAGCCATTTTTTGCATTGCTATAACTTTACCTGCTCCCATTTGGCCTGCTATACCTGATAAAGCTGCCATTTCTTCAGGTGAAAAATCTTTACCAAAATCAATTCCTGTCATATCAAGCGCATTAGGATCGGGAATTGCGCCTAGTGCCATATCAGTAACACCCTCAACAAGAGACATTGCCTGAACTGCAGAAGTAATGTCACCTTTTTCTAAGCTTTCAGCTGCAAATTTCATAGCTGACTCAGCTTGTTGTATTGATACGTCCAATACTTTACCAATTTCCGATTTTGCAGCACCGAGTGCATCAGTTGCGCCAACAATATTTTGGACAACTTTGTCAGCATCTGACGCCAATTGGTCAGCTGCAGCTTGTGCTGAACTCCCTGCCGCTTCAGAAATATTTGACATCGAGGAAATATCATTTGCATAAGCAATTGTTTTTAAAAATATAAAAAGTAATAAAAAAGATTTAAATAAAAATTTAAATCTCATTATTTTGCTTCCTCAATTTTTTTTTGAGCTTCTATAGTTGCTGCTCGTTGAGCATTAACTTTTGCCGTAGCTATTTGTTTTTTTAAATTAGCAAGTACTGCAGCTCTCTCTGAAATTTCAGGATCAATTTTAGCTTTTTTTTTCTTTTTCTTTTTATTTTTTTTATAAGCTGCTTTAAGCATTTTTCCAGTAGCCCAAAATTTTAACACGGCTTCAGAGGACTTTGCTTTTGGAGAAATATTTAAACTCATTCTCATTGCCTCTCTTCCTTTTTTTATACCCTCTAAGGTTTCAACTTTTGCTTTTTTATCATTCAACATTTCATTAAATAAAGCTTCAAAATAAGCCATATCTCTAATCATATGGTGTTGATATTTGTTCAAAGAACTTTTTCCTTTAACAAATCTTTTGTACACCATTCTACCCGCCTCTTTTTGTCTTAGTTTACTTGTAGTCATTGACTCGTGAAACATTTTTTCTGGGTATTTAATTTCCTCGTATATAAAAGCCTCTGGTCTTTCGCTTTCAGGCCAT
Source organism: uncultured Pelagibacteraceae bacterium (assembly GCA_902535275.1). Taxonomy (GTDB): domain Bacteria; phylum Pseudomonadota; class Alphaproteobacteria; order Pelagibacterales; family Pelagibacteraceae; genus Pelagibacter. The sequence goes on from CACASS010000010.1 coordinate 15,970, forward strand.
TCTTTTAAAGTTTCAAATTTTTTGCAATAGAGGCAATCTTTTTCATCTTTATCTTTTTTTTCCTCTGCCTGTAATGATGTTAAATTTATAAAAAATACTAATAACAATATATTAATGAACTTGACGATTAATTTTAAATCAAGTTTTGTATATCTCATTTATATACTCCTGTGACAAACTGTAACATAATGACATATTAATTAAAGTAATTGGAATCCTTATTTTTTGTGATTAAAAAGACGATATTAAAGTATAAGTTGTACTGAAAATTTAATTTTTTTTTCTACACTTTTTTAAAAAAACTAATAGCAGCACCAAGTGTCGTTAAAAATCCAGCTAATGGTAAGATTGCAACTGCGTATTTTTTTGGCATATAATTCTCTTTGAATTCAATACCTTGCATACTAATTTCAAAATACCACATTTCCCAATACTTCCCTCGCATACCCTCCACAAGTTCAATTCCATAAATAATTAAGACTACACCAATAATCATAATCATAATTTTCCAGAACTGACGTATGTATAAAGAAACTCTCTCTGGCAATTTTTCATAAATTAAATTTAAAGCTACATGTTCATTATCTCTGGCTGTTAGAGAAAGTGCTATAAACATCAACCAAATATTACTTAACACTGTTAACAAATCACCCCAAACAGGAGGGTTATTAAAAACATATCTCATTGTAACATTATAAAGAGTGAAGCCAACCATGGCGGCTAATAAGAGTGAGCACATAGCTTCCAACATACGATGGATAAAACGGTCAATATTGTTAAAAAATTTTAACATATCATTAATTGCTTAATAAGTTTGGAAGAAACATTGTTAATTCTGGTGCAACAAGAATAAAAAATAAAAGTAAAAATAATCCAACCAGATAAGGAATTAATGCGATAGCGACCTTTTCAAGACGGACCTGTGCTATTGTTGCAGAGGTAAAATAAGCAACACCAACTGGTGGTGTTACTGATCCTATTAGGAAGCCAACTATTACAACCATAGCTGCTTGCACTTCTGGAAAGCCAGCTTGAGACATAACATTTACTAGTACTGGGCCAACAATGATAATGTTAACTGCAGAGTCCATTACCGTTCCAAGAAGAAAGATAAATAATATTAAAGCCAAAATAAATAATATAGGGGAATCTGCCAATCCCAAAAGCCAGGTTTCGAGATCACCAATTGCACCAAGAGAAGTAAGCAACCAACTGAAAGGTCCTGAAGCAGCTATTATAATAAACACCATTGCTGAATTTCGGAATGCCCGACGAAAAGCACCGGTACAATCTTTCCACTTGATAGTTCGATAAACAAAGACACCTGTAAATAAAGCAACTAAAGCAGTGATAGCTCCAGCCTCAACAACCGATGCTATACCTCCCATTACTGAACCTACTAAAACCAAAGGTATTAAAAGAGCGAATGAAGATCGATATAATTCTTTACCAGCTCGACGTACCGAGAATGGTTCATCGCTACGCTCGAAATTATATTTAACTGCAAAGTAATGATTGATTACCATTATTACAACTCCAATCAAGATTCCTGGAACAATCCCTGCTGCAAATAAAGATGCAATCGAAATCTCAGTTGCGTTAGCTAGGACAATCATCATGATGCTAGGTGGAATGATCCCTCCTATAGTGGAACTTACTCCAGTAACTGCAGCTGAAAATGCAGCAGGATAACCTGCTTTCTTCATTGCTGGTAAAACTAGTGCTCCTACTGTAGCTGTATCTGCTACTACAGAGCCATTCATGCCAGCAAAAAACATGCTAACAAGTACATTTACTTGAGCTAACCCTCCTTTTATTCTTCCAATTAACGCCCTACTCAGAGCAACTAAACGGTCTGTAATCGTAGCACTTGTCATTAATTCACCCGTCAACATAAAGAATGCAATCGCAGTCAATGGAACTGAGTCTATGGCGGTAAACATTTGACTAGGTATTAAAACAAGAGGAACAGCATCTGTTAATAGAATATAAACAAATGGTATCAGTATTAATATAAAACCAATAGGAGCTCCTAGTAAAATTAGAAAAAGGAGTACTACGAGTAAAATAATACTTTCCATAAATATTTATAAGTTATGATTTGATTTTGGTAAAGATCATCTAACTCTTATAATTGAGCAAAATGATCTTTACACTGTTTTGTTTGAACGATTTACAGAGCCCCAGCTGCCTCTAACTGAGCTACAAATCCATCCATGCCTTGTTCCATGAGAACTCTTTTGGCTACTTCTGGTTCAAAAGTACCTTTAGCGTCTAACCAAGCACCAATTGCACCCGCTCTCCACTTAGTCATTTCCGCTTCTGTTGGTACATACCATTCTTTAGCAGATGCTTTAATTGCATCTTCACCATTCTTAATCCAAGCGTTATCTAACTCGTTCACTTTTTCTCCATAGGCATCAGCTGCCTGGTGTAACCATTTTCTCTGTTGATCAGACAATGCATTATATTGTTTTGCGTCCATAGCTAGAATGTTTCCTGACCACATTCCTCCGATTTCTGTGAAATACTTAGCAACTTCATGAAGTTTTGCTACATGCTGCCAAGGTGATGCTACATACTGACCTTCAACTACACCCGACTGTAAGCCTTGATATAATTGGCTCCAGTCATATGGTGTTGGAGTTGCGCCCCAATTTTTAACTAGCATGAACTCAACTGGACTTTTTGTAGTACGCCATTTTAGTCCCTTCATATCATCAGGTTCATGAACTGGTTTAGTTGCATTTCCAAGTTGTCTAAATCCACCACTTGAATAAACAGAAAGGCAAATATGACCGGCATTTTCAAGTGCAAGCTTACACTGTCTTTCAGCTAACCATTCATCTGATATTCTTTTTGCATCTTCCAGTGATTTAAAAATGAAAGGCAAATCAAAAATTGCTAACTCTGGTCCAAAGTTACCGTAGTTTGCCGTTGAACTAGTCCATAAAGCTATAAGTCCTTGGTTGGCTTGTTCACCACATTTTTGCTCTGCACATAAGCTTCTTTGATAATGTGGCTCGATTTTCATTTTACCACCAGATGCTTTTTCCATAGCTGGTATTAGCGCTTGATCTATAGCATCTCCAATTGGCATACCTAATCTACCAGTTGTCCCAAGCTTCAGAGTTACTTCTGCATACGCTGCCTGAACAAAGAAAGTAACTGCAATTACTGTAAGTAATGACTTACAAATTTTTTTAATAAACATAAAATTTCCTTTTAATTAATTGAATTATTAATATTTAAATTCAATTTGAGAAGGAAGTAAAACAAAAAAGAAACTTTTATTATCAAAATGGGTTACAATCGAAAGTTGTATCAATAATTAATAGTTAATCTATTTATTTTGGTCTAAAGGTGCCTTAGATTTAAAATTTAAAAATTAAATAAAACATAATTTATAGAAAGAAATTTATGAGCTCAGGAAATAAATATAAAGCAATATCTAATAAACTTAAATTTGAAGGAAGAGCATTCATTAATGGTAAATATGTAAATGCTATTGATGATAAAAAGTTTGAAACAATTAATCCAGCAACTGGTCAAAAGCTATGTGCTGTTGCAAAATGCAATCATAAAGATGTTGATTTAGCAGTAAAAGTTTCAAGAAAAGCTTTTAATAGCGGTGTTTGGTCTAAGAGTTCACCTGAACATAGAAAAGAGGTTTTATTAAAATTTGCTGAATTACTCAGAAAACATGGTGATGAAAATTCAGTTTTAGAATGCATAGATACAGGTAAACTTATCGCCGACTGTATTAATGAAGTTGCAAATGATGCACCAATGCATTTTCAGTGGTATGGAGAATTAATTGATAAAGTATTTGGAAAAGTTGGTCCGACAGAACCATCTATAACTAGTTTAATTGTTAAAGAACCAATAGGAGTTGTTGCTGGAATTGTTCCATGGAACTTTCCTTTAATGATGGCAGTATGGAAAATGGCACCAGCCCTTGCAGCTGGTTGTTCAGTAATTATAAAACCAGCAGAAGATACGCCTCTTACAGCTATTAGAGTTGCTCAAATTGGAAAAGAGGCTGGAATACCAGATGGAGTTTTGAATGTTCTCCCTGGTTATGGTGATGTCGGCGAGGCTTTAGGTCGACACAAAGATGTTGATGCAGTTTCATTTACAGGTTCAACTGAAGTTGGTGGTTATTTTTTAAAATACTCTAGTGAAAGTAATCTAAAACCTGTCGCATTAGAGATGGGAGGAAAAAGTCCGTTTATAGTTTTAGAAGATGCTAAAATTACAGATGATTTAATTGATAATGCCATGAATTCTGCATTTTGGAACGGTGGACAAAACTGTTCTGCAAATATGAGACAGATAGTTCATAAAAAAGTTAAAGATGAGTTTTTAGACAAAGTTATTAAAAAAGTTAAAAAGCTAAAAGTAGGAGATCCATTAGATTTAAAATCAAATATGGGATCTATGATTTCAAAAGGACATTTGCAAACTGTTGATGGATATATCCAAAAAGGTATAGATGAAGGTGCAAAACTTTTATCTGGAGGAGTTTCAAGCAAAAAGCAAAAAGGTTTTTATGCAAAACCAACACTATTTGATGGATTAAAAGAAAATATGACCATCGCTCAAGAAGAAATTTTTGGACCTGTGCTTGGTGTTTTAACTGTTAAAAATGATGCGGAGGCCTTGAAAATTGCTAGTAATTCGAAGTATGGATTACATGCTAGTGTTTTTACTCAAGACATTAATAGAGCATTTCATTTAGCAAAAAGTTTGCCTTGTGGAACTGTATCAGTTAACACTTTTTCTGAAGGAGATATCAAAACTCCATTTGGAGGTTATAAGCAATCAGGATCACTAAGTAGAGATCAAGGAACTGAGGCTCTAAATTCGTTTCTTCAAACAAAAACAATTTGGATAAGTCATAATTAATTGATGATCAAAAAATACAAAATAAGTGTGCCTAAAAGCACGCTTAATAACATCTATAAAAAAGTTAGAAACTTTCCTTGGAGTGCTACGCAAAATATGAATGGTTGGGAGTATGGAACCAATTTGAATTATCTTAAGAGCATATCTAAATACTGGATTACAAAGTATAATTGGAAAAAATTTGAAAACAAAATCAATTCATTTAAAAATTATAAAACTAAAGTTGAAGATATAAACTTACACTTTATTTTTGAAAAAAGTAAAAATCCTAATTCAAAACAATTATTACTTTTACATGGATGGCCAGGAAGCATAACTGAATTTTTAGATATCATTCCAAGACTTGCTCACCCAGAAAAATTTGGAGGAAAAATTGAAGACGGATTTGATATAATTGTTCCCTCTTTACCAGGATTTGGATTTTCGTCGCAAATTAAAAAAGCCCTAGGCCCAAGAAAAATAGGAAAAATATTAAATAAATTTATGGTTAAAAACTTAGGCTATAAAAATTATTTCGTACAAGGTGGCGATTGGGGAGCAACTATTGCAGGATGGATTGGTCTTGATAGCTCAAAGAATTGTAAAGGAATACATATTAATTGTTTACCTCTTAGACATCCAAAAGGAACAAAAAATATAAAAGAGAGAAAATGGGAAAAAAAATTTAACTTTGATCAAATCATGCAGGAGGGATATAGAACTCAACAAGCTACTAAACCTCAAACCTTATCTTATGCAATGATAGATAGTCCTGTAGGAACAGCAGCATGGATTTTGGAAAAGTTTCATGGTTGGTCAGATTTAAAAATGGGTAAGATTGAAAAAACATTTTCAAAAGATGAACTATTATCAAATATAATGATTTATATAATAACTAAAAGTTTCAATACTGCTTCTTGGATATATTTTGGGAGAAGAAAAGAAGGAGGAAGATCTTTTCCAAAAAATTTTAAAAAAATAAAAGTTCCTACTGCAATAGCAGTTTTTCCTAAAGAAATGTTGGAATGGCCGCCAAAATCATATGTAAGTAGAATTTTTAATGTAAAAAGATGGAATAAATTTTCAAACGGAGGTCATTTTGCAGCTTTGGAAGAACCTGATATTTTAGTCAAAGATATAAGTTCATTTTTTAATAAAGATTTCAACAAACTTTAAATGGAAAAAAACAAACTAAAAAAAATCATAGTTGAAATATTTAGAAAATATAAACTTTCAAAAAATCATTCTGCAATATGTGCTGAAGCTATAATTAATGCAGAATTAGTGGGTGCCCCAACCCATGGATTATCAAGATTAAAGATGTACTGTGATCGTATTCAAAAGAAACTGATTAATCCAAGACCTAAAATCAAACTAAAAAATATTTCCCAATCTGTTACTCATATAAATGCTGATGACAGCATTGGATTTGTTGCTGCAGATACAGCTATTAAAAAAGCCATAAAAAATGCAAAAAAAACAGGAATAGGACTTGTTGCAGTTAAAAACAGTGGTCATTACGGCATGTCAGGATATTACGCTGAACAAGCTGTAAAAAAAAATATGATCGCCTTAGTATTCACTAATGCACCACCTGCAATTGCCCCACATGGAGCTATAAAATCTTTATTTGGTACAAACCCTATTTGCTTTGGATCGCCAACTGGTTCTAAAGTTCCATTTATATTGGATACATCTGTCTCAATGATTAATAGAGGGAAAATAAGAGTTGCATCAAGATCAGATTCAAAAATTCCTGAAGGAGTTGCCTTGGATAAATTTGGCAATCCAACAACTGATGCAAAAAAAGCACTTGAGGGTGTTCAACTTCCTATAGCGGGATTTAGAGGATCAGGACTTGCGTGGATGGTTGATATATTAAGTGGTGTTTATACTGGAGGTAATCATGGTGGTAAAGTGAAAGATCCTTTTGATGATTTTTCTGGCCCACAAAATATTGGTCATTTATTTATTGTAATGAAAGCAAACTTATTTCAATCTAACTACAAAAAAAGAATAAAAGAAAACATAAGAAGAATTAAAAAACTTCCTAAATTAAAAGGACTTAAAGAAATATTATATCCAGGAGAAAATAAGTTAAGAAGGTTTAAAAAAAATTATAAATCTGAGATAAAAATTCCTGAAAATATAATGGAAGATATTAATATTCTACTGAAATAGATAAAATTGTTAACCAGCACGTCCTAAATAGTTTACCATTATAACCCCTATTACAATTAAACAAATACCAATTAATCCATAAATATTAGGAACTTGATTATATTTTAATATTCCAAACAAAACTACACCCGCAACTGTTAATCCGCTATAAGTTGAGTAACTAAATGCTACAGGTATCACTGACATTGCTTTAGCCAAAGAAAACATTGTAACGCTCATTAAAAGTAAACAAGCAATAGTTGGTGTCAGCTTTGTAAAACCATCTGAAATCTTTGCAAAACTGTTTGCAGCTATGCCTGTAGTAATTCCTAAGGCTAAAATTAAATATCCTGCAAATGGTTTCATATCGTTATTATTTACTAATTATTATTTATTACAATAACTGATAATTGTTGAGAATGCCTAAATTTTTAGATTATTTATTAAATTATTAAAGCTAAATAGAAACAAAATATCCAAGTACTCCTAATCCAAAAAATAGTGACACGACAATAGCTTTATTTTTAAAATTATCTTTTTTTTCTTGTTTAATCATTTTGAGTTTAAGAGCATCAATATTTACTTTTTGAGGGGTATCAATATTTACGTCACCTGTTAATTGAGAAGAAATTTCAATATTAGATGCTCTTTTTAGGCTATTCAAACTCATATAAATACTATTAAAACATATATAAGTTTTGATGCTATTTCCCAAGTGTCCGAAATGGGTTATTAAAATTTTATTTGATGTCCAAAATGGGGTCAAAAGACTAAAATGGGTTTGCGGAAAATGATTAAAAACTCATCACTATTAAGTGAAAACAAAATTCACAAAGTTATTGTAGAAAATTTTGATGAAATAGCTCCTTTTTACTACAAGTTATTGTCTGAATGGACTAATTCATCCTATGAAACATTTCAAGACATAGATAAGTATTTAATAATTCTTTATCTTATAAATAAAGATTTTGATTATTATATCCAAAATGGACTTGTAGAAAGTTATGATACTTTTTTCTTATATGATAAATCATTAGAACTAGACAGAATAAATATTATTGAAATATCAAAAAATTTAATTATTCCCAAAGAAAGTGCTAGAAGAAAAATTCTTCGCTTAGAAGAATTTGGTGTACTAAAAAAAATTGGCAAAAAGATATATATCGATAGATCGGCTTTTAGACTGGTTCAACCTAAAAATACTCTTCAAAATTTAAGTGCATTACTTTCAAAGATTGCTGAGTTATGTGAAAAAAATAATTTAATTAATCAATCTAAGAAATTTGATGAAATCTCAAATGAAATTAAAAATAATTTCACATATTGTTGGTATTTTTTTTTAGAGTTTATTTTTATTTTTACAAATAGATGGAAAAAACAAGTAGGAGATCTTGAAATATTTTCAGTTGGAATGGTTATAATGTGGCATTCACTTGTTAAAAAATCTTATGAAGCTAATGGATGGAACTTTTCAAAGTGGAAAAAGAACAAAGTAATCATTCCTGAAACTGGCGTGAATACTATGTCAATTTCAGAAATAACTCATATTCCAAGACCAACAGTTGTTAGAAAATTAAATTATTTGCTAAAAAATAAATATATAAGTGTTAATAAAAAAAAACTGTTTAATGTTAACATGCAAGACAAAACATTAACTGATACCATTAAACTGCAGGAGAAAAATGTACTCTCACTTTCTCATTTAATCTTTAAGATATTCGGGCAAATAAATATTAAGTAGATCTTCTAAGAATAAAAATCATTATAAAGCCAGTTAAATACATAATAAGAGCATATGCTGCTGTTGGAATAATATAACTAATGTCACTAAATATTTGTGTAGCTACAAATATTGCTAATGTGCCATTTTGAAGCCCACACTCAATTGAAATACACTTTCTTTGCTTTATGCCAGTGGCTAATAACTTGGCTATATAATATGCAAACACCATCATGACAATATTAAGCACAAGAACAGCAAAACCCGCCTGTTTTAAGTAATTGAATATATTCTCTCTTTCTTCAATCCATATTGTTGCAAAAACAATTACAAATAAAACAGTTGTGATTTTTTCGATTATAGAAATATTTAAAGAAACAAAATTTTCTGCAAATTTCCTTATAATCATTCCTAAAATAACAGGCACTGTAACAACTAGAGCCATTTTTAATGCAATACCGGTCATGGTGATATCAGAAGATATATCTGTAACTCCCAATAAATTTGCTGATTTA
>CACASS010000011.1:0-12500 GCA_902535275.1 uncultured Pelagibacteraceae bacterium
TTTATTTTAGAAAAAGCAACTAGCAAAAATACTAAAATATTTTCTCATGATATTAATTTCAAAAATCTAAAGTACAAAAGTCCAAAAGCAATATACATCAACAAAGACATAGAAGAAAACTTTGATTTAAGATTAACAAAGTTTAAAAATATCTTTTTTTTCGATGACCATGTTTCTCAGCTAAAAAGGCTTAACTTCGTTTTAAAAAATAACATAAAATATTGCTTATTCGATGATGACATTTCAATTTCTAATATAATTTCAGATGGACATCCAGCACTTCCAACTATAAGTATGATTAAAAATAATTTTGATTTATTTAATTTAGAAAAAAAAATAAAATGGAGCTTTGAAGGTGATGAAAGAATTTTAAAATTAAGAAAGCTTAATAAAAATTTTAATAAATTATTTAAAAATTATTATTATCATCAAATTCCAAATCTATCTCATATTACTGGATATAAAAGATATTCCCATCTATCTTTTTTAATTAAAAAATAAAATTAAATATCTTCCCAAGTCAAAGGAAAATCCTCAAGAATAGTCTTGTTAACTTTTTTATCCAAAATTTTATCAAAGTATTTTGGATTAATTCCAATTCCTGGCGACTTAATTTCAATGTGATCTATTTTGATTTTTTCACCTTTTTTAATCTTTTTTCTAAAAAAAATACTTCTTCTTAGATTTTGAGCAGTATTTAATTCACAATTTTGAATACCAAAACCAATATTCTGCATTGCGTCTTCAGTATTTCTAATCGATTCAATTAATTGTTTTAATTCTTCATAATTTAGTGAAAAATTGTGGTCTGGACCATCCATATTTTTATCTAATGTAAAATGTTTTTCAATTACTTTTGCACCCATTGCTATTGAAGATATTGCTATATCAATACCAAGTGTATGATCTGAGTATCCAGGTATTATTTTAAACGTTCTCTTTAAATCCAAAATTTTAGGTAAATTAGCATTTTTAGCATTGCATGGATAAGAGGATACACAATGAAGCACAATAAGTTTTGAATTACCACAATTTAAAACTGTATTTATGGCTTTTTCTATATCTGCTAGCTCAGACATCCCTGTTGAAAGTATTATTGGTTTATTTAACTTAGAAGTTTCTTCTATAAGTGGAATGTTTACTAAATCCATGGAGGAAATTTTATAAGCAGGACAGCCCAAACTTTCTAATTGATTTAAAGACTCAAAGTCAAAAGGAGTAGAAAATAGGGTAATTTTTTTATTTTTAGCATATTTAAAAATTTTCATTAAATCTACTTTTGAAAATCTAATTTCATCAATAAAATTTGACAAGCTATCTTGACTATCAATCAAATCCTCATAGTACCTTGAAGTTCTAACTTTCTTAGAAATTCTTCCCTTTTTGTAAGTTTGTAACTTAATAGCTTGAGCTCCTGCTTTTTTGGCAAGGTCAATTAATTTATATACATTATCTAAATCACCATTATGATTTAAGCCAGCTTCTGCGATTATATAAGCAGGGTTATTTTTGCCTATTCTAAAATTTTCAATTTTTATCTCTTCACTGGGTTTAGTTTTAATTGATTTACTAAAACTTTCTTGTTCCTTATCTAATAATATTTTTGCAAGATCAATGGATTTAGCAGTCAAAATTTGAGTATCAGCGTATTCAAATTCTGCCAAAGATCCATGAGTATAAAGATTATTAAATTTCTCGATCTCACTTTTTACCTTACTTAGTTTTTTTTCATATCCATTTTGAACAACTGGATATACAGGTCCAGCATGGAGTAAATGTAAATTATAAATTTTTTGGCCTTTTTTTATAATATTTAAATTTATAAGATCTTGTTTACATCTAGCTAAAATTTTTTGGTCTGATAATTTATCTATTTTATCACCTTCTTTATATGAAACTTCGCAAGATAAAATCGATTTTCCTTTTGGAGAGTTATTTACTGCAAAATCGTCTAATAAACTTACTCTATGAAAAAAAATATTTTGGTCATCAAAATATAAAAAAGAGTATTTTTTATGTAGGATAGTTTTTTTGGTTACAAAACATGCAATTTTTAAAGACCTATTCCATAAATTTGATTTTATTTTTAAAAGTTTTGAAAGATTAGTTATTGGTAAAGTGGAGATAACAGTATCATAAGGATTAATTTTAATTTTTTCTTTGTTGAAAATAAGCTCTTTAATTTCAGTACCATTTTGCTTAATTCCTTTTAATTCAGTCTCGTAATTTACATTTGTTCCTAATTTTTTTAACTCATTTTCTATTGATTTTGAGAGTGTTCCGCACCCATTGTTTAATACACCTGCCCATTTGTTTTGACCTGAGTGAAAAGGTCTACTATCATCTCTAATCTCTACACGTCTGGGAGCAAATTTTGCAGATAATTTATTTGGACTAATTCCCCATAGCTTTGTTGGGTACTTGGTAAAAAAGATTTTTGCTAATGTTTTTCCAGCAATAATGTTAACGAACTCTTCATAGTTTTTGGCAGACTTTACCATATCAAGGTTCCTATTCTCCAGTTCTTTAATTATTTTTAATCTTTCATTTTTTGGAAATTGTTTTGAAAGTGATTCTTTCGAGATTGGATACTCGTAAAATTTACCGTTTTTAAAATTTGCTCCAAATAATTTTGGAGAACGTACATTTTTTTTAAAAAGTTTAAACCAATAATTCTTTATATCACTATTGTTAGTATGGTATAAATGGGGACCACAGTCATAATTTATCCCTTTTACCTTCTCAGTTCTTGTAAGTCCTCCTGGAAACTTTAACTTTTCAAAGATTATTACTTCTTGGTTTTTTTTTTTTAATTCTAAGGCTAAAGTAAGACCACTTATCCCAGCTCCTATGATAATAAACTTTTTTTTATTTTGTTGTTGATGCATTGAATATTTTTTCTATACCATTTAAAAGGTTGGTTTTTGGACTCCACTTAAAATCTTTATGAATATCGCTAGAATTTATTTTTAAATTATTTGATTCATTTAATCTTTTTTTTTTCTTATAGATTTTAGATTTTGAATTACTATATCTTAATAATAATTTTACAACTTTTAAATTAGAAAAGTAATTATGTTTATTAGAAAGATTATAAATTTTAAATTTTTTTTTTTGATTTAAAATAATTTTTTCAATTATTGAAATCAAATCATCAATAAAAATGTAATTTCTGAAAACAGTAGAACCATATATATTTATTGATTTATTCACTTTTAATTTTGAAATAATTTTTGGAATAAAAAAATTATCATTTTGACCAGATCCAAATATAATTGGTAATCTAATAATCGTAATATTTAAATTAAATTCTTTTGAAAAAAAACGACATATATTTTCTGACAAATTTTTAGACAGGGCATAAGGATTTGTAGGATATATTTTAGAATCTTTATTTATTTTTTTTAGATTGCAATCTTGATAAACGGTACTTAAAAATATTAAGTTTAATTTTTTTTTACGACAATTTTCTAAAATTTCTAAAAGTAAATTATTATTCATTTTTAAAAAGTTTTCTGGTTCTTCCCACGATTGTGGAACTCCAGTTCTAGATGCTAAATGAATAATGGTTTCACCTCGTTTTAAGACATTTAAATTTTTTTTGATTAAAATCAAATTTTTTTTTTTAAACTCTTTAATTAAATTTTTTCCAATAAATCCCTTTATACCTGTGATAAATACCGATTTTTTCATTAATTTTATATTAGTTTTAAAATATTTTTATATAAATGACTAATATAGACTGAAAATAAAAATTTTTCTTTTGAAAGTCTGTATCCATTCTCAGTAATCTGTGAAAAATATTCTTTATTCTTAAGCTTTTCAACACATTCTTTATAATTTGAGAAATCTTTTCTTAAAGGAATGTAATGAACATCTGGTTTTAGGTATGGGCCATAGTCTCCATCAACCATTATATTTACTGTCTTAGTTCCTAACGCCTCTACCACTTTTCCTGTAACACCTCTCCACTCTGTTCCCTGTTTTCTATATTTGAAAAATTTTTCATATATTTCTTTAAAACTTTTTCCTTTTAACTTGAAGGATAAGACCTCTTTTCTTAAGTCATCATTAACAAAGAAAAAATTAGATCCTGTGCATACACTTGGCATTGAAACACATTTATTTAAAAAAACTGCCCAATCTTTGTAACCAAATCTATCTTCATCTTTTATGGAAATATCATATATATCTTCGCCTATTGTTGATTCTTTTTTTAGGAAGTTATAAAGATCAACTCTATCTTGATGTCCCATATACTCTGGTTCTGGAAATGTTCTATAACCAATCAAAATTTTTCTCTCTAAATTCATAGGATAATAAATTTCATCATCAAGTCCTCCACCAGGTAAATGACTCACGTTTATTTTTAGTTCATCTTGGTATAAATTTTTCACCTCTTCTTTATGAGACTGTGTAATAAATAAGTTAATTCCAAGTTTTTTAGTAAAGTTCATCTTCTCTGGCATTAATTTGTATTCATTACCTATAAAATATACTTTAAAACATTTTTTTGACGAAATTATTTGCTGAATAAAAGTTGGAACAAGACAAGCATTAGAAAAAGCAGAGTGCAAAATTATTATCAAATCAAATTTTTCAAATATTATTTTTTTGATACCATCATAATTTTGGAATTTAAAAATATTTAAAACTTCTCTTTTTCCTGACGCTAAACAAGCTAAATTGAAAAAACTACATTGAAATTGATGCGATTTCTTAAAAGCTTTTTCCCAACCATGTTGATAGGATAAATTTTGATTTAGTAATCCGTTATAGTAAAGAACTAGAGTTTTCATTAATTATCTAATATATTTGATCTTTCATCAATGACTTATTTTGCGAAAAAACTTACCTAAAATATTAACAACATAAGATATTTCTTTTTGTTTAATATAAGGCCCGAAAGGTAAAGATAATATTCTTTTAGAAACAAATTCAGAATTTCTCAATTTTTGCTTAGTTTTTAAATATTTTTTATAAGGTTTATGATCTGGAATTATTTTTGGATAATAAATTGTTGAAGCTATTTTATTTTTTTTTAAAAAAGTTATTAATTTTTTTCTAACTTCAGGTCTAACAAAAATATTATAAGAAGCATAGTTAGGAGATCCTTCTGCTGGGAACTTAATTTTTCCTATTTTAAAATTAATTTTCAATGACAAATTTTGTTTATCAATAAGTTGATTATAATATTTGAAATTACTTTTTCTTAAAATAATCTCTGACTTGAAACTCTTTAACTTAGCTAATAAAATAGAAGCCTGAATTGTATCTAATCGCCCTCCAATACCTACAATATCGTGGTGATACTTGATTTTTTGTCCATGTTCTCTAATCATTTTGGATGAGTTGTATATATGTTTTAAATTTGTAAATATTGCTCCACCATCTCCGTAACATCCTAAGTTTTTTGTTGGAAAAAAACTGGTACAACTGATATCAAGAGTATTACAAGAATTATAGTTTTTAAATTTTGCTCCGAAACTTTGTGCTGCATCTTCAATAAAAAATATTTTTTTATTTTTATTTTTTATTTTCTTTAATTTTGTAATGTTGCATATACTCCCAAATAAGTTTACAAATATTATTGCCTTAGTTTTTTTGGTTATTTCTTTTTCAATTAGGCTAGTATCAATATTTCCATTTTCATTACAGATATCAACGAATACAGGAAGTGCTCCAAGTCTTACAATTGCTTCAACTGGAGAAACATATGTAAAGCTAGGAACGATAACTTCATCACCGGGTTTTAGATTAATTGCCATCAAAGATATTAATAATGCGTCTGTACCGCTGGATACTGTAAGACAATATTTTGATTTAGTGATACTTTTCAATTTTTTTTCTAAAATATTAACTTCTTTTCCCATTATAAAATTTTGATTTGCCAATACTTTTGAGATATTTTTTTTTATTATTAAATTCGACAACGAATATTGTTTGTTTAAATCAACTAATTTTAGCATTTTTTATTATTTTTTTTAAATATGGATGAGCTTCATTCTTTTCTATATTTTTTGAAACTTTGGATTTTCTAATTATATTAACTGTTTTGATTGACGGTGCTACGTCATCAATGCCAAATCCTTTGTTTTGAATAATTTGTTTATAACTTTCAGTATGTAGATCGTTAAATGATTTTGAAAAATCTACTTTCTTTTTATCAACTTTAAACTCTCTTAAATTTTGAATTTTCTTATCAAATAAATCTAGATTTTTTTTTTCTATTGAAAGAAGCCATCTTACTCTTGTATTTCCAAATCTAAAATAGCCAGATGATGTTTTCTCAGTTCTATAAAATACTTTAAGTTCATCATATTTACCAAAAATAAAAATTAATAAATCAAATAAATGAATACCTATATTTGTCTCTACACCGCCAGATTTTTTTGAATCTCCTTTCCAACTCACAGCATACCATTTACCTCTTGGTGAAATATATGTTATATCAATATTTCTTATTGAATCTTTTTTACTTTTTAATATTTTTGCTTTTTTGTGTAATCTCAACTGAAGGATACAATTAATTTTTTTTTTAGTCTGTTTTTCTATTAATTTTAGTTGTTTAATATTTTTATAATTTATAACTAAAGGTTTCTCACAAATTACATTAATATTATTTTTAAGACCAAGTCTAGAGTGTGTGTCATGGAAATAATTGGGAGAACAAATGGTAAGATAATCAATTTTTTTTGCAACTTTTGAAATATGTCTCTCAAATCTATCGTAATTTGTGAAAAATTTACAATCTGGAAAATTTGAGTCTAAAAAGCCAACATTATCATGCTTATCCATTCCTGAGATTAAATTGTTTTTAGTAGCCTTAATTGCTTGCACATGCCTTTTGGCTACAAAGCCAGCAATTCCTATAATTGAAAAATTTTTTTTCATGTATAAAAATTATATTTTTTTTATCCACTTTGCTGGGTTGCCTGCATAAACCCCTTTTTTTAGAATATCTTTTGTAACTACACTACCTGCCCCTATAACAGTACCTGACTTAATCTTAACTGGCAATATTGTGGAATTAGATCCAATTAAAACACCATCTCCAATATTTGTAGAAAACCAATTTTTTTTATTTCCACCTAACTTTCCTGATTTAAACTTATCATTTGTAAACATAACCCCATGTCCAATAAAACAATTTTTTCCAATAGTAACTAGCTCACATACAAAAGAATGGCTAGATATTCTTGTATTATCTCCAATTTTAACTCCTTTAGTAATTTCTACAAATGGACCAACAAATACATTGTCTCCAAATTTACATTCATATAAATTTACAGGTTCAACAACACTAAAATTTTTACCATGCTTTATTTTTCTAATACGACTTTTTTGGGTTTTCATTTTAATATAAAAACTAATTTTGTAATTTTATTCTTTCACAAACTAGCTTTATACCATCCTTTACATTAATTTTTGGTTTATACTTTAATAATTTAGTTTGTTTAGATAAAGAAGGGTTTTTGGATAAAGTCATTCTTGCAGGCAGATTTTTTATTTTAATTTTATTTAAAGGTTTTTTTAAATATCTACATATATACTTGGCAAGATTTAGAGTTGATATATTCTTTGGATTTCCAATATTTATAATTTCAAATTTATTTAACCTAGACGATCTCTCAATAATTTCAACTGCATCTGAAATATGAAGCCAACCTCTTGAACTATCTTTATGAACTTCAATTGATTTATTTTTATGAAGGTTCGAAGCAAATCTTATCATAGCTGATCTATGATCACCAATAACTTCTTCTTCGTCATAAATCATGAATGGTCTTAAAATTACGGCTTTTAGTCCAAAATTTTTAACCTCATATTCAACAATTTTTTCTCCCAATAACTTTGACAAACCATAAAAATTATTTGGATTAGGAGATTTGTTATCCTCTGCCATTCTTGAATTTGTTGGTCCATAGATTTCGGATGTAGAAAAAAAAACTAGTTTAGATTTAAATTTTTTACATAATTGTACAACATTGTTCAAACCACCTAAATTCGTATTTATAGTTAAACTTTTAGCCTGTTCACATGTAACTCTGCTAACCATAGCTGATAACAAAAATACACAATCAGGTTTTTTTTTAAATGCATCGATTAAATCTAAAGGATTATTTATATCGGCCATAAAATAATTTTTTGACCAACCAGGAACAATATCACTTTCCAAAACAGAATAATTTTTTTGGATCAGTTTGTTTATTAACTTTTTACCAACATTTCCTTTAGAACCAATTACTAATACTTTTTTTTTTTTCATAAAATTTTTTTTGAAATAGTTCTAACAATTTTTTTTGAAATTGCACCCTTCCCAAAAAAACTATTTTTGGTATATTTGAATTTATTACCTAATTGATATTTTATCGCTTGTTTAATGATTTTAGTTGATCTATGTGCAAGAATATTGTTTTTGAATTTTAGAGTTTCAATCCATTCAGTGCTCGGCCTTAATGTTACACATGGTATTTTTAAAAAATAAGCCTCCTTTTGAACTCCGCCAGAATCTGTAATTATAATTTTTGAATTTAATTGAAGATATATACATTTTAAAAAGCTTAGAGGTGGGCTTAATATAACATTTTTAGGTATTTTAAGATTAAACTTTTTTATATTTTTTTTGGTTCTAGGATGTAACGCAAAAAGGAAAGGGTATTTGAAATTTTTTATTGAATTAAATAATTTAATTAAAAATTTTTTGTTATCGGAATTAAAGTCTCTATGAATAGTCAGAAAAATAAAATTTTTTTTTTTTATATTAAATTGTTTAAATAAAAAATTATATTTTTTTAATTTAGAACTTATTCTTTTAATTGCCTCAAAATTAGTATCACCTAAAACGAATATATTTTTTTTTATATTTTCGCTTATTAAGTTTTTTTTGGCTGTATTTGTTGGGCAAATTAAAATTTGAGAAATATTATCTATAATAATTCTATTTGTTTCCTCTGGCATACTTTTGTCGTAGCTTCTTAGTCCAGACTCTATGTGAACAATTGGAATATTACTTCTATTTGCAACTAAAGCGCCAGCAAGTGAACTACTAGTATCGCCATAGACAATAATAACGTCTGGTCGATCCTTTAAAATTATTTTATTTATTGCTAAAATCATTTCAGGTATTTGATCAATTGTTAAAAGTTTGTTTTTTAATTTAACTAAATAATTTGGTTTTTTTATTTTCAATTCATTAAAAAAAATATCGGATAAATCTTTGTCATAATGCTGGCCTGTATGAATAATTTTATGATTAAATTTTTTTTGCATTTCAAGCATTATTGGAAACGCCTTTATGAAATTTGGTCTTGTTCCTACTATTGAAAAAACTTTCATAAAATTTTTTTAAAGATCCTTTTTTATAAATTTCAAAAATTTTTAATCAAAGAGATTTATATACTTTTTTAAGACCCTCTAAAATACTAGTACTTTTTTTAAAATTAGTGAATTTTTTTATTTGGCTATTATCAGCCAAACTTTTAACAGGATCTAATTTATTTTTTTTTGAAAAAATAACTTTTGTTTTCCTTTTTGAAATTTTTTCTATTAAATTTAACAGTTTTTTAATTTGAATTGTTTTCTCCCCTCCAATATTAAAAACTTTATTATATTTTTTAATTTTTAAAGTCCTTAGAACACAAGAATAAATCTGTCCTACTATATCATCTACATATGTATAATCTCGATAATTATTCCCATTATTAAAAAGAGAGATTTTTTCTTTATTTAATAATGCTTTAAAAAAAATACCTATTGACATATCAGGTCTCCCATAGGGTCCATAAACTGTAAAAAATCTAAAACCTATAGTATTAATTCCATAAACATAATTATAATAATAAGCCAAATCTTCGTTACATCCTTTTGTTATTCCATATATTGAAATGGGTTTATTGATATTAATATCTTCAGTTGATGGGTACAAATTTGAATTACCATAGACAGAACTTGACGATGCATAAAAAACATTTTTAATTCCCTCTTTCTTTGCAAACTCAAATAACTTTACAGTATTTAGGATATTATCATTAATAAAAAGTTCAGGTTTATCTTGAGATAATCTTACTCCGGCTTGTGCAGCTAAATGGATTATATAGTCGATTTTTTTTTCTTTAATTTGGTTAATAAACTTTAAATCTTTTTTGTAAAATTTGAAATTTTTTTGTTTTCTTAATTCAGAAAGTCTTTTTTTTTTTACTTTCACACCATAGGACTTACATAAATTGTCAATCCCAATAACTGTATGTTTCTTTTTAAGAAATAATGATGCCAAATGAAAACCTATAAAACCTGCTGATCCTGTTATCAAAATTTTCATATTAATGACGATATACTTAAATTAGTTTTATTTTGCAATTAAAGTAAAAAACTTTATATTTTATTCTCATAAACTATTAATTAATATCATATTATATCAATTAATGAAAAACTTTTTAAAACTCTTCTCTAAAAGAGATTATGTTTCTTTTGGATTTTTATTTGTGGGTCTTTTTCTATTCAGTTTAATTGAAATTTTTTCAATTGGATTAATTCCTATGCTTGTTCAAGTGATAATTGATCCAATCAAGATAAATGAATTTTATTATCATCCTCTTTTAAGTGAGTTTTTGGAAAAAGAAAGTAAAAAAAATTTACTGTTAATTTTTTCGATTATCGTAATGTCAATTTTTATATTAAAAAATTTATATTTATTGTTGATTACATGGTTATATGAATTAAAACTAAAAAATTGGATTTCAAACCTTACCAATAATCTAGTTAAAAAATCATTAAATATTTCTTATGAAAATTTTATTAAGACTGACCATTCTAAATTAATTAATATTATCGTTAACGAATTTGATACAGTAAGATTAGTAATAAGAACATATTTTGTAGTTTTTAAAGAAATTTTAGTCCTTATAATGCTATGTGTAACTTTTTTATTTATTAACACTAAATTTTTTCTTATTTCTTTTGCTATTATCTCTATCATATCAATATTTTTGTTAGTTTCATTAAAACAAAAATTGAAAATGTATGGTGCTGAACAGTTAAGAATTAGAGCTGAACAGATGAAAGTTTTAGATATCTCATTTAGAGGAATAAAATATATTAAAATTTTTGATAAAATTAAGTATTTTTCTGATGTAATGTATAAATTAATAAGAAAAAGAAACGCTATAGGAGCAATTGTTCAAATAATCCTAGTTTTGCCAAAATTATTAATAGAAGTTATATTACTTTTATTTTTTTTGGTAACTTGTAATTTTTTATTTGTATCACTCCAAGGGAATCCTGACCAATTTTTTATAAATTTAAGTTTAATGGCGGTTATAGTAGTGAGGCTAATACCAATATATTCAAACTTAAATCTCTCATTCATACAATTAAAATTTTCGTCTCCTACTATCAAGTCAATATCTTCATATTTATTAAAAAATTTATCTGAAGAAAAAAGAATTAATTTTTCCGGTATTAGTAATGCAATGGAAAATGGTTTTGAAAAACTTGAGATAAAAAATATTTCATATAGTTTTAAAACAAAAAATCAGAATAATTTTTTGATAAAAGATATAAATTTTAATATTTTGAAAGGAGAAAAAATTGGTATTATAGGTGAAACTGGTTCAGGGAAAACTACAATAATTAATTGTATTTTAGGATTGCTTAAAATTGATAGAGGAGAAATAATTTTAAATGGTAAATCTAAAATATTTGATAATATAAAATCATGGCATTCATTAATTAGTTTTGTACCACAAGATATTTTTTTGATGGACAGCAACATTTATCAAAATGTTGCTCTATCAAATGAATTATCCAGTTTAGATATAAATAATATCAACAAAATACTCACAACTGTAAAGCTTGATAAGTTTCTAGATAACTTTACTTTAAATTTAGGAGATAAAGCATCAAAAATTTCGGAAGGTGAAAAACAGCGTGTAGGAATTGCTAGAGCAATTTTTAAAAAATCTGAATTTTTAGTTTTAGATGAAACAACTAGCTCTTTAGATGTAAATACAGAAAAAGAAATAATGAAAAGTTTAAAAAATGAATTTAAGGATATGACGATTATAACAATAGCGCATAGACTAAGTACTATTGAAGATTATGATAAAGTTTTATTGATAAAAAAAGGAGTCTTGTCAAAAATCGGCAAACCAAAAGAGATTATTGACTTTTTTAAAATGAGCAGAACTTAATCTTATTTTAAAAATTTTTTAATGTTTAATTATATATCTTTTGTTCAATTAAATTTTTTTCAGTGCATAAATCAAGCCAATTGAGCTATTAGTACTGGTCAGCTACACGCATTACTGCGCTTCCACATCCAGCCTATCAACGTGGTGGTCTACCACGGCTCTATAGGAAGAACTAGTTTTGAGGTAAGTTTCCCGCTTAGATGCTTTCAGCAGTTATCTTGTCCGTACTTAGCTACCCGGCACTGCAGCTGGCGCTACAACCGGTCCACCAGTGGTACGTCCATCCCGGTCCTCTCGTACTAGGGACAG
>CACASS010000011.1:15000-25052 GCA_902535275.1 uncultured Pelagibacteraceae bacterium
AAACGCTTGATATATGCACAGAAAAAAATTCTGTGTTGAATCAAATTTTTTTAACATTCATCTATTCGAATATTAATTGATTGTTCATAACTTTGAACAATCGGATATAGATATTGATAATAATTATAAAATATTCACAAATAAAATAGCTAAGTGTTTCTTGGTGGAGGATAGCGGGATCGAACCGCTGACCTCCTGAATGCAAATCAGGCGCTCTCCCAGCTGAGCTAATCCCCCAGAAAAATGGTGGGCCGAGAAAGACTCGAACTTTCGACCCCACCCTTATCAAGGGTGTGCTCTAACCAACTGAGCTACCGGCCCCTTTGTGCAAAAGGAGAAACACAATTTTAAAAAGAGAAATGAGGACGGTCAACATTAACCTGTTATATTATTTAGATTAAGAAATAATCCTTAATCATCCTTAGAAAGGAGGTAATCCAGCCGCAGGTTCCCCTACGGCTACCTTGTTACGACTTCACCCCAGTCGCTGACTATACCGTAGTCAAGGGTTTAAAACCTTGCCTTAAGGTAGAACCAACTCCCATGGTGTGACGGGCGGTGTGTACAAGACCCGGGAACGTATTCACCGCGGCGCGCTGATCCGCGATTACTAGTAATTCCAGCTTCATGTACTCGAGTTGCAGAGTACAATCCGAACTGAGGCATCTTTTTAGGATTTGCTTGATGTCGCCATCTTGCTTCCTATTGTAAATGCCATTGTAGCACGTGTGTAGCCCAACACGTAAGGGCCATGAGGACTTGACGTCATCCCCACCTTCCTCCAGCTTATCACTGGCAGTTCTTTCAGAGTGCCCAACTAAATGATGGCAACTAAAAGTGAGGGTTGCGCTCGTTGCGGGACTTAACCCAACATCTCACGACACGAGCTGACGACAGCCATGCAGCACCTGTGTTTCGTCCGGCCGAACCGAAAACTCTAATCTCTTAGAGTCGCGACGAACATGTCAAGTGTTGGTAAGGTTCTGCGCGTATCTTCGAATTAAACCACATGCTCCACTACTTGTGCGGGTCCCCGTCAATTCATTTGAGTTTTAACCTTGCGGTCGTACTCCCCAGGCGGTGTGTTTAATGCTTTCGCTGCGACACTGAAAATAAATTTCCAACGTCTAACACACATCGTTTACGGCATGGACTACGAGGGTATCTAATCCTCTTCGCTACCCATGCTTTCGTTCCTCAGCGTCAGTAATGATCCAGAAAGCTGCCTTCGCAATTGGTATTCTTTCTAATATCTACGAATTTCACCTCTACACTAGAAATTCTGCTTTCCTCTATCATACTCTAGCTAAAAAGTTTTGATGGCAGTTCCAGAGTTAAGCTCTGGGATTTCACCACCAACTTTTTTAACCACCTACGAACTCTTTAAGCCCAGTAATTCCGAACTACGCTAGGTCCCTTCGTATTACCGCGGCTGCTGGCACGAAGTTAGCCGGACCTTCTTATTCGGGTACAGTCATTTTCTTCCCCGACGAAAGAGCTTTACAACCCAAAGGCCTTCTTCACTCACGCGGCATCGCTGCATCAGAGTTTCCTCCATTGTGCAATATTCCCTACTGCTGCCTCCCGTAGGAGTTTGGGCCGTGTCTCAGTCCCAATGTGGCTGATCATCCTCTCAGATCAGCTATAGATCAAAGTCTTGGTAGGCCATTACCCCACCAACAAACTAATCAAGTGCAGGCTCATCCTTCGGCGCATAAAGCTTTCTCCGTAAAGACTTATGAGGTATTAGCACAAGTTTCCTCGTGTTATTCCTCACCAAAGGGAAGATACCTACATGTTACTCACCCGTCTGCCACTAAGTATTGCTACTTCGTTCGACTTGCATGTATAAGGCGTGCCGCCAGCGTACGTTCTGAGCCATGATCAAACTCTCAAGTTTAAAAACGGCGCACACTAGCTTCTATACAAATACTAAGAATAATATTTGTATAATGTTGAAGTGTGTACGACAAATTTTGGTAACCTTAACCGTCCACACTTCTCTTCTTAAAATATTAACTTTTTAAATAGCTAATTGAGCTGTAAAGCCCAATAAATAACATTTTTTATATGTTGAGTGTGACGCTTATATTGGAAATAATTTATAAATCAAGTTTTTAGATAAACAAAAATTGTGTTAAAAAGTCATATAAATCAACATTTTTAATCTATTTGTAAAATTATGTTAGCAAAATTCAAAAGGAAAATAAAATCGCTTTCACATATTTTGTGGTTAATTTTATTAATTATAATAGCAATTTTTGTAACACATTTTCAGCAAACAAATAAAAATTCTCAATACGAAAACTTTAAAAAAACACTCAACAATGTTTACTTAAAAAAAACATTTGCAAAAATAACTTCTGAATTAGAGAATAGATATACAGAATTTGAGTATATAGTTAAAGATGGTGACAATTATGAGAGTATAATTTATGGAATGGAATTACCACAAAATGAAAAGAAATTATTTCTTGAAACAGTAAAAAAAAATAAAGGAATAAAAATATTAAGACCTAATCAAAAATTATTTTTTAAAATTGATAAAAAAAATAATATTAAGCTAAAGAAATTTGTTATAGAAATTAATAAAAAAAGGGAGATATATTTTACAAGAGACTATGAAAAAAATGTTTTTAATTCAAAAATTTTAAAAAAAGAGCTTACCAAAGTTATAGCATACAAAGAAAGTAAAATTACTAATAGTCTTTATCAATCTGCACTGAGCCAAAAAATAAAGCCAAATATTATTATTGAATTTGCAAGACTATATGGATTTCAAGTAGATTTTCAAAGGGATGTTTGGAAAAATGATAGTTTTCAAATTATTTATGAAGAATTCTTAAATAAAGATGGAAATGTAATTGAGACTGGAAATATAATATTTGCTAATCTTAATTTACAAAACAAAGATCTTAAACTTTACAGACACGAGTATGAAAAAAATAAAATTGATTATTTTGATGAGAATGGAAAAAGTATGAGAAAGACTTTAATGAAAACACCAATAAATGGGGCAAGATTATCCTCATCTTTCGGAAAAAGAAAACATCCTATTTTAGGTTTTACAAAAATGCATACTGGAACTGACTTTGCTGCACCAACTGGTACACCTATACTTGCATCAGGAGATGGTTTGATAGTTAGAGCACAGTGGTGTGGGGGTGGAGGGAAATGCGTGAAAATAAAACATAATAGAGTTTATCAAACTGTTTATGCTCATATGTCAAAGTTTGGAAGAGGAATAAAGAAAGGAGCCAGAGTAAAGCAAGGCCAAATAATTGGTTATGTTGGTTCTACAGGTCTTTCAACTGGTCCACATTTACATTACGAGGTTATTGAAAATGGAAGAAAAATAAATTCACAAAAACTTAAACTTCCTTCTGGTAAAATATTAAAAGGTGATCAACGTAAAATATTTGAAGTGAGTAAAATTAAGATAGATGTTCTAAAATCTGATCTAATATCTAATATGTAATTTACTTGTTTGATGTTTCTTCAGCTTCTTTATCTTCAGTATCAACTTTTGCTTGACTGCTAACATTAGCATCTAATGCATTATGATTATGGTTTCTTGCGTTTTCTTGGGATATAAGTATTCTTGAAAAATGTTCTGAATGCTGCAAGTAGTTCTCAGATAAAATTTTATCCCCATTTGATTGAGCCTCTCTAGCTAAATCATTATATTTCTCAACTAGTTTAGCGGCATTTTGATTGTTTTTTCCTGGATGTCTTCTTTTGAATGTAGATCCATTACTAAATTCCCCATTAGACTTGTGGCCATTTCCACTTCTTCTAAAGCCTCTATCGCCATTTGGCTTAAATCTACCTCTTCTAGTGTTATTTTTGAAATTATTCATTATGGTAATTTAGTACTTACGATGCATCTGTCTTTTCCAGATAAATCTTTGGATAGTTTATTAACATAGAATTTGTTCTCATTTAACATTTTCATACATTCATTTTTTTGTTTATGTCCAATCTCAATTATTAATTTTCCGTTTATTTTTAACAATTTTTTACTCTTAAAAATTACTTTTTTTAAATCCCTAAAACCATCAGAACCTCCTGATAATGCTAACTTGGGTTCATGAAATTTTATATCATCATCTAATCTATTAAATTCAACACTATTTATGTATGGAGGATTAGATATAATTAAATCATAGTTATAAGATTTATATTTGTCAATATCGATATTAATAAAGTTAATTTTATTTTCTAATTGATGTAATTTTGCATTAGTTTTTGCAACATTTATGGCTTTTAAAGATATATCTATAGCTGTTGCTGTACATTTTGGCCTTTCTTTTATTAAAGAAATTATAATGCAACCCGACCCAGTCCCAACATCTAAAATTTTTTTTGATTTACCATTTGGTAAAAACTTCAAAGATTCCTCTATTACTAATTCGGTATCCGGCCTTGGGATTAAAACAGATTTGTTTGTTAAAAACTTATGTTTCCAAAAATGTTTATAACCAAGAATATAAGCAATTGGCTCATTTTTTTTTCTTCTTAATAAATAATGTTTAAATTTCTTTATATCTGTATTTTTTAATTTATTATTGGTATTTAATATTATTTCTTCTCTTGTTCTCTTTACTACTTTTGATAAAATTAATTCGACGTCAAGATGTGAATTATTAATTTTGTTTTTTTTTAAAAAAATCTCGCCTTCCCTTAAAATTTGATTGTAATTCATATTTAAATGTTGCTAAGTTCTTTTTCTTGATCTTGTATCACTAAACTTTCAATCATCTCATCAAATACTTCACCTTCCATAAATTCAGACAATTTATGTAATGTTAAATTAATTCTATGATCTGTTACTCTTCCTTGTGGAAAGTTATATGTTCTTATTCTTTCAGACCTATCTCCAGTACCGATTTTACTTTTTCTATCTTTAGATCTTTCGTCATCTCTCTTTTGTCTTTCTAACTCATAAATTCTAGATCTAAGAATTTTTAATCCTTTTTCTTTATTTCTTATTTGTGATTTTTCATCTTGCTGACTAACAACTATTCCTGTTGGAATATGTGTAATCCTAACAGCAGAGTCTGTTGTATTTACGCTTTGACCACCTGGACCACTACTTCTAAATACATCAATTCTTAAATCCTTTTCCTCTATTTTGACATCAACCTCTTCAGCTTCTGGCATTACCGCGACTGTAGCAGCAGATGTATGAACTCTTCCCTGAGTTTCGGTATCAGGAACCCTTTGAACTCTATGAACGCCACTTTCATATTTCAATGAAGAATAAATATTTTTTCCTTTAATAGATGCAATAACCTCTTTTAACCCACCAGCATCACTTTTAGAAATAGATATAACCTCCATTAGCCATTTTTTTTTGTGACTTACTTTTTCATACATCTTAAATAAATCAGAAGCAAATAAACTAGCTTCTAATCCTCCTGTGCCAGCTCTTATTTCTATCATTGCATTTTTTGTGTCTGCCTCATCTTTAGGTAACAAAAATAACTTAATTTTTTTTTCATCACTTTCATTATTTTTTTCAAGCTCATTCAATTCACTTAATGCTAAATCCTTCATTTCTTTGTCTGCGTCGTCATCATTAATTAAATTTTCCAATTCATCTTTGTTTTTTTGAAAATTAAAATAAGAAACTGCTTCTTTAATAATATCACTTAAGTCAGAGTATTCTTTTGACTTCTCTGCAAAAGATTTTTTATCAATTTCTTGTGAGGATAGCTCTTTTTCCAATTTTGAGTGTTTTGCTATTAAATCTTGAACTTTTGATAAAGGTAACATTATTTGGCTTTTTCGATTTCTTCTGCTTTTTCTTCAACCAATCGAACAACCTTAGAAATCATCTCCTCACTTGATATTTTTTGACTTTCAACTCCATTTAAATAGAGCATGTTATTGCCTTTTCCTCCCCCAGTAATACCAATATCAGTTTGTGCCGCCTCACCAGGTCCATTCACTACACATCCAATAATGGATAAAGAAATGGGAGTTTTTATATGGGATAGTTTGTCTTCTAACTTTTTGACGGTTTCGATAACATTAAAGGCTTGTCTGGCACAAGATGGGCAGGAAATAATTTTTACCCCTCTATTTCGTAAATTTAGTGATTTAAGTATCTCATTTCCAACTTTTATCTCTTCTACCGGATCATCAGATAAAGAAACTCTTATAGTATCTCCAATACCACTCATAAGAAGTGATCCAAAACCGATAGAAGATTTTATACTACCGGGTAAAAATGTTCCTGCTTCAGTGATACCTAGATGAAGTGGATAATCAGTAAGCTTTGAAAGCTGTCGGTAAGCTTCAATTGATAAAAAAACATCAGATGATTTGACACTTACTTTAAATTCATAAAAATCAAGATCTTCAACGATACTAATATTTCTTAATGCGCTATCTACTAGAGCTTCTGGACAAGGTTCTTTATACTTTTCTAACAAATCTTTTTCTAAAGAACCAGCATTAACGCCAATTCTAATTGAACAATTGTTATTTTTTGCAGCTGAAATTACCTCTTTTATCTTTTTTATATCTCCAATATTTCCTGGATTGATCCTAAGACAATTAGCTCCACTCTCTGCCGCCTCTATTGCTCTCTTGTAGTGGAAGTGTATATCAGCAACTATTGGAATAGAAGTGTTTTTAATAATGTCTTTAAGAGCTTTCGTAGACTCTTCGTCTGGACAGGATACCCTTACGATA
This sequence comes from uncultured Pelagibacteraceae bacterium, assembly GCA_902535275.1. GTDB lineage: Bacteria > Pseudomonadota > Alphaproteobacteria > Pelagibacterales > Pelagibacteraceae > Pelagibacter. The sequence continues at coordinate 21,703 of CACASS010000011.1, forward strand.
TCAGCTCCCGCTTCTTCAATTTTTTCAATCTGTTTTACAGTTTCCTTAACATCTTTAGTTAACGTATTAGTCATTGATTGAACAGAAATTGGATTATCTCCTCCAACTTTGACATAACCAACATTAATTTCTTTTGTTTTTCTTCTTTTTATTTCCCTAAATGGTCTAATGTTCATAAATTATTTATTTAATTTAAATTCTTTGTGAAGAGCGGATATAGCTTTTCTCACGTTCTTTTTATCTATCAACACAGAAATTTTTATTTCTGAAGTAGATATTACTTGAATATTTATTTTTTGCTTAGCAAGCGACTGAAACATTCTATAAGTTACCCCAGGAGTAGTAACCATTCCAACTCCTATTATAGAAACTTTTGAGACATTTTTATCAAATATCAAATCTCTAAAATTTATTTTATTATTTTGCAAAACAATTCTTTTAGTTTTGCTTAAATCATCTGATTTTATTGTGAATGTTAAGTCGGTTTCTTTACCGTTGGCAGAAATATTTTGTACTACCATATCTACATTTATAGAATTTTCAGATAAAGGTTTAAAAATTGATGCTGCAATACCTGGCTTGTCTCTTACTCCTAAAAGAGTAACTTTGGCATCATTAGTTGTATTTGAAATACCAGTTATAATTTTATTATTAATTATTTTTTTTCTTTTTGTTATAAGAGTACCTTCATTATCTGTAAAAGAAGATCTAACCTCTATATCTACTCTATTCAATCTTGCATCTTGAATTGAATGAGGTTGCATAACTTTAGCACCAAGAGATGCCATTTCTAGCATTTCCTCATAAGAAATAACTTTTATTTTTTTAGCTGACTTAAGTTTATTTGGATCTGTAGAATAAACACCTTCCACATCTGTGTATATTATACATTTTTCTGCATTGAAAAACTTTGCAAACATTATTGCGCTTGCGTCTGTGCCACCCCTGCCAATAGTGGTTATTCTATTTTTGTTATTAATACCTTGAAATCCTGTGACGATGGGAATCCCTCCTTTTTTTAAAAAACTGACAATTTGACTTTTGTTAATTTTATTAATTCTTGAAAATTTATATTTTCCTTCTGTATTGATGGGGATTTGCCATGATATCCAAGATCTTGAATTGAAACCTTTGTTAATCAATTCTCCTGAAATTAATGCACAGGACATTTGTTCCCCTGATGAAACTAAAACATCATATTCAGAATCTGGGAAATTTTTACTAATTTTTTTTGATAAATTTATTAAATTATTTGTCACACCACTCATTGCAGAAGAAAGCACAATTACTTTGTATTTTTTTTTATATTTAGCAATAATCTTTGCGACTTTTTTAATTCTATCAGTTGTACCAACTGAGGTACCTCCAAATTTTAATACAATTATTTTCATTGATAATTTTTTTTAATATAAATTAAAATATATTGATAAAATACATCTTGATTGTAATGTCAATAAACAATGAAAAATAACACAATAAATAAAAAAGAAATAGAAAAATTTTCAAAAATAGCTGAGGAATGGTGGGATCCTAATGGAAAATTTAAGCCATTACATAAATTTAACCCAATCAGAATAAAATACATAAGAGACACAATTTTATCAGAATTTAAAATTAAAAAAGAATATAAACCCTTTCAAGGCTTAAGCATTTTAGATATTGGATGTGGTGGTGGATTACTTTCAGAACCCATGGCCAGACTTGGGGCAGATGTTGTTGGTATAGATGCTTCTTTTAAAAATATACAAGTTGCTAAGTATCATTTAAAAAAAAGTAAACTTAAAATTAAATATTATAATTCTTCTCCTGAAAATTTAAAAATTAAGAAAAAATTTGATATAATTTTGAACATGGAAATTGTTGAGCATGTTGAAGATGTTGATTTTTTTATTAAAGAAAGTTCAAATTTTTTAAAAAAATCGGGTGTGATGTTCATTGCTACTTTAAACAAAACACTCAAATCATATTTATTTGCGATTGTAGGAGCTGAGTATATTTTAAAGTGGCTTCCAATAGGTACTCACGATTGGGAAAAATTTATTAAACCAGAGAATTTAACAAATATTTGTAAAAAAAATTCATTAAAATTAAAAAAAATTGATGGAATGACCTTTAATCCAATATTAAATAAATGGTCTGTTACATCTGACAAATCTGTAAATTATATTTCAGAGTTCAAAAAAATTTAATTTTTATCGTCATCAATCCAAGGTAAAATATCAGTTTCTATACCCTCTTCTCTCAATTCCTTAACATCTTTAAGTGAAGCACTACCATAAATACCTTTTTTTGGTTTCTTTTTATCATAATGAATTGATCTTGCTTTATATGTAAAATTTTCTCCAACATATTCAAAATTATCTTTTACAAATTTTTTATAATCCGAAAGTTTTTTTCTTACATCTTTATATTTTTTTATTGCTTTTAAATTTTCTTTTTTCTTAGTGTTCAATAAATTAGGTGACATCAAAGACTTTTCAACATTTATTGACTCACAGGATTGACAATTTAAAAGTTTTAATTTGAGTAACCTATCATATTCATTTGAGGCACTAAACCAGCTTTCAAATTCTTGCTTACAATCTTTACATTTTAACAGATACTTGATCATATTTATTATTTAAATATTAATCTATAAATTTCAATATAGTTAAGTTCTGTAATCAGTATTAATTTCAATATATTTTTTTGTTAAATCCATAGTGTACGATCTAAATTTTTTAATTCCCTGACCAATATCAACTTCTATTTCAATTGATTGGCCTTTCATATATTCCTTAACTTTTTCTTCGTCATAAGATTTTTGTAAAGATCCTTTGTAATAAATTTTATATGGTCCAAAAGAAATAGATAATTTTTTTTCATTAATTTTAGAGTCACTGTTTCCTATTGCCATAGCCACTCTCCCCCAGTTTGGATCTTCTCCAGCAATCGCTGTCTTAACTAATAATGAATTTGCAATTTTAAAAGATATATTTTTTGCATCTTTTTCGTTTCTACAATTAATACAATTAATAGAAATAAATTTAGAAGCTCCCTCTCCATCAGAAACAACTTGCTTTGCTAAATTTAATAAAACTTCATGAACTGCCTTGTTGAAATTTTTAAGTTTACTATCACTATATTTTTTAATTTCTGGATGATTAACTTTACTTGTTGAAAATATTGAAACCATATCATTTGTACTTGTGTCACCATCACATGAAATTGCATTGAATGTTGTCTTTATATTATTTTTTAATACATCATTTAAAACTGATGAGGATAAAGTTGCATCGGTAAATATATAACCCAATGTAGTTGCCATATTCGGATAAATCATGCCTGAACCTTTTGCAATTCCATAAATT
>CACASS010000012.1 GCA_902535275.1 uncultured Pelagibacteraceae bacterium
GTTTTTTTTTTACCCAGTTTTTTAAAGAGGTACCATCTCTATCCCCATGGTCTTTATCAAAAAAACTAATGATATTGAATTTATTATATGAAAATATTTTAATTTTATTATCAATTTCATTTAAATCATCTAAGTCTATTAGTAATGAAAAAACCCTATATTTGAAATAATGATTTTTAGGTTTAAATCGTCTATGTATTACTTTTCCTACGTATATCTTAGAGTTTTTAAGCATTTATATACTTAATCATATCTATTGATGATTTTATACCATCTTCATGAAATCCATATCCAAAATAACTACCACAAAATAAAATATTATTTTTATTTTGAATTAGGTGAAGATCTTTCTGGCTATTGATTGCATTTTGATCAAAGTAAGGGTGTGTAAATAAAACTTTTCGGATTATCTTATCTTCGGGTATCTCTAAATAAGGATTTAATGTTAAAAAAATATTTTTATTTATATTCAAATTTTGTAATAGGTTTAACCAATAAGTAATTGAATTTTTTTCACTATTCTCAGATTCAATCGAGGAATTCCATGAACACCAAGCACTTTTATTATTTGGCATATAACTTATATCCTCATGGACTATAGCCTCATTTGTTTTATATTTAAAATTACTTAAGATATTATTTTCTATTTCTTCAGGATTTTCAATTAAAGAGAGAGCTTGATTAGCATGAGTGGCCAATACGACTTTATCGTAAGTAAAATATTCATTTTTATCTCCATAATAAACCTGAACTCCTGATCCAATTCTTTTAATTTTATTAATATTGTAATTTTTATAATATTCTCCACTGATTTTACTTAGAATTTTATCTACATATGTTCTACTTCTTTTGGAAACTGTAAACCATTGTGGTCGATCTTTTAATTTGAATAATCCATGATTTTGGAAAAATTTAAAAAAAAATTTCAATGGCATTTGTTTTGCCTCGTAAGGTGGCATTGACCATATAGCTGATACCATAGGAATAATATGAAATTTGATAAAGTACTCTGACAATTTTAAATTGTCTAAATAGCTGCCTAAAGTAATATTTTCATTAATTGGATCTTGGTTTTCACTTTGTTTATAAAAACTGATTATAGTAAAAAACATCTTCAAAAATTTTATATTTAACAAGTTTAATTTATTGCTAAAAATTCCGGAAAGACCTTTTCCACAATATTCTATATTTGAGTCTCTAACAGATACTGAGAATGACATATTGCTTCTTTCGATAGCAATATCATTTTCATGGAAAAAATTTATTAAATTTGGATAAGTTTTTTTATTAAATACAATAAAGCCTATATCAACAGGGACTATATTATCTCCAACATTAACATCAATAGTATAAGAATGACCTCCAAAATGGTCTTCTTTCTCAAATAGATCTACTTTATATTTTTTAGATAAACTATACGCTGCACTTAGACCTGATATACCAGAGCCTATAATAGCAAATTTCATTATTGAGGATTATATTTATTTTCTTTTGTAAAGGATGAGACAAATTGTAGAAAAACTGCAAGAATTATAATGCTTCCTCCTATTAATACGTAGAATGAAGGGTTTTCATTTACAAATAGCCAAGCCCAAAGAGGACCAAGTATTGCCTCTGTAAGCATTATTATGCCAACCATAGCTGATAGAGTTTTTCTCGCACCAATTGTTATAAAAATAAAGCCAAGTCCTATTTGAAATGTCCCAGACAAAAATGCCAAAAACATATCATTCAAAGATATAGAAATTTTTGTTGAAGCTAAAAAACCTATTATCATTGCAACTATTCCTGCAACTAATTGTAGGGGCACCATATCCACATGGGGATATCTTCTTACAATTAAAATTAGAGATGCAAAGGTAATTGGCATTACAAAGGCAACAATATTTCCAGACATTTGTCCACTTGATAGAGTATTTCCTAGCATTAAAATTAATCCAGAAATTGCTAAAATGATAGAAGCTAAAGTAATTTTTGAAATTTTTTCTTTTAAAAAAAAATATCCAAATATCGCTAAGAAAATTGTTTGTGTTTGTATTATGAAATTTGTATTTGCAACAGTAGTATTATACATAGCAAAAACGTAACTGCTAAATCCAATGCCTAATATAATTCCACCAATTAAGCCAGGAATTCCCGATACATAAATTTTTTTAAATACCTCTTTTTTGTAAGTTACAATTAAAAAAATAGTTACAACAATTATAAAAAAAACCTGTCTCCAAAATAAGATTTGCCATAAAGTTGATCCTTCAAATGATTTAACTATCAACCCACCAAAACTAAGACAAAATGCGCCAAAAAAGATTAATAATGGACCTGGTATCTTTGAAATAAAATTCATTTAATATTGGAAATCAAATTTTGAGTTTCCATCTCATACAACTTAAAAATAGTTTCTGCATCTTTTAAATTAATTTCTTTAAATTTAATTTTTGATCCTGGAGGTATTTGTACTAGTTTGTCATAATCAGCACTTATTACAACTCCGATCTTAGGGTAACCCCCTATGGTTCCATGATCAGATAGCATAATTATTGGATTCCCGTCTGCCGTGATTTGGATAACACCCTTCACTAATCCTTCTGACTTTATATTTGTATTTTTAATATTACTAATCTTAGGTCCTTTAAGTCTTATTCCCATACGGTCACTTAATTTGGTTACATTAAATTCATCACTAAAAAATAAATCTATTGCATCCTTTGAAAAATAATCAAAATGAGGTCCTTTTATTATTCTAATATTTTCAATTTTAGAATTTAGGTATTCTATTTTATTTTTTGGCAGGATTTTTTTTATATTTTTTAAATGAATTATTTGTCCTTTCTCAAGTTTTTCCCCACTATTAGCGCCAATTTTGGCCTTAGTATTTGTAGAACAACTATTTAAATAATAATCTACCTCAAATGTGCCTCCAATAGATAAATAACCATATACTGATCGATTGGTAGACAGTATATCTAAGCAATCATTATTCTCTAAAATAATATTTTCGTAACAACTAAATTCTAAATTTTTGTTTTTTCTTATAATTTTAAAATTAACATCTCCAGTAATATTGATGGAGATATTTTCTCCTACATATTTTAATTTTGGACCTTGATATGCAAATTCAAGAACTGGATTATTTATTTCATTGTTTGAAATGGTATTTGCTAATAAAAAATTCCTATTATCCATTGCTCCACTAAAAGGTATGCCTATATGATAAAAATTATTTCTACCTTTATCTTGAAATGTAGAATTGATACCTGGTCGTAAAACCTCAAAATAATTTTTATTCATATTTTTTTTCATACTCTAGTTTAGAAATTGGATAAAATGATATTGTATCACCTGGATTAATTAGATTTGGCTCAGTATTTTTTTTATTATCAAAAATATCAACTGGTGTTTTGCCAATTATATTCCAACCACCAGGACTTTCAAATGTATAAATATTACAAAATTGCTCTGTTATACCTATGGAATTTTTTGGGACCTTAACTCTTGGTGTTTCTAAACGCTTTGCAAAAAGAGATTTATCCATATCTCCTAAGAATGGCATGCCCGCAATAAAACCTGTCATATAACAATAATAATTTTTTGAAAAGAATGTTTCATAAATTTTAGCTTCATTTATCTTTAATAATTTTTGTAAACGTTTTATATCTAGTGCAAATTCCTCTGCACAACAAACTGGGATTTTAATTAGATTATTTTTTGAATTATTATTTTTTTTTAACTCTAGATTTTCAACTTGTTTTTTTAATGTAGCAAAACTCGTAAGTTTTAAATCGAAACTAATTACTAGTTTATTATAACTAGGTGTAATATTTGTAATACCTAAAAAATTACTATCTCTTAAATTATTAAAATAATTTATAACATTTTTGTTAATTTCTTTATTCACCTCAGTGCCAAAGTCACAGTACAATGCTGCGTCACCAAGATTTGATATATTTTTAATCATGTCATGTTATACTTTAAGCTTTATAGTATGGAAATTAATTTAAATTGTGATTTAGGTGAAAAATCAAAGCATCATTCAAATGAAAATGATCCTGATTTACTCAAAATAGTAAATTCTGCAAATGTGGCTTGTGGGTACCACGCTGGAGATGAGGAAACTATGAGAGAAGTTGTAGAGATTTCAAAGCAAAATAATGTAAGTATTGGTGCACATCCATCTTTCAATGATCCAGAAAACTTTGGAAGAAAACGGATTAATCTTGGTGCTGATGAAATTTCTAAGCTTTTAATAGATCAATATGAAATTTTGCAAAATATTGCCATTAAATTAGATGAAAAGGTTTCTCATATTAAACCACATGGAGCCTTAAATAATATGGCTTGTGAGGACCTTGAACTAGCAACAATTTTGGCAAAAACTATTTATAGTATTGATAAAGATATAATTTATTTAGTACCAACAGGTTCAAAAATGGAAATTGCAGCTAAAAAATTAAATATGAAAATTGCATGTGAAATTTTTGCAGATAGAAATTATGAAGACGATGGAACACTTGTGTCAAGAGGTAAGGACCATGCCCTAATAACCGATCCTGAGAGAGCTAAAGAGCATGTATTCAATATGGTGAAAAACCAAACTCTTAATTGTCACAGTGGAAAACAAATACCTTGTGAAATCGATTCAATTTGCATACATGGAGATAACGCAAGTTCTCTTTCGACTGCAAAACATGTAAGAGAAAACTTGATAAAAAATAATTTAGAATTAAAGCCGTTAAATAAAATGAAAAAATTTTTATAATTATGATTAAAAAACTATTTACTTTTCTCATATTCTTTTTTTTGACTGTTGAAACTTTTGCTGCTGGAACAAGTTCATCAGATAAAAAACCGAGCTATAAAAATGCTGTAAAAATAATTGAAGCAGCTAAGAAATATGAATCCAAAAATAAAATGGATAAAGCATTAAAAAGATATGAAAAAGCTCAAAAAATTTTATTAAAACTCGACAAAGAAAAGCCCTTACAAGCTGATACACTAAACTACCTGGGTTTTACAACTAGAAAACTTGGGGACTTTGAAGCAGGAGAAAAATATTATTTGTTAGGTTTGCAAGTCGATCCAAAACATGTTGGTATAAATGAATACTTAGGTGAATTATATGTTGTGACCAACAGAATTGATTTAGCAAAAGAAAGATTGGAAATTTTGAAAAGCTGTAATTGTGAGGAGTATCAAGAGTTGAAAGAAATTATTGAAGGAACCAAAAAATCAAAATACTAATTGATATTTTGAATCATTTGCTCAGGCATCCATAAAGCGATTTGCGGGAACAGTACAATCAATAGAACTGCAAAAATCATTAATAAAAATAATGGAAAAGCACTTTTTGCTATGAACCCCATATCTTTGTTAGCCATTCCTTGGAGAACAAATAGATTAAAACCAACAGGTGGTGTAATTTGAGCCATTTCTACAACAATAACTAAAAATATTCCAAACCAAATCATATCGAAGCCTGCCTGTCTTATCATTGGTTCAATTATTGCCATTGTAAGAACAACTGCAGAAATTCCATCAAGAAACATTCCAAGAATTATGTAAAAAATCATTAATACAAATATTAATACATATGGTGATAACTCCATATTCTGTATCCACAATGCTAGATTTCTAGGCAAACCTGTAAATCCCATAGCTAGTGACAAGAAAGTTGCGCCAGCTAAAATGAATGCAATCATACATGAAGTTTTGGTTGCTCCAAGCAACGAGTCTTTAAATGTTTTTAAGGTTAAACTCTTTTGAAAATAAGAGAGAATTAAAGCTCCAACAACACCTAAAGATGCAGCTTCGGTTGCTGTTGCTATTCCAGTATATATTGAACCTATTACTCCAAGTATTAATAAAATAACTGGAATTAATTGTTTAGATTTACCTAGTTTATTTAAAAATGAAAAATTTTCATAATTAGTTGGCATTTTATTTTTATTTAATAATGACCAAACTATTACATAGCCCATAAAAATTAGAGCAATCATAATCCCTGGAATTATTCCGGCTATAAAAAGTTTTGCAATTGATTCTTGAACGGTTACACCATAAATAATTAAAATTATTGAGGGTGGAATTAAAAGACCTAATGTTCCTGAACCTGCCAAACTTCCAAGCAAAATTTTTTCAGGATATTTTCTTTTTCTTAGTTCTGGAATTGACATTTTTCCAACTGTAGCAACTGTTGCGGCAGATGATCCAGAGATAGCGGCAAACAAGGCACAACCAACAACATTAACGTGTATCAAACCTCCTGGCAACTTCTGAAGCCATGGTGCCAATCCCTCAAATAAATTTTCTGATAATTTGGTTCTAAAAAGAATTTCACCCATCCACACAAATAATGGTAATGCTGTTAGTGTCCACGATGATGAAGCTCCCCATATTGTTGTGGCCATCGCATCTCCTACTGGTCTAGAAGTAAACAAAATCATACCTATTGAAGATACCCCAACCATACTGATAGCTACCCATATTCCAGATCCTAAAAAAAACAATAAAACACTAATAAAAAAAAATGCTAATAAAATTTCAATCATGCTTATTAACTATTCTTAAAATTAATTGATGAAAGACACATATAAAAAATAATAATGAACCAATTGCTACACTTGCTTGAGGTATCCAAATTAAAATTTCGTCGGCGCCTTCACTTCTTTCTTGAAACTCATAAGATATCTTTAACATTTTAAGAAAATAAAATGCCATATATCCTGAAAAAATAGATGCTATGATTAAACTCCAAATTTCTAGAAACTTTTTTCTTAGATCAGTGGCTTTTTCTAAAAATAATGTGATCCTTATATGACCTCCATTTACAAAAGTGTATGAAAGTGCAAAAAATGAGGAAGCGGCCATACAGTAACCAGAATATTCAGCTAAACCTCTTATATAAAAACCAAACATTCTTGAGGCAATTCCAGTTAAAATAAAAACTGCTATCAAAATTAAAAAAAAAGCAGCGATGTATCCTGAGAAATTATAAAGATTATTTAAAGATTTATTAATTTTTTGTAACATAAAAAAGGCCGTTTTTTTAAACGGCCTTTCTCATTATATTTATTTTATTTGTAAGCAGCAAGTACGCTAGCTCCTGTTTTGCCAGCCTTTTTCTTCCATTCCTTTGCCATTTTTTTTCCAACTTTTTGGAAATGTTTTTCTAAATCAGCGTTTACTTTGCCTACTGTCATTCCTGCAGCAGCTAAAGCTTTTTTATCCTCAATATTTCCAACTCTAGAAAGCATCCAACCTTTTTCTTCTGCAGCAGTTGCTTCTTTCATTATTAATTTTTGAGTATCTGCATCTAGTTTGTTCCAAGATCCTCTATGAGCAACTACCATATTTTTTGGGAACCAAGCAGCTATATCATAGAAATATTTTACTCCGTTCTCCCAAATTTTACTATTTTTTCCAGTGGTTGGTGAAGTAATCATACTCTCAACTGCTCCAGTTGAAAATGCTTGACTTATTTCTGCAGCTTCAATTTTTGTTGGAGCCATACCAGTAAGTTCAGCAATTCTAATTGTTGCTGAATTATAAGCTCTAAATTTTAAACCTTCTAAATCTGAAACACTATTAATCTCGTTTTTACTGTACAAACCTTGTGCAGGCCATGGCACAGCATACAAAAATACCAATCCTTTTTGGCTCAAGCTTTCTATAATTGCTGGTTTCGATGCTTGATAAAGTTTCATAGCATCGTCATAAGATGTTGCTAAGAATGGTTGTGAGTCAATCTCAAGAATAGGATCTACTTTCCCAAGAGCCGACATAAATCTCTCCCCCATTTGGGCTTGACCAGTTCTAACAGCTCTAAAGATTTCTCCACCTTTAAATAATGATCCTCCTGGATGAGTTACAATAGTTAATTTACCATCACTTTTTTCTGAAACATTTTTAGCAAATTCTGCAGCGTTAGCTGAATGAAAATTACTTGCACCATAAGCTAAAGCCATATCCCACTTCTCAGCAGCATTTACGTTAGCGGTTAACAAAACAGAAAATAAAATAGAAATTAAAGTTTTTAAATTTTTCATTAATCCTCCTTATTTTTAAAAAAATACATCTGATTATGTATTATTTATTAAATCAATAGAAAATTTTCTATGTTTTATTGAAAAATAAGAAAATATTACTATTATGTAGATACTTTGATCGAAGAAGCACTTATTTTACTACAAATTATATTTATAAATATAATTTTAACTGCTGATAATGCTATAATAATTGGTCTTATCGCATCTAATTTTGTCCCTAAAAATAGAAAAAAAATTATATTTTGGGGAGTGGTCGGGGCTTTAGTATTTAAAGTTTTATTTGCAGTATTTGCAACATATTTATTCAAATTTTACTTTATAAAAATTCTAGGAGGTTTGCTGTTAATTTGGATAGTTAACGATTTAAGAAAAGATCTTTTACAAGTTCAAAAACAAACTCAATCACCTAAGAAAAAATCTTTAGAACCGTCATTTGCTAAGGGTATGTATAAAGTACTTTTTGCAGATATTACAATTAGTTTCGATAATGTTATAGGCGTTGTTGGGGCTTCTAAGGGTAACTTTGGATTCATGATTTTTGGTTTAATTTTATCTGTGGTACTTACAGGTGCAATGGCCACTTATTTAGCTAATTATGTGCAGAAACATTTATGGGTCGTATATGTTGGAATGGCATTTATTCTTATACTGGCAATACAACTTATTATTGGAGGACTTGTGGACTTAGAAGTTTTAAATATAAACGAAGAGTTTAAAAAATATTTTTAATAAGAATATTTAATTGAGGGATATGAGCCTTTCTTAACATCTAATTTAAATTTTTTAACTGCTTTCCTTACATTGCTTTTCAAATCGGCATATTTTTTTACAAATTTTATTTTATTGTCTGTTAGTCCCAATAAATCATCAGTAACTAAAATCTGACCATCACAAAAATTTGATGAGCCTATCCCTATTGTAGGAATGTTAATTGACTCTGTAATTTTTTTTGAAACTTTTTTTTCAATACATTCTAAAACAATTGCAAATACTCCAGCATCTTCCAAAGATTTCGAATCTTTTAACAAATTTTTTTTTTCTATATCTGTTTTACCTTTGTATCTAAATTTTCCTCTTACAGATTGTGGTGTTATACCTATATGGCCCATTACAGGAATATTATATTTTATCAAATGTTTAACGATTTCTATAATTTTTCTTCCTCCTTCTAATTTTATGCCATCACATTTTGTTTCTTTCATTACTTTTTTACAATTCTTAAGTGCTTGAGATTTATTTTTGTATGTATTGAAAGGCATGTCTACAATCAATAAACTTTTTTTAACTCCTTTTCTTACACTCTTGGAGTGCTCAATCATCATTGATAAATTTACTTTTCTTGTAGTTTCAAAATTATATAAAACTGAACCCAATGAATCGCCCACAAGTATTAAATCTACGTAGTTATCAATCTCTTCTGCTATATTTTTTGAATAAGCAGTTAAACAAACAATTTTTGACTTATTTTTTTTTTTAAGAATTAGCCTACTCTTTTTTGTAAGCATAAATACCTGCTTACCAAGTGCCCGTATTTTCCATAGATTTCCAAGGCTCTATGGGGTCTAAGTTTCCTTCTTGAAGTATTTCAACTGATATTTTATCTGGAGATCTAACAAAAGCCATATGACCATCTCTAGGAGGTCTGTTTATTGTATAACCCATATCTTTTAATCTCTGACAAGTTTCATAAATATTATCAACTCTGTAAGCTAAATGTCCAAAATTTCTAGATCCTTCTCCTAAATTGTCTCCATCCCAGTTATAAGTTAATTCAATTTCAGCATTTTCGTCATTTGGAGCTGCAAGGAAAACTAATGTGTATCTTCCCTTTTCATTTTCCATTCTTTTTGTTTCTTTAAGTCCTAAACCATCACAAAAAAATTTCAGTGAGTCTTCAATATTTGAAACCCTGATCATTGTATGTAAATATTTCATAAGATTTACTTATATAGTCTTATTATTCCAATTCAATAGTACTTGGCGGCTTTGAAGTAACATCATAAACCACTCTATTAATACCTCTTATATTATTTACAATTTGATTGGATATTGACTGCATGAAAGATTTATTAAATTGAAAGAAATCTGCTGTCATTCCATCTTCTGATGTGATTGCCCTTAATAAACAAAGATATTCATAAGTTCTATTATCTCCCATAACGCCAACCGTCTTAACTGGAAGTAAGGCAGCATAGGCCTGCCAAATTTTATCATATAGATTATTGTCTTTTAAAGATTTAATAAAATAATTATCTGCTTCCTTCAAAATTTTTATTTTTTCTTTGGTGATTATACCAGGCATTCTTATTGCAAGACCTGGTCCAGGAAATGGATGCCTGGATATAATTTCATTACTTAATCCAAGTTCTAATCCAAGTTTTCTAACCTCGTCTTTAAAAAGATACTTCAATGGCTCTATTAATTTAAGTTTCATTTTTTTTGGCAATCCTCCTACATTATGGTGTGATTTAATTTTTGATGTTTGGCTACCTGTAACAGATTTACTTTCAATTAAATCAGGATACAAGGTTCCTTGGGCTAAGAATTTTACATTTTTAATTTTATTTGAATATTTTTCAAAAATTTTAATAAAAAGATTTCCTATTATTTTTCTTTTTTTTTCTGGATCAGAAATATTTTTTAATTTAGATAAAAATAAATTTTCTGCATTTACATAGATTAGATTAATTTTAAATCTCTTCTTAAATGTGTTTACAACTTGCTTTTCTTCATCTTTCCTAAGCAAACCAGTATTAACAAATATACATGTTAATTTTTTTCCTATGGCATTTGATAGTAATTTAGCAACTACACTGCTATCAACTCCTCCGGATAGTGCACAAATAACCTTTGAATTTCCCACGCTATTTCTTACTTCATTTATTAATTTTTTTTTCTGATCTTTTGAAGACCAATTTTTAGTTAATTTACATATAGAAAATATAAAATTTTTAAGTATTATTTTTCCTTTGATTGTATGACTTACTTCTGGATGAAATTGGATACCAAACATTTTTTTTTCAAAATTTTCAATAATACACATTTTAGAATTTGTACTTTGTGCAATTATTTTAAAATTTTTTGGTAATTTTGTTACCTGATCTGCATGGCTCATCCATACATTATTTTTTCTGTTAGAAAAAAAGTTTTTAGTTAACTTGCTTTTTCTAGTTTCTTTTACTTCAGCAAGACCAAATTCTCTATGTTTAGAGCTTCTTACACTTCCACCCATTGCTTTTGAAATAATTTGATGACCAAAACATATGCCCAGGACAGGTACTCCTAGTTTAAGAATTTTATCATTAAATTTTACTTTTTTACTCTCATAGACATTTAAAGGTCCACCAGATAAAACTATTCCTTTAATATTTTTTTCAAACTTTGTGAATTTTTCTATTTTTTTGTGACTTATTATCTCACAATAAATACCCAGTTCTCTAATTTTTCTTGCAATTAATTGTGTAAATTGGGAACCAAAGTCTACAATGAGTATTTTATTGAGAGTGTCCTCAAGACGCATCTTTTCTTTCAAAATCTTTTAAACGACTTTCAATTGAAGCAATTTTTTCACACATATCTACGCAGATTTTCTTAAAATCTTTACTCAATTCATCTGCTTTTGAAAAATTTGATCTTTCTAATTCCATATCAATTAAAAGGAACATTGCCTCTTCATTCTTAGGGTCTAAAAGTAAAGTAGTTTTTATATTCTTTTCTTCTTGTCTTTTATCTTCCTCAATTTTAAAAATTTTAGCTAGATAAAGGTAAGATGCTGAGTCTTTTGGGTTATAAACTATATTTCTATGAAATAAAAACTTTGAATCTTCATATTTTTCCTTGTCAAATAAATCCTTGGCTTCCTTAAAAAAATTATTTTCATTCGCCTTAGCAAAAAGGCTAAATGAAATAAATGTAAAAATTAAAATTAAATATTTCATAGTTATTTTTTCACAACATCTATATTATGTACCATACTTTCATAAAAACCTGCTTTAGTAATTTTAACAAATTTTGGTTTTTTTCTTAGATCAATTACTTTCTTGGCTCCCATGTAACCCATTGAAGATTTTAAACCTCCAACTAAGTTGTATATTATTTTATCAACTTTACCTTTGTATTTAATGTATCCCTCTACACCTTCCGCTACATATTTCGATGAATCTTTTTGTTTTGTTTGAAAATATCTGTCTGCTGAACCTTTGTTCATTGCACCTATTGACCCCATGCCCCTAAAATATTTATATAACTTGCCATTTTTCTTTATTTTTTTTCCAGGTGCTTCATCTGTACCTGCAAATAATGAACCAATCATAACTGCATCTGCACCAGCTGCTAATGCTTTAGCAATATCACCAGAAAATTTTATTCCACCATCAGCAATTAATCTTGTTTTACTTTTTCCAATTCCCTTTTTAACATTTAATATGGCACTTAGTTGTGGAACTCCTATTCCTGCTACAAGTCTTGTTGTACAAATAGATCCTGGGCCTATTCCTACTTTTATAATATCAACACCTAATCCAACCAAAAACTTTGCAGCTTCTGCTGTAGCTATATTTCCAGCGCAAATTGCTGTTTTTTTGGGACGTATTTTTTTAATTTTTTTAATTATATCTCCTACTTTTTTGGTATGTCCATGTGCTGTATCAATTACTATTATATCTAATTTCTCTTTTAATATTTTTTCAGCTCTCTTTAATTCCTTTTCGCTTGCACCAACTGCTGCACCTACTAATAATTTTTTTGATTTTACTTTTCGAATTTCTCTAATCTGTTCTTCGATATTTAAGTTTCTATGAATTATTCCTAATCCCCCAGACAGCCCCATAGCAATCCCCATTGAAGATTCTGTAACAGTATCCATTGCAGATGACAACAGTGGTATTTTTATCTTTAAACTTTCTGTTAAATTTATAGAGGTGTTTACTTCACTAGGTAGAATTGCTGAGTAATTTGGGGCTAAAGTAACGTCGTCAAATGTTAAAGCTTCTTTTATAGTTTCCATGTCCTTATATAAATGATTCTTGAAAAAATAAAAGGATAACTATCTCAAATTTCTACAAATTATAAAATTTTCTTTAGAGTCTTTTCTGCTTGAGGGTGGCTTGAAAATATCAACATCTTTAAAAGATTTTTTACCTAATGCGACAATCTCGTTAAAAGATGATCCCATAAAAAGTTTAGAAATAAAATTTCCTTTTTTATTAAGTAATTCAATCGCAAAATTCATCGCGTCAATACATAATTCTCCAGTAACTAGTGAGTCTACACTTTTATTACCTGTGGTATTAACTGCCATATCAGATACTATAAGATCTACTTTCTTACCAAAATAGTTTTTGATATTTTTTTTTTGCTGCTCTTCGGTAAAATCCCCTTTTATATGTACTAAATTCTTGATTGGCTCAATATCTTTTAAATCAATTGAAATTATTTTAGAGTTACTGAAATTTCTAGATATATATTGGGACCAACTACCCGGAGCTGCACCAAGATCTATAACTAAGATGTTATTTTTTATAATTTTAAACTTATCATTTATTTCTTGCAATTTATATACAGCTCGTGACCTGTAACCTTCTAATTTTGATTTTTTGACATAAATATCTCTTTTTTGCTTAATGATCCAATTCTTTGAAAATTTATTCTTTTTCAACTAATTCTCAAATCTTAACGATTTTTCAATTATATCGCCATCCAAAGTTTTAATTTTGGATATATAATTTTTATTATTTCTTATATTGTCATTATTTTTTCCAGCTAAATGTATAATTCCTATTTCATGATTTGGTAAATATGGTTCAACAAAAGTATTTAGTTTTTTGTCAAATTTTATTGCATCTATAAGTGTCCAATTGCAATAAGCTGGAAGAATTTCCACATCTAAATTGTCTGAATATATTGTAATATTCATTGCTATTTGCTCTGAACCCCAAATTTTTCCAGAGGACAATGCTTGTTTTAAATTTTTTTGCCAGATTTCCCAATGCGGAGCACTTTCTTCCAAGCAAAATAATCCAATATTCAAATGGGGTTTAAGTGCAACTTCTCTTGAAACTTTTTCTGAAAATCCAGATGACTTAGCATGTTTATAATTTTGAGATTTTATTCTTGCAAAACTTCCAAATACCCATTCTGCTCTTAAAACTCTTCCATAGGATCTATCCGCTGACGTTGCTATTGATAATTTATTATTCTCACATCCTTTTAAATAAAGATCAATTGCATACCAAGAGTTTACCCATGCATCAGCATCTATCCATAAATATTTTTTATATCCTGGAAAATAATTTGGTAAGAACGCTCTGGATACCTGACTTTTCAACCACTCTCTTCCTTTTATCTTAAAATCTGGAACTTTTATATCCCACTCAGCTTTTTTGATTTGAAATACTTTTTTTTCTAATATTTTAATTTGTTCACCAGTTAATCCTGCATCCATGATGCAAATATCTATTGTTTTACTTTGTTCAAATCTATTAATTGAGTCAATTAATTCATTAAGAAGATTGAAATAATTTGAATCTGCTAAAGAGATTATTGTATTTTCCCTCATTTATAAAACATCTTCATGATGATCAGCGTCATCTACAATAGTTTTCACATTCTTTTTAGTCATAAGATAATGCATTGAACTTATTGGCACCATTAACAAATAAATTACACCTGAAATAATAATAGCATTAAATGTATAAACAAGAATTAAGCCAAAATATAAGATTATTCCAAATAACAAAAATATTGATGTACTTCTTGGTACAGCTATCCTTTTAAAAGAATAGGTTGGTATTTTGCTTATTAATAATATTGAAACAATTATAAACATAATAGGTACTATAATTTGATAATTTAAGTTTAAAAACTGAAATTCACTAATACTTAATATCAAAGGCATTAAAACAAGAACTCCACCTGCTGGAGAAGGAATGCCTTCAAAAAAATTATCTTTCCAAGAACTTTCTTCGTTTGATGAAACATTAAACCTTGCAAGTCTAAGTGCAACACATACAACATAAATTAACGAAATTAACCAACCTACTCTACCAGCTTCAGACAAAGCCCAAAAATACATTATAAAAGCTGGGGCAACACCAAAACTTATAACATCAGTAAGAGAGTCTAGTTCTTTTCCAACTTTAGAAGTTCCTTTAATTAACCTTGCAATTCTACCGTCCAAACCATCAATAATAGCAGCAACTATTACTGCGATAATTGATAATTCAAATTTACCATCAAATGCAAACTTTATTGAAGTTAATCCAATACATACTCCAACAAGTGTTAGAATATTTGGTAGAATAACTCTAGTTTTTTTATTAGAAACTAATTTAATATTTTTATTTTGACGCTCCATTAAATCATTTTTTTGCGATTAATGTTTCACCAGCTATAGTTTTTTGATCAACTTTTACCAAAGGAGTGTAATTTTCAAAATACATATCAGCTCTACTTCCAAATCTAATCATTCCTATTCTTGAACCTTGTTCTACAAGCTCATCTTTGGAAACCTCTGTTACAATACGTCTTGCAACAAGTCCTGCTATTTGGACAACAATTATATCTTGTCCATCAGAATTTTTTATTTTATAATAATTTCTCTCATTATCTTCACTTGCCTTATCTAAAGATGCATTAAAAAACTTTCCTGGTTTATAAAGTATCTCAGATATTGCTCCAGAACATGGAGATCTATTTACATGGCAATCAAAGACATCCATAAATATACTTATTTTTTTCATTTGTTTATTTTCTAAACCTAATTCTTTTGGACCATTAGTATCCATTACTTGCAATACAACTCCATCAGCCGGACTTGTGAGATAATTGTCATCTCCGATAGAAATTCTTTCAGGGTCTCTAAAAAAATAATAGCACCAAATGGTTAATATCAACCCTATAAACCCAAGAAATCCATTTATGAAATATAGAATTATAGTTGCGATTACAAAAATAATAATGAATTTGTAACCTTCATTGTGTATTTTTGGAAATATTTTACTCATGACAAACCTATAATTGATAATTTTGGATTAATATGTATACAAAAAGAATAAATTCAACTATTAAGATATATCGAAAAAATGAGTAAAATTAAGGTTAAAAACCCCATTGTAGAGTTAGATGGCGATGAAATGACCAGAGTTATATGGGACTTCATAAAAAATAAGCTCGTTTTAACTTACCTTGATCTCAAAATTGAGTACTACGATTTGGGAATGGAAAGTAGAGATAAAACAGAAGATAAAATTACAATTGAATGTGCAAATGCAATTAAAAGAAATGGTGTGGGTATTAAATGTGCAACCATCACACCGGATGAAGCTAGAGTAAGAGAATTTAATCTTAAAAAAATGTGGAGATCTCCAAATGGTACAATAAGAAATATAATTGGAGGAACTGTTTTTAGAGAACCTATAATTTGTAAAAATATTCCAAAACTTGTACCCTCATGGACAGATCCATTGATCATAGGTAGACATGCGTTTGGTGATCAATACAGAGCAACAGACTTTACAGTACCTGGCAAAGGTAAGCTAGAAATCAAATGGACTGCTGAGGATGGTTCTGATGAGAGAAAGTATGAAGTCTTTAATTTCCCAGGTCCTGGAATTGCATTATCAATGTATAATTTGGATAAATCAATAGAAGACTTTGCAAGATCTTGTTTTAACTATGGATTAATTAAAAAATGGCCAGTCTATCTTTCTACTAAAAATACAATTTTAAAAAGGTACGACGGAAGATTTAAAGATATTTTTGAGGAAGTTTTTGAAAAGGAATTTAAAGATAGATTTGAACAAAATAAAATTACATATGAGCATAGATTGATAGATGACATGGTAGCATGTGCAATGAAATGGCATGGCAAATATATTTGGGCGTGCAAAAATTATGATGGAGATGTACAATCAGATACAGTTGCACAAGGATATGGATCTTTAGGTTTAATGACAAGTGTTTTACTTGCTCCAGATGGCAAAACTATGGAGGCTGAAGCTGCACATGGAACAGTAACAAGACACTTTAGAATGCATCAACAAGGCAAAGAAACCTCAACAAATCCCATTGCATCTATTTTTGCATGGACAAGAGGTTTGGCTCATAGAGGAAAATTAGATGGAAATGATGAATTAATAAAGTTTGCAGAAACACTTGAAAAAGTATGTGTCGATTGTGTTGAAGAAGGTTCAATGACTAAGGATTTAGCTATCTTAATAGGTCCTTCGACAAAGTATTTAACAACTAATCAATTTTTAGATACCTTAGACGGTAAGTTGAGACAAAAACTAAATTAAAGACTTAATTTTTTCAAAAGCCTCTTCAATTTTATCTTTAAATTGACCTCCTGCTTGTGCAAAATCTTTTCTACCACCACCACCTTTTCCACCAATAATTTCAGATCCTGTTTTAGCAAATGTGACTGCATCATACTTATCAATAAGCTCATCTGTTATCCCAACTGCAATACCTACTTTGTCTTCTAAACTAGCAAAAACTATCACAATTCCTGTTTTTAAGTCTTTTTTTCCAGCATCAACCAATTTTCTTAGCTCTTTAGGCGGAAGATCATCAACTTTTTGAAATCTTACACTTGTATTATTAATTGTGAGATCTTGAATTATATTTTTGGAATTATTTTCTAAAATTGAACTAAATTTCAATTGCTCTAGTTGTTTTAATAATTCTTTAATTAAAATTTTATTATCTTCATTTTCAAGATTTGGTTTGCCTCCTAATTTAATTATCTGTTTTGATAAGTCATTAATCATTTCTTCATCTTTTCGTGCTGATAAATCAGATAATTTCTCTTTATTTTGTAAAAAACTATTTAATTGATTTTCTCTAAGAGCTTCTACTCTTCTCACGCCTGCTGCAATTGATGATTGACTAATAATTTTAAATTTACCGATATCACCAGTGTTTCGTACGTGTGTACCTCCGCATAATTCAGTGGAAAAATACTTTTCTTTCTCATCTCCCATAGATAATACTCTAACTTCCTCTCCATATTTCTCTCCAAAGAGTGCAAGAGCTCCATTATTTACTGCTTCTTTAGGAGTCATAATCCTTGTTTTAACTTCTGATTTTTTTTGAACCATTAAATTTACGTAATTTTCTATTTTTTCTATTTCCTGTTCTGAAATCGGTTTCATATGACTGAAATCAAATCTTAGTCTATCTGGTGCTACTAATGATCCTTTTTGTGTAACATGAGTACCTAATACTCTTCTTAAAGACTCATGCAAAAGGTGTGTAGCAGAGTGATAAGCTCTGATATTATTACGTCTATCAATGTCAATTTTCATCTCAACATTATCTTTGATTTTTATACTTCCTGATTTAACTTTGCCGTAATGTACAAATAGATCACCTAATTTTTTTTGGACATCTGTTATCTCGAACTTAAAGTTTCCAGATATTATTTCACCAGTATCTCCTACCTGTCCTCCAGACTCTCCATAAAACGGAGTTTGATTTAAAATAATTATTCCTTCATCGTTTTTATTCAATTCATTTACTTCTTTGTTGTCTTTTAATAATGATAAAATAATACCTTCTGCTTGATCGGTCTCATATCCTAGGAATTCTGAAGGACCTAATCTATCTTTTATCGAAAACCAAATATCATCTACCGCACTATCACCTGAGCCTTTCCAATTTTTCTTAGCAAGTTCTTTGCTTTCTTTCATTAAACTTTGAAATTTATCATTATCAATTGTCAAAGATTTATTTTTTAAAATATCTTGCGTAAGATCCAATGGAAAACCATAGGTATCGTAGAGTTTAAAAGCTACCTCTCCAGGCAATATCTTGTCTATTTTAGTTATTTCCTCATTTAATATTTTAATACCTCTGTCTAAAAGAATTAAAAATTTTTCTTCTTCCATTCTTAATGTTTCTTTTATTAAAGACTCTGCTCTTTCTATTTCTGAGTAATTACCTTTCATCTCATCTTTTAAAGTTTTAAAAATATTATAAAAAATTGGTTCTTTAGAACCAAGTAGGTGGGAATGTCTCATTCCTCTTCTCATAATTCTTCTTAGTACATAACCTCTTCCCTCATTTGATGGCAAAACTCCCTCAGCAATCAAAAATGAACTTGCTCTTAAGTGATCTGCTATTACTCTAAAACTTGCCAAATTATTGATATTAGGCTCGACTTTTAAAATTTCTGCAGCAGAGTTTATTATTTTTTTAAAATGATCTGTTTCGTAGTTGTCGTGAGTTCCTTGAAGTAATGCAGCAATTCTCTCTAAACCCATTCCAGTATCAACTGATGGTTTTGGCAGATTAATTCGTTTATCTTTTGAAATTTGCTCATACTGCATAAAGACTAAATTCCAAATTTCTATAAATCTATCCCCATCCTCATTTTTTGATCCTGGTAATCCACCTTCTAAGTGATCTCCATGATCATAAAATATTTCTGAGCAAGGACCGCAAGGTCCTGTTTCGCCCATAGACCAAAAATTATCAGATGTTGCTATCCTTATGATTTTATCTTCACTTAACCCAGCAATTTTTTTCCAGTAATTAAAAGCTTCGTCATCGTCATGGTAGACAGTTACATAAAGCCTATTTTTATCTAAACCAAATTCTTTAGTTATTAAATTCCATGCTAATTCAATAGCTCTTTCTTTAAAATAATCGCCAAAAGAAAAGTTTCCCAACATTTCAAAAAATGTATGGTGTCTTGGAGTATAGCCAACATTTTCAAGATCGTTATGCTTACCACCTGCTCTTACACATTTTTGAGATGTTGTAGCTCTTTGATAGTCTCTCTTTTCCAGTCCAGTAAACACATTTTTAAATTGAACCATTCCTGAATTAGCAAACATCAATGTTGGGTCATTATTCGGTACTAAATTGCTAGACTCAACTATTTTATGATCATTTTTTTCAAAATAATCTAAGAATGCTGACCTGATTTCATTTAATGTTTTAGCCATACTTAACCAAAATACAGCATTTTTATATGATGTCTACACTTCTGAAGGGAAAAAAGGCGCCCAATAGAGCGCCTTTTTTAATAACTAAAAGTTATCTGCTAATTCTTTTTAATAGGAACCTCTTCCTCTTTTTTCTGCGCCTCAAGCTTTTCTTCACTTAAAGGATTACCTTCAATCTTCTTTGATATAACGCCAGCTTTTTCTCTGATAGCCATTTCAATCTCAGCCGCAGCTTTTGGATTTTGTTCAAGGTAAAGTTTAGCATTCTCTCTACCTTGACCAATTTTTTCACCTTTGTAAGCGTACCAAGCTCCAGATTTTTCAACAATTTCAGCTTTGGCACCAAGGTCGATTAGTTCCCCTACTTTACTAATTCCTTTTCCATACATTAAGTCAAACTCAACAACTTTAAATGGTGGTGCAACTTTGTTTTTAACAACTTTTACTCTTGTTGTATTTCCAACAATTTGCTCTTTATCTTTTATTGCTCCAATTCTTCTAATATCCATTCTTACTGAAGAATAAAATTTTAAAGAATTACCTCCAGAAGTTGTTTCTGGACTACCAAACATTACACCAATTTTCATTCTAATTTGGTTAATAAATATAACCATTGTATTTGTTCTTGAAATTGATCCTGTTAATTTTCTAAGAGCTTGAGACATCAGTCTTGCTTGCAGACCAACATGGTGATCTCCCATATCTCCTTCAATTTCTGCTCTTGGAGTTAATGCTGCAACAGAGTCGACTACTAAAACTGACATTGAGCCAGATTTGATTAAAGTATCAGTTATTTCTAATGCTTGTTCACCAGTATCCGGTTGTGAAATAAGCAACTCCTCTGTGTTAACACCTAATTTCTTTGCATAGACTGGGTCCAATGCATGTTCTGCATCTACAAATCCACAAATTCCACCTGCTTTTTGTGCTTCAGCAACAACTTGTAATGCTAATGTAGTTTTACCAGACGACTCTGGTCCATAAATTTCAACAATTCTACCTTTTGGTAATCCACCTATTCCAAGTGCTAAATCCAAACTCAAAGATCCAGTAGAAATGGACTCAATATCCATTGCTTTTTGCTCTCCAAGCTTCATCACAGAGCCTTTTCCAAAGCTATCTGTTATCTGGCTGATCGCTGCATCTAGTGCTTTATTTTTTTCTTTATCTTCCAATTCTTTATCTTTTGTGGATTTCACCACTTTTAAGTTATTTTTAGTCATTTTTTGCCTCGTTTTTTTCATTTATTAACATTCGAATCATGAAAATAAATGTACACATTTTGTTCTCATTGGCAATATTTTTTTAAAATTAGGGCTAGAAGTCGCTAATTATCTAAGTTTTAGGTATTCACTATTTAATAAACCTGCAGACTTTAAAAGTCTATATTGAGCTAATAAATAATTTCTTTCAGCTTCGGCAAGATTAATTTTAGCATTAATTAAATTTGACCTGGATTGAAGAACATCAAATGTAGATCTATTCAGACCACTCTCATATTCAAAACTAATCCCTTCATTTGCAATTTCAGCAGCCTTAACTTGTGATTGTACAGCTCTTAGTAGACTTTTAGAAGACTCTAAAGTGGACCAAGCTGCAGTAACACCTTGAGTATTATTTCTAAAAGCATTTTCTAGTAATAATTTTTTCATTCCTTTAACTTGTAGGTTTTTACTTATATTAGATTTATTTTTTCCTCCGAATTGAAATGGCCAACTTACTGTTGCTTGTAGAACATCTTTTTCTCTTTCATCATAAGTTGCGCTTAGATCATCAGTATATGATCTTTCAAGTGAAAGTTTTGCTGTCGGAGATAAATCTGATCTTGCAATTTTAACATCTAATTCAGACTGTCCATATTCTATTTCAGCAATAATAAGATCGGGACTTTTTTGTTCAGAAATTTTTTTTGCATCAACTAAACTTGAGGGTAATGGAACTTCAGAATTATAAATTTTTTTTAATTTTTCATTGCTGTTGATTGGTCCAATTATATTTTCATAAGCTAATTTGCTGGTTACTATATAATTTTGTGCTCCGATATAACCTGCTTGTGCCCCTGATAAAGAAGATTGGGACTGTGCTAAGTCAGTTGCAGTTATTTGAGCTCTAGATAGTCTTGCATTATCTATTTCGAATTGTCTTTGGAGAAGGTTAACATTTTCTTCATTAATACTTAGTTTTTCATAAGCAAGGATTAAACCTGTATAAGCCTCAATTGCTTTCATAAAAACATCTTGCTCTTTTTTAATAAGTTGTGCTTCAGACAAGTTTAGTCCTAATTTACTTTTTTCGTATTTTGTGCCACGTTCACTGCCATCTAAAAGTGTTTGTTCTAACTTTACAGAAGATGTCATTGGATTTGTATTAGTTATAGAAGCATCAGTACCATCTTGATTTGTTAATTTGTTGGTGTCTTCAAAACTTTTAGTGCCTGAAAGAGTTAAAGTTGGAAAAAAATCACTTTTAGAAATATTTAATACTTCCTTTTGAACTTCTAAATTTTTTCTCTCCGCTTTGAGCTCTAAATTGTTCTGGTAGGTCTGTTTTAATGCATCACTCAAAGTTGCAGCATTTACTGGTAGTATAAAAGCTATTGAGCAAAAAGTGATTAAAGTGATTATTTTCATTGATTATATTTTATTGATTTAATTTGATGATTTCTATTTAAATTTAATACAATTGAAGAATATTTTGGAGCAAATTTAAACATATTTTGTGTGACCCTTTGGTAAGTTTGCATAAAAGTTAATACTTCGTTTTTGCTCATAACCTTACTATTTGCCTTATTTTTTGAGTTTAATTTTAGTAACGCCTCCTGTTTAAGTCTCCAGGTCTGCAATAATTTGAAATTTCCAGCTTTTAAAAATAATAAACAGTCTAATTTAGAAAATAATTTTTTATATTTTGTTTGTAGTTGACCATTTACATATTTCCTCCATCTTAAATTTTTATCTGCTGTACTTTCAAGAGAATTAATCGATTTTTTTAAAGTTGCATTTTTTTCTGCTCTAGCTCCTACACACCATCCTTCAAAGATTATAACATCTGGTACCTTTTTAACTAGATACCAGGACTTTCTTTTTAATCTATCATCTATTGCCTTATTAAACTTAGGAAGTCTCTGTTGATTGAATTGCTTTCCCTTTGTTTTTTTTAGAAGATCAAAAATAAAATTTATGTCGTGGGTACCTGGAACACCTCTAGTCATTAATAAGGGATGAATTTTTTTAGACAATTTTATTCTATCTTTTCGGGTTTTATACAAATCATCAATTGAGATTTTAAAAACATTTAGCTTAAAATATTTTGTTAAAATGATTCTTAGAATAGAGCTAATTGTTGTTTTACCAGTTCCTTGACCTCCTGCTAATCCAATTAAGTAAGGTTTAGATTTATTTGTTCTATTATTGATCCAGAAACTAATAGGAATTAGAAAAGATTTAATCATCTTTTCTTTATTTTTAAATTTTTCGTTTATTGTTTCTTGAGATCTTATAAACTTAAAACAGTCTTTGCTAACTTTTTTATAACACTCAGTAATTGATTGCATAAAAATTTTATTGTTTTTGATCTAAAGGATGATTTTTACCATCATTAACTGGTACATCTTCAATTTCAAATGGCTCCACACCCTCTATACAAGCAATATTCACACCATATATTTTCGGATTGCTTCTAGGTCTATTATGAGTGTGAATTCCACAAATTGAGCAAAAGTAGTGTTTGGCTGTATTAGTATAAAACTGATAAAGTGATAACTTATCTTCTCCTTTAGTAAGTTTAAAATCATCAGGACCAAGTACACCTATAATATAACCTTTTTTTTTGCATATTGAACAATTGCAACGCATGATTTTTTCAATACCACCCAAAGGCATCTTAACTTCTGCTTCTATCGCACCACAATGACATGATAATTTTTTCATTTTTTAATCTCCTAAAAATTTATCTTTTATTATTTTTTAAATAACTTTTATATCTTTCGTAACTTTCTTTTGGCCAAGTATTTTTTAAATCATACATTTTTTCAAAACAATTTGCATCATCAGTAAGTTTTAACCATGGATCTTTATCTTTTGTAAATATATGCGCTTCAGGAGGAAAGTTTTCGGAATTATCTAAAGTTTTAGTTCTAACTGTAGATCGACCAACCGCCGTGGCATAATCTGTATAAATATAAGTACCACATTTGTTACAAAAATAAGCTCTTGAGGTAGCTCCACTACCTGTTTTAAGTTCAGTTGACGAAATATCACCCTCTATAATTAATGTATTGTCTAGAACGCTTGTATTAATAACATAAGAAGACCCAGTTATAATTTTACAATCTTTGCAATGGCAAGCTTGGGTGAATAGAGGTTTTTCTGTAATTGTATATTTAACTTGCCCGCATATACATCCGCCAGTTAAGTTTTTATTTTTTTCCATTTTAATATTTAACCTATTTGTGGTTAAAGTTATCCACATGTATACAATATGTGGTTTCGATGTTCACGTTTTGATTCACTTTTGATTCAGTTACAGACTCAAAATACAACCTAATTGACACTACTGAACAACTTAGGTATTAATTAGAACAAAATAAGAACATTTATGAAGCTAACTATACCTTACTATTTACATAAAGCTGGCGCAGGTTTTCCATCCCCTGCTACGGATTATATTGAGGAAGACATCGATTTAAATGTTCATTTAATCAAAAATGTTCCAGCAACCTTCATCATAAGAGTTCAAGGAAAATCAATGGTGGATGTTGGAATTAATGATGGCGATCTATTAGTTGTTGATAAAAGTTTAACGCCAAAAAACTTCTCAACGGTTATTGCAAATGTTCATGACGAACTAGTTGTTAAAAGTTTAGTTCAAGAAAGAGATAAAAAATTTTTAACATCAGGTTCTAAAGAATTTACGGATCGAATTTTAATTAACGAAGATGAAGATATATTTATTTGGGGAGTTGTAACTTATGTCATCCATTCAGTATACTAAAAAAATAGCACTTATTGATTGTAATTC
>CACASS010000013.1 GCA_902535275.1 uncultured Pelagibacteraceae bacterium
GGTCAATTATTGGGTAAAAAAGAGGTATAGCACCCACTTCTTTGTATGTAATCTTATAATCTTTTATTTTTAGATTATTCTCAATATATTCTTTAATTTGATGGTCATAATCTTTTTGGGAATCGTCATTCATTTCTGATAACCATGTTGTTTCAACTAATGCTGTCTTTTTCGAATATGGAAGTGTATAAAAAAAATGAACACTTCCTCTCTGTTCACAATCAAAATCCATTAGATTCATCATTTCTTCATCAAAAAATTCCTTTTTTGTCTCTATTTCTACCCCACAGAAATGTTGCCAAAGACCAGAGTTTTGATTATTTAAATTTGGGACACTATTAAATACCAAGGAGTTATCAAAATTTATATTTTGATCATTTTTGTGAAAGGAAATATTTTTATTTTTTTTTAATTTGCTGTTAATCTTCTCATAAAATAACCCACTATCAATACTTTGATAATGATAATTATCGCACTCTAGATGTCTTGTTTTTTGAGGCACATTTATGGAGAAATGTTTCCAATTTTTTTTTACACAATCCTCAAAATTATGTGGGAATGTTTTCCAAAAAGACCAAGTTTTATCTTTTTTATATTCATCTCTTGGCTCAATAATAGCTAAAGTTTTATTTTTTAACTTATTATTGATCTCTAATTCATATGCTAAAGATAATCCTGCACAACCACCACCAATTATAATAAAATCAAAATCTTTCATTTAAATTTATTTCCTCACTAATTAATTCGTGTTCTTTATCTCTAAGGTGATTATGGTTTTTAATCAATGATAGTTTAAGCAAGTCATATATAGATAATAATGTTTGCAATATTTTGCCACTATTACTAACAAAAATTTTACCTGATTGGTTGTAATCTTGAATTGTTTGTTTCTTAATAATATTTTTACCAATTTGCCTATAAACTCTTCTTGCTACTAAAATTGAAAATCTAAGATTTAATGGAATATCCTTTATTGAAGAAAAGCTACTATCATAAAATAAATCTGCAGTTGCCAATGTTTCTTTTATGGCTTCAAAATTATGTTTTATATAAAACCTTTTATTTTTAGAATCTTCTATTACATCTCTAGAAATATTTGTAAGCTGCATTGCTATACCTAAATCTATAGCTGATTTAAGAGAGCTAGAGTCTGTAACATTTAGAATTTTTGCCATCATTAATCCAACAGTTCCCGCTACTCTATATGAATAAATTAATAATTCCTTTTTTGAATTTAATCTTACTTCATTTTGAATATCAGACTCTACACCATCAAATAAGTCCTCTACAATTTTTGTAGAAATATTATATTCATCCATTAATACCCACATATTTTTAATTATATGGTTCTGAAATTCTTTATTGATAAAATTATTTTTGAAGTTTAAAAATCTTCTTAATTTAACATCAATCGCACCTTCATCGTCAGCTATATTGTCTAAAGTTCTACAAAAATCGTATAAATTAGAACATTTCAAATAAGTTTCTTTTGGAAGAAAAAAACCAGCCCAGTTAAATGATTTTGCGTATATAGATAGAAAACTATTTTTTTCCATTACAGAATTTTGTCTAAGACTTTTGCTGAAGATAATACTCCCGGTACACCTGCTCCAGGATGAGTACCTGCTCCAACAAAATATAAACCATCAAAAATCTCTGATTTATTATGAAATCTAAAATAAGCTGATTGGGTAAATTTTGGTTGAATAGAAAAACCTGAGCCATATTTTGTATTTAACTCTTTCTCAAAATAATCTGGCGTTAAATAAAAATCCTCAACAATATTTTCACTTAGATTAGGTAGTAAACTTTCCTCCATTTTTTTAATAACTAAGTTTTTCATTTTGTCTCCCTCAATAGACCAATCTATACCAGATTGGTTATTAGGAACTGGCACTAACACATAAAAACAATCATGATTATCAGGCGCCATAGATTTGTCTGTAGCTGTTGGTCTATGTAAATAGTAACTAATATCGTCATTTAATTTTTTATTGTTAAAAATATCATCCAAGTGTTCCTTATACTTATCTCCAAATTTGATAGTATGATGTTCAATATCGTCGTAAACTTTTTTGGTTCCAAAGTAATACACAAATAAACCCATTGAATATTCCATTCTTTTCATTTTCCAATTAAAAATAGAATTACTAATATTTGTGTTTGCTAATTTTGAGTAAACTGCAGGTGGATCAGCGTTACAAATGACATTATCTGCATCAATCTTACCCCCATTGCTTAGTTGAACACCAGTTATTTTATTTTCATTTGATAGGATTTTATTTACTTCGCATCCTTTTAATATTTTAATATGTTCTTCATTCATTAATTTTTCCATACCATTTATTATTTGACCAGTACCACCCATTGAATAATGAATTCCCCATTTTTTTTCTAAATACAAAATTAATCCATATATTGAAGTT
This sequence comes from uncultured Pelagibacteraceae bacterium, assembly GCA_902535275.1. Taxonomy (GTDB): domain Bacteria; phylum Pseudomonadota; class Alphaproteobacteria; order Pelagibacterales; family Pelagibacteraceae; genus Pelagibacter. Next base: position 2,427 of record CACASS010000013.1, read on the forward strand.
GTTGTGAAAGGATTACCACCTACCAATAGAGGATGCATACTAAGTAATCTTCTTAATTTTTCATCTTCAATATATGAGGAAACCAAACCATAAACAGATTTATAACTCTTTAGATTAAATAAAGAAGGTATTTGCTTTAACATAAAAGAGGGTTTATCAAATGGGACATCTGATAGTTCAGTAAAACCTTTATCAAAAATCTTTTTTGTAAAATTAACTAAATTTTTATATCCGTTTACATCTTTTTCGTTAATCTTTTTTATTTGATTAACCATCTCTTCTTCATCACCAGAATAGTTAAACTTAAAACCATCTTCAAAAACAAATTGATACCAAGTTTTTAAAGATTTTATTTCTAAATAGTCTTTTGAATTCTTTTCAAAAAGCTGAAATAATTCATCAATTAAGTAAGGCGCTGTTATCACAGTTGGACCACCATCAAATGTAAAACCATTTTTTTTAAAGACTCTTGCCCGTCCACCTAAATCTTCATGTTTTTCAATCAAGGTTACATTGTGGCCTTTAGCTTTTAACCTTAATGCTGCAGCCATACCCCCAAAACCTGATCCTATTACTATCGAATTCATAATTTGGATTTTATATTATTTTAAGAAAATGTAACGTAATTTAGTTATGAATTAATTTTTTTTAATTCAGTCTTTGCTTCTTCAAGATTTTTTTCAAATAGATTATCTAATTTAGATTTATCAACTGTAGTTGTTATTATTTTTTTTACAGACTCTAGGGCAATTTTAATAGAAGTATCTTTGATTTCTTTAATTGCTCCCTCTTTCATCTGATTAATTTTTGTTTGAGTTAAATTCTTCTTTATTTCAGAAGATTTATGAAATTTTTCATTCATGCTTATAACAAGTTGTTCAGACTCAGCTTTAGCTTGATCAAGGATTTTTTTGGACTCCCCTTCAACAGAATTAAGTTTAGTCTGAGCTTCATCTAAAAGTTTTTTTGACTCAACTCTTAACTTTTCACTTTCATCGATTTCTTTTTTTATATCTCCTATCATTTTTGTTAGAAGATTGTTTATATTCTGAGGTATTTTAAAATATACCAATAGACCTATAAAAATAAAAAACGATATTGCTACCCAAAAAGTTGCATCAAACATCTTTTCTCTCTCTGTTTATTTTGGATTGGTCTTCTACGATTGCTGCTATGCTGCTACTATTTACTTCTTCACCAATTAGCTCTTTTATTAACTCAGCTGATGTTTCAGCTGCTATTTTATTTATTTTTTCCCCTGACTTCTGCTTTAAATCAGACAATTCCTTTTCTACTTCACTTATTTCTTCATCAAGATCTTTCTCTAATGCAGCTCTTTTTTTATTAATATCATCCAAAATCTTTTCTCTAGCTTCATTAAAGTAACTTTTAGCTTTAAGTTTGCTGTCTAAAATAATCTTTTCATATTCGTCAATTTTTTTTTTACTTTCTTCTTTTTGTTTATCTGCAATCTCAATATTTTCAAGTATTTGAGATTTTCTGGTTTCCAGGTTATCGCTAATCTTAGGCAATACAACTTTCGTCAAAACAATAAAAAGTATTCCAAACGTGATGATAAGCCAGAAGATTTGAGAAATCCAAAACTCTGGATTAAGTTGAGGCATACCACCACTTTCAGCGGCAGATACTGTATTAAAACACGCAAAGCATGTAACAAATAATAAAATAACTATTTTTTTTAACATTAACTAAAATGCAAATAAAATAATCAACGCAACTACTAGTCCAAACAATCCTGTTGCTTCAGCTAAAGCAAATCCTAATAACAAGTTAGGGAATTGTTTTTGAGCTGCAGATGGATTTCTCATAGCACCAGATAAGTAATTACCAAAGATAATTCCTATACCAACTCCCGCACCTGCTAGTGCGATAGCTGCTAATCCTGCTCCTATCATTTTTGCTGCTTCTAATTCCATTTTTCCTCCTTTTTTTATTAATGGTGTAGATTTAATGCATCATTCAAATAAATGCATGTTAAAATTGCAAATACATACGCTTGAAGAAAAGCAACTAGTATCTCCAAACCCGTAAGTGCAACCGAAAAACTAAGTGGAAGCCATCCACCTACAATTCCTAAGCTTATAACAAAGCCTCCAAATACCTTCATCATAGTGTGACCAGCCATCATATTAGCAAACAATCTTACAGATAAACTAATTGGTCTACTCAAATACGAAATAATTTCAATAACAACTATTAGTGGAAGTAGAACCATTGGAACTCCACTTGGTACAAACAATTTCAAATATCCCAATCCATGTTTCATAAATCCAATAATTGTCACTCCAATGAAAATAAATGCTGCAAGCACAAATGTAACAATGATATGGCTTGTGACTGTAAATGCGTAAGGTATCATTCCAAACATGTTACAAAAAAGTACAAACATAAATAATGAGAAAATAAATGAAAAGTAGGGTTTTGCTTTAGATCCTGCTGTATCATTAATCATTTTGGCAACAAAGGAATAACTTAATTCTGATAATAATTGTAATTTATCAGGTATTAGAGTTTTTTTTTTCGCTCCTAGATTAAAAATTATCAAAATAGCTAAAGAACTAATGACCATGAATAAACTTGCATTAGTGAAAGAGATATCAACTGAGCCTAATTTAATTTCGGGACCAATTCTATAAACATTGAATTGGTACATTGGATTTGATGCCATTATATTCTCTTATTTTTTTTGCATTTTTTTTGCTGATTTAATCACATTCATAATTCCTGCAATTACTCCTACAAAAAAAAATATTAAAATTAACCAGGGCTTAGTACCAAACCAATTGTCTAAAATAAACCCAATAATTGTCCCAACGGCTACTGCTGCAACTAATTCAGTGCTCATTTTAAAAGCATGACCCATTCCAGATGTTGATGGCTCTTTGCTCTCAGAATATTTGGATTTTGCTCTATTTTTTGCACTTTTAAGGCGAGTTTTAAAATCTTCCTCTTTCATTAGCCTAAGCTACCATGCTCTCAGCTTTTTGAAGATCAACAGCAACTAGTTGACTTATCCCTTTCTCTGGCATTGTAACCCCATATAATCTATCCATTTTTGACATAGTTAATGCATGGTGGGTTACTATTATAAATCTTGTAGAAGTAATTTTTGTCAGTTCATTTAAAAGATTACAAAATCTTGTTACATTTGCATCATCTAGCGGTGCATCGACTTCATCTAGAACGCAAATAGGGGATGGGTTAGTAAGAAATACTGCAAATATAAGTGATAATGCTGTCAAAGCTTGTTCACCACCAGAAAGTAAAGTAATTGACTGCAGTCTTTTTCCTGGAGGACTGACCAGCATTTCTAAACCAGCATCTAGTGGGTCATCAGAGTCCACGAGTTCTAATTTTGCGCTTCCTCCATTAAACAATTTCGTGTACACCTCATTAAATTTTCTACTCACTCTTTCAAAAGCATCTAACAATCTTTCTCGACCTTTTTGATTAAGTTCTGTTATGCTTTCCTTCAATTTAAATATTGCTGTAACAAGATCTTGTCTATCTTGTTCCATTTTTTTTATTTCGGTTTTATATTTTTCAGTCTCATCATCTGCTCTTAAGTTAACAGATCCAAGTTTTTCTCTTTCTCTCTTTTTTTCATCTAGTAGTTCTTCTTGAGTGACCAAGTCAGGAAATTCAGCGTCTTTTTCAAGATTTGAATAATTAAGTATATTGCCTTCTTCAACATTCAAATCTGTCATAACTCTTTCTAAAAGATCATTTCTTCTTTTATTTAAACCTTCAATGGTTGCTCCAGAGCTTGCTTTTTTTTCTCTAATTTCAATTGAATTTTCTTTTGTGTTGTTTAATTGATTTCTAATTTCCGTAATATTATTATCAATTTTTTCAACTAAAATTTCATTCTCATTTTTTTCATCTTCAGAAATTCTTAAGTTTTCGGAAATCTTCCCTTTTCTTTCTGCTTGAGATTGAGGTTGTTTTTCGAGAGCATTTAATTTTTCTACAAGTTTATTTTTTCTAGCATTAAGTTCATTTACCATTTTTTCAGAATTAGTTAAAAGATTTTGCCAGCTTTCAAATTCTTGATCAATTATACTTATTCGCTCTTTTCTTTTGACAGACTCTTTTTTTATATTTTGATTTTTACTATAAGTTTCAGCATAATCATCCTGCAATTTTTTTATTTGATCACTTTTTGATGTTAGAGTTGAAATTACATCGTCATCCTCAACTTCTTTAACTTTCATAGTTAAATATGACAAGTCAATTATACATTCATCTAAAATTTTTATTGTCTGATGGTTTCTATTTTCTAAAATTAGTTTTTTAACTTCTTCGATTTTATTTTTTATGCTGGTAATAATTTCATTATTTTTTTGCAAAGATTCAGCACTAAAACTCTCTAATAATTCATCCATTCTATCTTGCTCACTTTTTAATTTTGATTTAGAGTTTTCAAGATCTTGATTGGAAAGTTTTTCTGTTTCATAATATTTTGAATCTGTATCAATTAAGATATTTCTCTCCTCTTTTAATCTTTTTTCGTTAGAATTTGCGTCAATTACTATGCTTTTTTCTCTGTCTATGTCTTCATCTATAACTTTTATAGAGCTTTTAATTGTATCTATTTCCTCATTTATTCTAGTACTTTCCTCATCTAAAGCTTTCAGCTCAAGGTTTAACCTTTGAATCTTAGATAAATTTTCAATATTTTTTTGTCTTATTGGCTCTACTCTTTCAAGTTCATTTTTTATTTTAGTTTCTAATTCTTCAATTTGTTTATTAAATTCTTCTACTTTTCCATCTGCCTCATTATTTACTTCATTTTCTAAAGTGATTTCTTTATCAATTTGTATAAGTCTTAAATAATAAAGCCCCGCCTCAACTTTTTTTATTTCTTCTGAAATTAATTTATACTTTGCAGCTTCCTCAGCTTGTTTTTCTAAATTTGCTAATTGTTTTTCTTGTTGTCTTCTAAGTTCGTCGGCTCTCTTTAAATTATTTTCTGCTGCCCCTAATCTAATTTCTGCTTCATGCCTTCTAACATGCAAACCAGCTATTCCAGCAGCTTCTTCAAGTATAGCTCTTCTATCAGATGGTTTTGCTGTAACTAATGCTCCGATTCTGCCTTGACTTATCAGTGATGGTGAATGAGCTCCTGTAGATAGATCTGCAAAAAACATTTGTGCATCTTTTGCTCTAACTTCTTTGTTGTTTATGTAAAACTTTGATCCTTTGTCTTTCTCAATCTTTCTTCGAATTTCTATTTCCTCTAAATCGTTATATTGGTGTGGTCCATCCTTATTTTCATTGTTCAAGCTTAAAACTACTTCAGCAATATTTTTTGAAGGTTTATTTGATGTACCTGAAAATATAACATCTTCCATCCCAGACCCTCTCATGCTTTTTGCCGAGGTCTCTCCCATACACCATCTAAGAGATTCAACTATGTTTGACTTGCCACAACCGTTCGGACCAACAATTCCTGTAAGGCCTTTTTCAATTAAAAAATTAGTTTTCTCGGCAAAAGACTTAAAGCCATTTAATTGGATTTTTTTAAACTCCATTCAATGACTTATATCAGTTTTTCTATATATTTTTTTAATTTTTTATAGTTGGATGTATTTTCGAACTTTTCACCATTGATTATAAGTGTTGGTGTTGCCTCTATTTTGTAGTTTTTAGCTCCGTTGATTCGGTCTTCTAAAATAAAATCTTCAATTTTTGAGTCTGCTATACATTTCTCAAAATCTAATTTAAAATTTGATTCTTGAATTACCTTCTTTAGATTTTTGTTGAGATCTTCAATAGTGCTTCCTCTTACCCAGCTACTTTGATTTTTATATAAATGATGAAGTATTTCTGAATTTCCATCATTCTTACAATGAGCTATTTTTGATGCATTAAATGCAGCAATATCTAATGGAAAATTTCTAAATTCGATTAAAATTAAACCTTTGTCTATAAAATCAGTTTTTAAACTAGGATAAACATTTTTATGGAAATCTGCACAATGACTACATGTTAAAGATTCAAAAACTATCAGTTTTACTTTTGCATCGACATTACCCTCAGTAATCGATTTAATATTTGCTTTAGCATTATGTATTACAAAAAATAATGAAATTATAATTGTTTGTATTAGTATTTTTTTCATCTTGATTTAAATATTTTATTTAATTCTAACAAAGATTTTTTAATTTTATCATTCTTAATATTGGTTATCTGCTTAATATTTTTGCTTTTTGTCGCATTATTTATTTTGTTTTCTTTAATTTTTTCAAACTCTCCCTCAAAAGTTTTTAATTTAATATCATCGACTACATTATACCCAAAAAATATATTAATTTTTTTTATTATTTCTTTCTTAGAGTATTCTAAATCTACTTCATTTCCTCTTTTGACCATTATGTTTAAACAGCTTCCATTTAATTTAGAATTTTTAAATGATCTTGGATAGGATACATTAAATAATTCTTTGCCAACAAGAAATTTCCAATTATCTAAAGTATTTGAATAAATTTGACCTTTTTTATTCAATATTCTTTTTGCTTCTTGGGGCAAAGTATCTTTAAAAGATCTTAGTCCTTGAACAGATTTAGTTCTCTGCTTAGTATTATATTTAAAATTCATATGACAAGTCAAAACATACCAAATAAAATTTTGAATTGGTACGATAATAATAAAAGAGACCTTCCTTGGCGAAAAAAAGTCTCTAGAACTCAAAAAGAATATTTTACGCTAGTCAGTGAATTTATGTTGCAGCAAACACAAGTGAAGACTGTAATACCATATTTTGAAAATTTTATTTCTAAAATCCCAGATTTAAAAAGTTTATCAAGAGTTAGAGATGCTAAATTGATGAAATGTTGGGAAGGATTAGGGTATTATTCAAGAGCCAGAAATCTTAAAAAATCAGCAAAACAAATTATAAATGAATTTAAGGGCCAACTTCCAAAAAATGAGGATGATTTAAAATCACTACCTGGAGTAGGGGATTATACATCTAATGCAATTATGGCAATTGCATTCAATAAAAAAATAATTCCTTTAGATGGAAATGTTGAAAGAATTTTAAAAAGAGTATTTTATTTAAAAAAAGAAAAAGAAATTTCTAAAGAAAATTTACACCAAAAAAAAATTTTTTTCGGAGAAACAATTAGAGCTAGTGATTATGCTCAAGCTATAATGGAAATAGGTGCATTAATCTGTAAACCATCCAACCCACTTTGTTATCAATGTCCTATCTCAACAAATTGTAAATCCTTTAAAAAAAATGACTTTGAAATAATTAAAATAAATAAATTTAATAAACAAAAGTTTTTTGAAGCAAATATTTTTCAAAATAAGCAGAATAATTACTATCTTTTAAAAAACAGAAAATTTAACTTTTTAAAAGATATGCCTATATTCCCCATGAATGAGATACCTAAGAGAAAATTTAAAAATCATTTAGGAAAAAGGATCAATATAAAAATGTCAAATATGCATATGAAAATTGCAATTAATATGAAAAATAATTTACCAGAAAAGAGCGATGGATTTTTTATTAATGTTAAAGATTTAAGCAATTGGACTTTACCTTCGTTTACAAAGAAAATACTTAATACTATCAAATAAATTAATGAAAAAAATTGCGATTATTGGTGGAGGAATATCAGGCTTATATTTTGCAAATCTTTTAAATAATGAAAAAGATTTTGAATATAAGATATTTGAAAAAAAAGGTAATTATAATTTCCTTGAAGGTTATGGAATTCAATTATCAGTAAATAGTATAAAATTATTAAATAGTATAGGATTTAAAAATCTACCTGCATCTGAAGTTTGCTTTCCCTCAAAAGTTAATTTCATACAAGCAAATAATTCCAAAAAAATTTGCGATATAGACCTTACACAATTTAATGATTCACTAAATCGATACACTACCTTAAAAAGATCAACATTATTAAAATTCTTATTTCAAAACATCCCACAAGAAAAAATAAAATTTAATTCAAATATAACAAAAGTAGATAATTCTAATGGCATCAGAATTTCTTTTGGAGATAATAAAAATGAAGAATTCGATTACTTAATTATTTCGGACGGTATTTTTTCAAAAACGAGGTCACTAATTTTTAATGAAAGCATATATCCAAAATATAATCTTAATGTTGCACTGCGAGGTAAATTAAATGGTGATTATGGTAGTGATATTTCAATATATATGGGATCAAATAGTCACTATGTGATCTACCCAGTAAATCAAAATAATGAATACAATTTTGTAGCTATTATAAAAAAGAAATTATCCTCAGATGAATTACAAAATCATGATTTATTCAAATCTGAAGAATTTTTAGCATCGTTAGTATCAGGTTTACAAAAAACATCGCAAATAAGCTCCAAAAATTTAAGTGAATTGAAATCATTTCCTGTTCACGTTAGCAACGACTTTCCAAGTCTAAATAAAAAAAATATATTTTTGTCAGGCGATGCTTTATTTACATTCCCTCCATCATTTGCTCAAGGAGCTTCCCAAAGCATTGAAACTGCAAACGATATATTTAAAAGTATTCTTAGTGGTACAAATGAATTCTATCAAAAGAGGATTCGTAGTATTTCTTCTATAAATAATAAATCAAAATTAAACCATTTTATATTTCACTTATCAAATCCCATCAATATTTTTATTAGAAATAAAATTTTGAAATATCTCTCAAAAAATAAAAAATTTCTCGAAAATTATTTGGGTAAAATTTACAGAGCTTAATTTGCAGGCCTTAATCTTTGTCTCAAATCATCAATTGGCTTTAAAGAATTTCCAGATTTATAATGCCAAAATGTCCATCCGTTACAACTTTCTGCACCAATAATTTTTGCTGCAACTTTATGGATTGAACCCTCTGATTGTTGATATTTTATACTTCCATCCACCATAATTTTAGCATTTACTTTTTTCTTTTGATCATAAATTTCTGTTCCAGGTTTAATTAAGCCCATTTCAACTAATGATCCAAAAGGAATTCTTGGTTTTGATCTATTATTTTGAAGTGTATCTAGATATTCATCTTTTATAATATCTGTATTGTTTAATCTTTTTCTTGTAGCATCAAAATAATTTTTTTCCTTTTCAATTCCAAAATATTTTCTACCTAACTTTTTAGAAACAACAGCCGTGGTACCTGATCCTAAAAATGGATCTAAAATAAAATCATTTTTATTTGATGAGGCTAATATTATTCTATGGAGTAACGCTTCTGGTTTTTGAGTAGAATGAACTTTTTTTCCATTGTTTTTTAATCTTTCTTTGCCATTACAGATTGGAAGGTTCCATGTAGATCTCATTTGGAGGTCATCATTCAAGCATTTTAATGATTGATAATTGAAAGTGTATTTCGACCCCTCACTTTTTGATGCCCAGATAAGTGTTTCATGTGCGTTAGTAAACCTTGTTCCCCTAAAATTTGGCATTGGATTATTTTTATTCCAAATTACATCGTTTAGTATCCAAAAACCTAAATCTTGGATTGTAGCACCCACTCTAAAAATATTGTGATAACTACCTATTACCCAAATCGATCCATTCTTTTTTAAAATTCTCTTACATTCTTTTAACCAATCAAAAGTAAATTCATCATAACTTTTAAAACTTTCAAATTGATCCCATTTATCGTCTACAGCATCTACTTTAGATGTATCCGGTCTACTTAATTCTTTTTTTAATTGAAGGTTGTAAGGGGGATCAGCAAAAATAAGATCAAAAGTTTCATCAGGAATTTTTTTTAATTCCTCTAAACTATCTCCATTAATAATTTTGTTTTTTAAAGTTTGATTACTCATTTTTTAATTATTAATTAGACTCTAGAGTAGAGTCTCCGTCAACCTGAGATTGAATTATTTTGAGTCTACTTGTTACTATTTTTTTCTGTGACTCAATATGTTGTGTATTGGATTGAATGTTTTTCGATGAAATCTAGTTACTCCATATTTTCTAATAGCATTAATGTGATCTCTAGTTCCATAACCAGCATTTAAATCCCATTTATATTTTTTAAAACTTTCTGACATTTTGAGCATCAGTTTATCCCTTGAAACTTTTGCAATTATTGATGCTGCTGATATTTCTTTAATTTTTTGGTCTCCTTTAATTATTGTTTTAATAAGATAATTACTTAATTCTGGTGATTTATTCCCGTCAATAAGTACTAAATTAGGTTTAACTTTTAGTTTTTTTATAGCTCTCTTCATGGCTAATAGACTAGCACTTAAAATATTTAGTTTTTCTATTTCCTTAACTGAGGCAGATCCTATTGCCCAAGTAGAATTTTTTTTTATAAATTTTGCTAATTTTTCTCTCTCAATCTTAGTTAACTTCTTTGAATCTTTGATCTCTTTATTTCTAATATTTTTTTTAAGAATAACAGCTGCAGCATACACTGGACCAATTAAACTTCCTCTACCAACTTCATCAACTCCAGCTATAATTTTTCTCATTAAGTAACAAAAAAATGATATAAAAGTACTCCAATTATCAAACCTTTAATAAAAGTAATCCATAATAATCCATAATTTGAAAGACTAAGTTTTTCTCTCCACCAATTTATATATTTTTTATGTATTTCTATCATCGTATAATTAGGCTGATATTCTTAATTCATCAATTTTCTTCCTGATTTGTTTTAAATCAGCCCAAGAATATTTTTTTTGTTCAGCTTGCCTTAATAAATATGCTGGGTGAAATGTGATCATTGTCAAGTATGTTTTATTATGAATGATTAAATCTTTCCAAACACCTCTTTCTTTTGAAATTTTTATCTTAGATCCAAAAAGTGATTCCATGGCTGTACTACCCATCAGAATTAAAATTTTAGGATCAATAATTGAAATATGTTTTCGAAGAAAATTCGAATATCTATTAATTTCTGAAGGTTCAGGCTTTCTGTTATTTGGTGGTCGATAGTTAACTACATTAGTAATATAAATATTATTTCTTTTTATTTGAATAGCATCTAACATTTTATTCAATAATACCCCAGCGTCTCCCACAAATGGCTTCCCTTTCTCGTCTTCTTTTTGGCCTGGACCTTCACCGATTACCATAATTTTACTTTCGCAGTTCCCATCAGCAAATACTAGTTGCGTAGCATTATTCTTCAGTTCACAATTATCTATATTTTTGATTTCATTCTTTAATTCTAAAAGAAGTTTTTTTTTATCTTCTAGCTGTGGTTTAGTTTTAAGTCTGTTAATTGGCTTATCGTTAAATATATATTCAATTTCATTTGAGTTAAGATTTTCAGGGTTTAATATGTCATTTTGATTTTTGAGATTTAAAGTCATAAATTTAAATATGAAAATTTTATTAGTAATTTTATCATTTTTAGCACTGCAGACCAGTACATATTCAAGTACTTCTGAAGATAATAAATTCAATCAAAAATATCTCTCTAATTATTTTTCTGCTTTAGTTTCATCAGGTAATCAAAAAAATGAGGCAGCACTTGATTATTTTAATTCATCTAAATTTCTTATCCAAAAACATGATAATTTTTTAAAAAAGTATGTATTTTCATTAGTTTTAAATGGACAAGTTAAAAAAGGAATAGACCAAATAAAAATTTCAAAAAATGATATTAATTCTAATACCTTTGAGCTTAACCTTCTCCTTTTAGTTGATAGCTTTAAGAAAAAAGATTTTAAACAAGCCAATAAAAGAATCAAAGAATTTCAAATGGACAAAGATGATGGAACTTACGAATACGTAATTTACAAAATTTTAAAAGATTTTAATTATCTGTTTATTAAAAAAGAGGCTATTGAAGATAATAAATATGGATCATTAAGTTTAATTTCAACTACTTTTCAGAATTGTTATTTAAACTCTCAAGAAACAAATTCATATTTTGAAGGGTTATTAAATAGTTCTGATGGAGATTATTCGAGATATATGTATTTTTATTTTGCAAATCTCATTGAGAATAAAGAACTTAAAAAAGTAAATGAAGTATCAAAAAGAATTGAACCTTTAGGAGATAGTATATTATTACATCAAATCAAAGATTGGATTGATAATGAAGATTATAAAAAATTTAAAACTCATTTCTCTTGCAAAAATGAAAATGATATTTTGGCTGAGATCTTTTATTTAGTATCTAATTTATTTTCCACACAAAATATTTTTGATCAGTCAAATTTTTATTTAAGAATATCAGAATACTTAAATCCTAAATTTTATTTCAACCGGACTTTGCTTGCTGAAAATTATTACTTAAATAAGAATAATTACCAAGCTAATAAAATTTTAGAAGATTTCAAAAAAAAAGATAAATTATACTTTTGGTATAAAACAAAAAAGATTGGGAGAATACTATCTGAAGATAATTCAGAAGAAGAAGCTGCAATTTATATTAAGAAGCATTTCAATTCTATAAAGTCACCAACTTTAAAAATCCTTTATGACTATGCAAACATTAATAAAGGTTTTGAAAATTATGAAATTGCTATCGAATATTACACCGAATTAATGAAAAAGGTTGAAAAGAATTCTTATGCACTCTCCAGGATTCTTTACAGAAGAGGTAGCAGCTATGAAAGGATGGGAAATTATGAAAAATCGGACAAAGATATGTTGGAGAGTTTAAAAATATATCCAAATGAACCATATACTATGAATTATCTTGCTTATAGTTGGCTAGAGAGAAACCACAAAATAGATGAAGCAATAGAAATGATACAGTCAGCCTACAAACAAAAAAAGGACGATCCATACATAACAGATTCTGTTGGTTGGGGATATTATTTGATAGGTGATTATATCAATGCTGAAAAATATTTAAAAAGAGCCTTGCAGCTTATGCCAGACGATCCTATTGTTAACGATCATTATGGTGATGTTCTTTGGAAACTAAATAAAAAATTACAAGCAAATTATTATTGGCGGGCTGTTCTAGAGCTTGAGGAAACAGAAGATAAAATGAAATCAAAAATAAAATCTAAGTTATTAGAAGGTTTAAAAAAATCATAATTAATGAGATTTGAAAAGATTAAGTCACACGCAAAAGTTAATTTATCTCTCAACGTGCTAGGAAAACGAAAATCAAAACTTCATGATTTAGAAACTCTAGTTGCTTTTGTCGACTTACATGATCAAATTTTTATAAAAAGAACAAATAATAAAAATCACATAGTAAAATTTTCAGGAGACTTCTCTAATAAAGTGCCAAAAATAAATACCGTTAGTAATTTGCTAAATATTCTCGATAAAAAAAAAAAATTAAAAAATAATAAATATTCAATTTTAATAAAAAAAAATATTCCCCAAGAAGCTGGACTTGGTGGAGGCTCAATGAACGCGGCCTCTTTAATTAATTACTTTGAAAAAAAAAATAAAATTAATTTAACGTTGAAAGAGAGATATGATTTATGTTCTAAAATAGGGTCGGATGTAATCTTAGGTATTGATCAAAAAAATTTAATTATTTCTTATAAAAAAAAAACTACAAAAATTAAAAAAAATTTAAAAATTTTTACTTTAATGGTTAAGCCAAATTTTGGCTGTTCGACAAAAAGTATTTTTAACCGAGTTAGACATTACTCAAAACCACAATTATCAAAAATAAGGTCAAAAAATATTGACTTTAATTTAATGTCAAAGTTAAAAAATGATTTAGAGATCATATCTACAAAAAAATATCCTAGACTTCAGAAACTTAGAGATTATTTTTTAAATATTGATAAAAATTCATATGTAAGAATGACAGGATCTGGTTCAACAATCGTTGGGTATTTTAAGTCCAAAAAAGCCGCACTAAACGCAAAGAAATTATTAAGAAAAAATTATAAAAACTATTGGTGTAATTTATCAAAAACTATATAAAGCTTTTTTTTTGTGATATATGAAATTAATTTTGGGGTGTAGCCAAGTGGTAAGGCAGCGGTTTTTGGTACCGCCATCCTAGGTTCGAATCCTAGCACCCCAGCCAATTATGTATAATTTTTTTAGAAAAATCTTTAAAACAAACAAAAAACTTACATCAAAAGATAGCTCTTTTTTAAGCATATATAATAACACAGAAGTTTCAAAACTTTTTGAAGCGATATCAAATTTTAATAATACTAGTGAACTTAGATATGTAGGTGGATGTGTTAGAAAAATTTTAAATCAGGAAGATGTTGATGATATTGATCTAGCTGTAAATCTAAATCCAAATCAAATTAAAGAGTGTTTACAATCAAACAGCATTAAATTCTTTGAAACTGGCATAAAACATGGGACTATCACTGCAAATATAGGTCAAAAAAATTTTGAGATTACATCACTAAGAGAAGATGTAGATACCGACGGAAGACATGCAAAAGTTAAATATACAACAGACTGGTTAAAAGACTCATCAAGAAGAGATTTCACCATTAATTCTATTTATGCGGATAAAGATGGCAATTTGTTTGATCCCAATGGAGGCGTCAAACATTTAGAACAGGGTAAGGTAATATTTATAGGTAATGCAGATAAAAGAATTCAGGAAGATTATTTAAGAATTTTGAGATATATTAGATTCTTTATAAGTTATAGTAATCATACCCATAACTCATCAGTTAAAAAATCAATCAAGCAAAACATTGCTGGTGTAGCTAATCTTTCAAAAGAAAGATTGATGAGCGAATTAAAAAAAATTATTTTATCTAAAAATTTTTTACAATTATCAAAAGACTCTTTTTCATTAGAAATTTTAACAACAATTTTTCCTCAGCTTGTTAATCTTAATAATTTAGAAAAAATAAATGAATACTCAAAAAATATATTTTACAAAAAAACATTTATTTTTTTAATTTCTTACTTAATTATAGATGAAACTGATAATGCCAATTATTTCTTATTTAAGTATAATTTATCAAATGAAGATAAAAAAAGAGTAAAGTTTCTTATTGAAAATCATGAATTATTTTCTGAAAAAGATTACTTTAATAAGAAAAATCTTCAAAGAATTTTTTATTTTTATAATAAATCATATGTTATTGATTTATTAGATTTAAAAATTTTTAACTCTAAGACAGCACCAAAAAAACTAATTGAATTAAAAAAATATTTTGAACAGTTTGAGAAACCTATTTTTCCATTAAAAGCCCAGGATTTACTTGAAAAATACAATTTAAAAGAAGGTAAAGAATTCGGACAAAAAATTAGATTACTCGAGGACTTGTGGTTAAATAACAGCTTTAAATTAAGTAATAAAGAAATTGATAACGTATTAAATAATTAAATATATTTTACGTCTTTTATTTCAAAATTTTTGACACCTGCAGGAGTTTTAATTTCAACTAAATCACCCTTAATTTTACCAATTAGACCCATACCTATCGGTGATTTAAAATATATTAGTTTTTCTTTTAAATCTGCCTCATCCTTTCCAACAATCTTATATTTCAAACTTTCTTCAGTATCTAAATTTTGTAGCATTATAGTTGAACCGAATATAACTTTTCCGTCATTATCTAATTTTGAAACATCAATAACATTTGCTCTAGCTATAATATCCTCAACTTCTTGAACTCTTCCTTCATTGTGAGATTGTTGCTCTTTTGCAGCATGATATTCTGCATTTTCTTTAAGATCTCCATGTGATCTTGCTTCAGCTATGGCCGCAACTATCTCAGGTCTTTTCTTCTCTTTTAAGAAAATCAACTCTTCTTTTAATTTTTCTAAACCTCTAACTGTGATCGGCTCTTTTTCCATAATTTATTTCCATTTAGCTACAGGTGGTAGTGACATTAAAATAGCCTCAACATTACCGTTTGTTTGTAAACCAAACTTTGTACCTCTATCATAAAGTAAGTTAAATTCAACATATCGACCTCTTTTTTCTAATTGAATTTCTCTTTGTTTATTTGACCATTTTTTCTTATATTTTTTTAATATAATTTCTCTAAAAATATTTTTAAAACTTATTCCTACTTCTCTTACAAAACTAAAATCTTTTTCCCAATTTTCTTTTTTATAATCAAAAAAAATTCCTCCTATACCTCTTGGTTCTTTTCTGTGCGGCAAGTAAAAATATTCATCGCACCATTTTTTATATTTTTTGTAAAAATTTTTATTATGTTTATTACAAGATTTCTTTAATTCATTATGAAACCATTTTTCTAAACTTTTATCTTTCAGGCAAGGAGTAACATCCATCCCTCCACCAAACCATCCATGAGAAGTATAAATATATCTAGTGTTAAAATGCATAGCAGGAACATGAGGGTTTTTCATATGCATTACTACTGATATACCTGCTGCCCAAAAGTTTGGATTTCTATCCCCCCCAGGAATTCTATTTCTAAATTGTTTTGAAAATTTTCCATAAACTTCAGAAAAATTTACTCCTACTTTTTCAAATATTTTACCATTTTCCAATATTCTAAATTGGCCACCACCTTCATTTGAGTTTTTTCCTCTTTCCCAATTTTTAATTTTGAAGATATTTTTTTTTCCTTCTAATTCTTCTATTTCTTGACAAATAACTTCTTGCAAAGTCTTAAACCAATTTCGTGCTAATTTTTTTTTAATTGTTTGATCCATTAATATTTGATTGTCTTATATTTTCTGACAATACTATTGCAACAGAAGAAGCGAGGTTCAAGGATCTTTTTTTTTCAATCATTGGTATTTTTATCCTATTCTCTAGTCTTTTATGAACTTCATCTGGGACACCTGAACTTTCTCTTCCAAATAGTAATGTGTCATTGTATCTAAATTTAAATTCAGTATAAATTTTACTTGCCTTAGTTGTCATCAAAACTACTCTATCATTTTTTTTTGCTTCAAAAAATTCATCTGAACTTTTGTAAATCTTCATCAATTTTTCATCCAGGTAGTCCATCACAACTCTTTTAAAACGTTTGTCACTTAGTAAAAATCCACAAGGCTCTATAATCTCAAGAACAGCCCCAAGGCAAGAACAAGTTCGAGCTATCGCAGCCGTATTTTGTGGTATATCAGGCTCATAAAGTGCTATTTTAGGCATCGATTTAGTTTTTTTGTGTGTCATTCTTACCATGGAAAAATAATGTTTTTCTTCATATATGAAATCATATATTAAGAAAAAAATTAAAATAATAATAAATGTCCGATTCAGAAAAAAAGAAGCCAAATAGAAGAGATTTTATAGTGACTGCAACAACAGCAGCAGGCGCAGTAGGCGTCGGAGCGGTTGTTTGGCCGTTAGTTGATCAAATGAACCCTGACGCATCTGTAAAGGCATTAGCAAGTACGGAAGTTGATATAAGTGCAGTAGAACCTGGTCAATCAATAACCGTTTTGTGGAGAGGCAAACCAGTTTTTATAAAAAGAAGAACTCAAGATGAAATTGATAGTGCAAGAGCTGTTGATTTAAGTGAGTTAAAACATCCTGAAAAAGATGAGGATAGAGCAAAAAATCCAGAATGGCTAGTAATGTTAGGAGTATGCACTCACCTTGGCTGTGTACCTTTGACTGATAAAGGAGATTATGGGGCATGGTTTTGTCCATGTCATGGTTCACACTATGATACATCTGGAAGAATTAGAAAAGGACCGGCACCTACAAATATGGAAGTGCCAAAGTATGAATTTGTAAACAGTAATACTATAAAAATTGGATAAAAAATTTTATGAGCGATCACGAATATACACCTAAATCAAAAGTTGGAAAATGGTTTAATGATAGACTTCCATTACTAACACTTGCAAACCATTTAACAGATTATCCTACTCCCAAAAATTTAAATTACTGGTGGACATTTGGTGGAATTCTTACTTTTTGCTTAATCACTCAAATAATTACAGGTATTGTTTTGGGTATGCATTATGTAGCGCATGCTGATTTAGCTTTTCAAAGCGTAGAGCACATAATGAGAGACGTAAATTACGGTTGGTTAATAAGATATGTGCATGCAAACGGTGCATCTATGTTTTTCTTAGCTGTTTATATTCATATCTTTAGATCTTTGTATTATGGTTCATATAAATCACCAAGAGAAGTAATTTGGATTATAGGTATGTTGATTTATTTCCTTATGATGGCAACTGCATTTATGGGATACGTTCTTCCTTGGGGACAAATGAGTTTCTGGGGTGCTACAGTAATTACTAACTTATTTAGTGCCATTCCTTTAGTAGGGGAGAGTATTACGAATTGGCTTTGGGGAGGATACTCAGTTGACAATCCAACTTTAACTAGATTTTTTAGTTTACACTATTTATTTCCTTTTTTAATTTTAGGATTAGTAGTTCTTCACATTTGGGCACTTCATGTTCCTGGCAATAATAATCCTATTGGAATAGATATAAAAAAACCATCTAAAGACACAGTTCCTTTTCATCCCTATATTGTGATTAAAGATGCATTTGCACTTTTAATATTTTTATTAATATTTGCATTCTTTGTATTCTTTTCGCCTAATATCCTAGGTCATGCGGACAACTATATTGAAGCAAATCCACTAGTCACACCAGCTCACATTGTTCCTGAATGGTACTTGTTACCATTTTATGCAATCTTAAGATCAGTCCCTGATAAATTGCTTGGAGTAATAGCAATGTTTGCTGCAATATTTGTATTAGTGATTTTACCTTGGTTAGATACTTCTAAAGTTAGATCAACTGTCTTCAGACCCATATATAAACAGTTCTACTGGTTTTTAGTTGCTGATGTATTAATACTTGGTTATGTGGGCGCAATGCCAGCAGAAGGCTTATATTTATTAATCGCAAGAGTTGCAACAGCCTATTATTTTGCGCATTTTTTAATAATTTTACCTTTCTTAGGTATGAAGGAAAAAACTACTCCATTACCTCTAAGTATAACTGAGCCTATATTGGGTGGATCTGCTGATATGGCAATGGCTAAAAATAATTCAGATTTTAAAGAGAAACTGTGAAAATCTTTTTAAAGTTAACTTTCTTTTTTTTTATAATTTTATCATTAATTTTATCAAGAGCAAATGCTGCGGGCGAACAGCAAGAATTGTTAAAAGTTGATTGGTCTTTTAAAAGCTTCTTTGGCAAGTTTGATAGAGCCTCTTTGCAAAGAGGCTATCAAGTTTATACAGAAGTCTGTGCTTCATGCCATTCACTTAAACATTTAAGCTATAGAAATCTAGCAGAAAAAGGTGGACCGGAGTTTACAGAGCTTGAGGCTAAAGCAATTGCCTCAAATTTTGAAGTAACTGATGGACCAAATAGTGATGGTGAAATGTTTGAAAGACCAGCAAAATTATCAGATAAATTTGTAATGCCTTATGCAAATGTTCAAGAGGCAATTGCAGCAAATGGCGGAGCATATCCTCCAGATATGTCAGTTCTTGTAAAAGCTAGAAAAGGTGGAGCAAATTATATTTATTCTGTCTTAATGGGCTATGATGAGCCACCAGCAGGCATGGAACTAGATGATGGCGTTTATTATAACAAATATATGTATGGTAACAAAATTAAAATGTCATCTCCTTTAGATGATGACATTGTAGAGTACGCCGATGGAACAAAGGCAACAGTAGATCAAATGGCTAAGGATGTAACAACATTTTTACAATGGACTGCAGAACCGCATTTAGAAACAAGACATAAACTAGGTTTTAGGGTAATTATATATTTATCAGTGTTAACTATTTTAGTTTATTTTAGTATGAAGAAAATATGGTCACGTATTGAAACGAAAGTTTAAAATATCTCCATCTTTTACGATATATTCTTTACCTTCTAATCTCATTTTTCCAGCCTCTTTAGATTTTAACCATCCCTGATTATTTAAAAAATCTTCGTAAGAAATTGTTTCAGCTCTTATAAATCCTTTTTCAAAGTCAGAATGAATTTCCCCTGCAGCATTTGGAGCTGTAGATTCCTTTGTAATAGTCCAAGCTCTAGTTTCCTCTGGTCCAGATGTAAAAAAAGTTAGTAAGGATAAAAGTTCGTATCCCTTTCTTATTAATGAATTCAGTCCCGTCTCCGAGATATTAATCATTTTCATATAATTTTTTTTTTCATTTTCATCCTCTAATTGATTTATCTGATTTTCTATATCTGCAGAAATAATCAATGTGTTTTTTTCATCAAATTTTTTTATAAAGTCCTCAGTATATTTGTTACCTGACTTAATACTCTCCTCATCTACATTGCATACGTATAGTTTTGGTTTAATACTAAGAAGTCCACTATTTTTTAAAAGTTTTTCATCAAATTCATTTGTGATCAATGATAAATCTTTATCCTCATCGATTATCTTTTGAGTCGAATCTAATAATTTAAGCTCTTCAATATTAACATTTTTTTTATTTTTTTTATCAAGTCTCTTCTGAATTGACTCTAAATCAGCTAACTTCATTTCGGTTTCTATAATCTCCAAATCTCTGATAGGATCAACGTTAGGGTTAACATTTTGAATATCATCGGAGTCAAAACATCTGACCATATGAATAATGGCATCAACTTCTCTGATGTGAGACAGAAACTTATTGCCTAAACCTTCCCCTTTGGAGGCTCCTTTAACAAGACCCGCAATATCAACAAATGAGATTGTTGTGTTAATTTTTTTTTTTGAGATCGAAATTTCAGCTAGTTTATCAAGTCTCTCATCCGGGACTGCTACAATGCCTATATTTGGATCAATTGTGCAAAAAGGAAAATTTTCTGCTTGTGCCTTGTTAGAGTTTGTTAAAGCGTTAAACAAAGTAGATTTACCTACATTTGGCAATCCTACGATACCACATTTAAAACCCATTTAGTTGTTATTAACAGTACTAGAAAATAAGTCTAATTTTTTATCAATCAAGATTGTCAAAGACTCAATTATATTACTAGTTATCGAGTCTAAATGAACTTGTTCATCTTCATTAAAATCGTTTAGCACGTAATCTGAAACAGATATTTTATTTTCTGGTTTTCCTATACCGATACGAACTCTTGAATATTCTTTACCAATGAACTTATCAATAGAAGCAATACCATTGTGACCTGCACTTGAACCACCAAATTTTGCTTTAATTTTTCCAAATTCAATATCTAGGTCATCATGAAATACAATCACATCTTCTGCATCTATTTTGAAGTATTCAAGTAGCTCTCTTATGCAAATTCCAGAATTATTCATAAATGTAAGAGGTTTAATTGCATAGATTTTTTTATCTCCAATATTTCCAGTGGTTAATAATCCCTTAAATTTTGGTTTTTGCTTAGACAATCCAAATTTTTGGTTAATTGCATCTACAATCTTGAAACCAATATTATGTCTATTATTTTGACTATTTGGAGTCGGATTTCCTAAACCAACAAGTAACAACATATCAAATTAAATTTGGAAAAATTTCACTATTTATTATTTTTTATCTGATGAAGATTTATCTTCTTCTTTAGTTTTTTCATCCTCAGCCTTATCACCATCTGCTGAAGTTTTATCACCACCTTCTGCTGCTGCCTCTGTTCCTTCTGCAGCCTCACCCTCAGCTGTTTCTGCTGGTTTTTCTGGTTCTTTAACTACGGTAGGTGCAGCAACTGTTGCAATCACGAAGTCCCTCCCTTGTATCGTAGGGTTAACGTTTTCTGGTAAATTAATTGAAGAAATTTTTATACTTGTACCAATATCTAAACCTTCTAAATCTACAACAAGTTCAGTTGGAATATTTTCTGCAGGACATCTTAATTCTACTTTACGTCTTACAATATTTAGTACACCTCCACGTTTAAGTCCTGGTGATAATTCGTTGTTTATAAATTTCACAGGTATTTCTAAAATAATTTTTCCACCTTTAACAATTCTCATTAAGTCAAAATGAATAGGCTCATCAGTGACAGTGTCAAAAGCAATATTTCTTGTTAAAACTTTTTGTTCTTTCCCATCTAAATTAATAGATATTACATTTGAAAGATAATTTTCTTTATTTATTAAATTCTTTAACTCTTTAGTTGTAATTGAGATTTTTTCATTTGGCTGTTCTCCACCATAAACTACACCTGGAACATTACCCGCATTTCTCAGTTCGTTCACTTGGCCTTTAGTTTTAGTTTCTCTTATTGTTGCTT
>CACASS010000014.1 GCA_902535275.1 uncultured Pelagibacteraceae bacterium
TAGAGAAAGAGTAGAAAATGTTGAATTACTAGATCAAAAGACACAGCAGAGACTCTTTGATCCAAGCACAATGGAATCAAACGTCATTATCAAATCTGCAATAATTGAAAAAGACCTATTAAACATAACTTTTTCAGATGGAATAGAAACTAAAATTGATATTAATAAAATAATTCGAGAATTTAAAAATTCCAACTCAATTAGTAAAATCAAAGAAAAAGTAAAATGGACTTCCTCACTTGATGATGTAAAAAAATTCAATTTTCATGAGAATATTTATGAAAGTGTTCAAATGCATGAATTGCTTGCTTCTTTTTACAAGTATGGATTTGCAATTATAAAGAATGTTCCAACTCATGATAATTATTTAATAAAATTTGCTAACTCAATAGGTAGTGTTAGAAGAACTAATTTTGGCGAACACTTTAATGTTTCATCAAAACCTAATCCTAATGATCTTGCATATACGCCTTTACCTTTGGCTCCTCACACCGATAATCCATATAGAAATCCAGTCCCTTGTATTCAGATATTGCATTGTATCGAAAATGAAGTAACTGGTGGTTTGTCAACGTTGGTCGATGGTTATACTGTGACTGAAGATTTAAAAAAAGATTTTCCTGAATATTATGAAATATTAACCAAAGTAAAAGTAAAATTTAAATTTATTGATAAAGATGTGATTTTAGAAGACTGGTCTGAATTAATAGAGCTCGATGAAAACAAGAATTTTAAACAAGTTAGATTTAGTCCTCGGCTTGATTATGTACCAGTTTTAAAAAAAGAGGAACTAGATCTTTATTATAAGGCCAGAAAAAAATTATCTGATTTATATAACTCTGATTTCTATAGAATAGAATTTAAATTAATGTCTGGAGATTTAATTATGATGGATAATTACAGATTACTTCATGGTAGAACAGAATTTAATCCAAATGAAGGTAAAAGATTTTTACAAGGGTGCTATATTGAATATGATAGTACTGATAGCAAACTTAGACATTTACAAAGAAAGTTTAATATAAATTAATTTAACCTATGCTCTGTAGAAAAGGCATATACTCAAGAAGATAATAACCTAAAGCTTGCAACTGGTTAGTGATCATTAGTATTCCTGTAATTAACAGTAGAGATCCACCAAACATATTTATCATCCTCATCTTGGCTTTGAGGTTTTTAGAAAAAATCATAAATTTTTGTATCAAGTAACCTGATAAAACAAAGGGAATTGCTAGTCCAAGAGAGTAAAATGATAAAAGACCAATTCCTTTATTAATACTATCTTCAGTTGATGCGATTGCAAGAATTGAACCTAAAATTGGACCAATACAAGGTGTCCAGCCAAAACCAAAAGCCATACCAATTAAAATTGAACTTATTATTCCAGTATTGTTATTTGTCTGAAATCTCTTCTCATAATTTAAAAACTTAAGATTTATAAGTCCTAATATTTGTAAAGAAAATATTATAATGATTATTCCAGCTCCAATTCTGAGTTGATAAGAGTTTTCTAATACTAAAGAGCCTAAAAATGTAGCGGTAGCTCCAAAACTTATGAATACAACAGAAAATCCAACTGCAAATAAAATAATAGGAAAAATATTTACAGTTTTTTTTTCAAGTAATTCATTAAGAGTTGATCCTGATATATATGATATATATCCTGGTATTAGAGGCAGAACACATGGAGATAAAAAGCTAAGCAAACCAGCTCCAAAAGCTAAAATAAATTCAATCATTATCCAGTATTTTTTATAGCTGCAGAAATACCTGCTATTGATGCCATCATTGCGTCATTTAAATCTTTTTTATCTTTTTTATTTAAATTTCTTTTTAGAAGCTTATTCATCACTACTGCTTGTAAAACATTAAGGATTTCAGAATATATGTTTCTAATGATTGCTGGACCTCTAAAAATTTTTCTTTGTTTAAAAATTTCTTTTGGTGTTATTTGATCATTCAATTTTTTAACAGCATCAAATTGAAATCTTAATTTTTTCCCTACTCTAATAAGTTTATCATCAGCTAGGTTTTTTTCATAAATTTTTGATATTTCTGGGTCTACCTTAGAAAGTACCATGTCAAGCAAGTCCATTGTTGAATTAAAATAAGGCCAGTTTTTTTCCATATCAATAAGTGTTTTTTTAAATTTCTTTATAGATGAATATCTTAAAGCCTCGGCAGTGCCTAACCAAGCGGGTAACATTAATCTAATTTGAGTCCAGGCAAAAACCCAAGGAATAGCTCTTAAACTGTTTATATTATCAACATTTTTTCTTTTAGAAGGTCTAGAGCCAATTGATAATTTCCCAAGTGCCATATGGGGAGTTACGGTTTTAAAATATCTTATAAAATCTGAACTTTGATTTATATTTTTTCTATAGGAACTTGTTGATATCTCGGACATACTTTGAATTAATTGTCTCCAACTGTCTTTTGGTTTTGGTGGTGGATTTAAAGTAGCTTCCATAACAGATCCAATATAACTGCACAGATTATATTTTGCTAAAGGCTCATAACCATATTTTTGCTGTATTACTTCTCCTTGATCAGTTATTCGAATTTTACCGTTGACTGATCCAGCAGGCTGTGACCTCAATGTTGCTTGTATAGGCCCACCTCCTCTTCCTGCAGAACCTCCTCTGCCATGAAAGAATGTAACGTCTATTTTATATTTTTTAGCTAGTTTAATTATTTCTTCCTGTAATTTAAATTGATGCCAACTTGCAGAGAGCTTTCCAGCATCTTTACTTGAATCAGAGTACCCAATCATAATTTCTTGCTTGTTATTAATGTCTTTTCTGTACCATTTTAATGAAAAAAGTTTTTCCATTATTGGTTTTGCATTTATAAGATCATCAAGAGTTTCGAAAAGAGGAACTACTCTAAGTCTATTCTTAATGTTAGCTTCTTTTTGGAAAAACATAACTGACAAGATATCTGATGCTGAAGATGTCATTGAGATTACATACGCTCCTAAACACTCTTTAGGTTGACTTGCCAATACTTTAAATGTTGACCAAACCTCTTTGTTTTCCTTATTTTTAAATTGAAATTTTTTTAGTACATTTTTGTTTTGCATTTTATTCGATAAATATTTTATTTTTTGATCCTCATCCCAAGTAGAATAATTTTGGTTTAGTTTTTTCTTTATGTATTCTGCTAATAATTGAGAATGTCTTGAAGACTCTTGTCTGATATCAAGTCGTGCAAGATTTATTCCAAAACACTTAGCTCTTCGCATTAAATCTAATAAATCACCACTAGCTATATTTTCACTTTGATTTTGCTCTAACGACTCTCTTACTACTCTTAATGGTTTTAAAATTTCTTCTCTTTCTGATAGTAAATCTTTTTCATTTAAAGATTTATTGTTTGTTAAATAACCTTCTATTGCTCTATGCGTTTTTCTTAATTTATCTCTTAAAGGTCTTAGATAAACTCTATAAGGCTCGAATGTTTTTTCTGTAGTTTTTAATATTTTTTTTGAACATTTTTCCATAGAGTAAGATCTAATTAACTTTGTCATTGACTTCTCATAAAGTTTAGCTGCCTCCCACCTCGATAACAAAATAACTCTTTTAGTAACTTCTGCAGTAACAAATGGATTGCCATCTCTATCACCACCCATCCATGATCCAAACTCAATAGGATTAAAATTTTTGGGCAAACCCTTACCCATATTTTTTTCAAATATTTGATTTAATCTTCTGTATACTTTAGGAATTGTATCCCACAAGCTATCTTCAATAATTGCAAGCCCCCATCTTGCTTCTTCTGCTGGAGTTGGTTTAGATCTTTTAATTTCATCTGTATTCCATATAATTGTGATCTCATCAAAAACTTTACGATCTAAAATTTTTAATTTTGAAGGATAATTTTTAAGTAAATTTCTTTGTTCTAATATTTCTGTTAAGGAATGGTACTTCTGTATCAAAGTTCTTCTTTTTACTTCGGTTGGATGTGCTGTGAGTACAATTCCTATATTTAGACTTTTGGCAATATTATAAATTTTATTATTAGATATTTTTTTATTTTTAAAAAAATTTTCAAATATTTCTTCTATGAAAATATTTTGAAATTTTTTCTCTTGTTTCACATTCTCATAAAGATCTAAAGTTCTAGAAGCATCAATTGACTCAGCCAAATTATAGAAGTTCATAAAATGATTAAATGCGCGAGTTAATTTAAACAGTAAATGTGGAGGTAATTTTTTAATTTCGTTTAAAATTTTTTTAAATGGATCTTTACGATTTTTGTTAGCGATATTTGCTTTGGAAAGTAATCTAATTTTTTCAACTAGATCATAGAATTTTTGTCCCTCTTGTTCTTTAATTACTCTTCCTAATATGTTTCCTAAAAATCGAACATCATCTCTAAGAGATTTTGTAGGTATTCTTTCATAGTAGAGGTCTCTTTTTAACATTTTTTATTACAAACTTTTTTTGATTTATACCAATAGCATTAGTTTGTATTTTAAATAAACTTCCTGAAAATTTAAATTTTTTAATTTCACTGTTTTTCATGCCTTTTAAAGCAGATGTGACAAATAAATCTGAATTTTTTGGGCCACCAAAGGCACAATTAGTAATATTTTTAGCGGGTAAATTGATCTTATGTATCTGCTTGGCAAATTTATTTAAAACACTTACGCAAGCTCCATGAAATTGGCATACCCATAAATTTCCAGCTTTATCCAAGGTCATCCCATCTGGCACTCCTTCCTTATTTGAAAATCTTTTAAATATTTTTTTACTTATTATATCTGCATTTTTATCTGTCTTAATTTTGTAGATTACCTTTTTTCTACTATCTGTATGGTAAAAGTTTTTTTTATCAATAAATGCTGGTCCATTAGTTATCATGTAATTGTCATCTACTTTTTTAAGATTAAATTTTTTATCGAGACAATAAAGAGATCCATTTGGAATATTTCTTTCAGGGTTATCCATGGTTCCAAACCAAAGTTTCCCATTAAGATCTGTTTTGCCATCATTAATCCTGTTCTTTTTTAGTGACTTTTCAATGGCTATAGATTTAATTTTTTTTTTACTTTTTAAATTAACTATTCTTAATTCACCTTGAAGACCTAATATAAATATATTATTTTTAATATGAGCTAAAAATCCTATTTCTTTATTTACTTTAATAGTTTCTTTTTTTTTATTTTTAAAATTTAAAATATGAATTCTTTTTTTTTTAATGTCTGTAAAATAAATTGAATTATGCTCTTTGACCCACAAAGTACCTTCACCTAATGTACATTTCAAATTCCACAAAACTTCAGGTTTTGAAGTTATAATCTTAGCCATTATACTCGTATTCTTTTATAAAATCTTTTTTTGGATTAATTCCAATTCCTATATTTTCTAATGGGGAAGCAAATCCATCTTTATTTTTTACCTGGTCTAAAATTGAAAATTTTTCTTCAGCTAGATCTGTAATAAAAATATTTTTTTCAGTGGTATCGAATTCTAACATTGATTTTGCTGGAAATAGTCCACCTGGCATATCCGGTAAAGAAGTAAGTAAATGTAGATTTACTGCTACACTTAAAGCTGAACCCCATACATGATTAACAATCGGGATGAAATTCGACTGAGCTAATGCTGATACTTTTAAATATTCTGTTATTCCACCTAAACCGCAAACTTCTGGTTGAGCTATATCAATGCAATTATTTTTAATTAATTGGTTCCAACCATATTTTGTGAACTCTGCTTCACCACCAGCAATATTTGTTTTTAATTTTTCTTTAAGTTCTTTGTATCCATCGTAATCTTCAGGTGCCACAGGTTCCTCAAACCAATAAATTTCCAATTCATCTAATCCTCTACCCACATATAAAGCATCCTTTTTGTTATAAGCATGATTGGCATCGACCATCAGTTTAAAATCGTTGCCAATTACTTCTCTTACTGCGCTAACTAACTTTAAATCTTCTTTTGGACCTAAACCAACTTTCATCTTCATCGCCTTGAAGTTTTTTTCTTTTATTTGATTTGCTTCTTTTTTGAATAATTCACACAATTCCTCGACAGATTTTTTTTGCAGCATCATTCCATAGCCATAAACTGAAATTTTGCTGTTTGTTTTGCCACCTAATAATTGATAAAGAGGCAATTTTGCTTTTTTTGCCAGTATATCCCACAATGCTATATCAATTCCTGATAATGCCTGAATAGGCATTCCTTTCTGGCCACTATCTCTAAGTAAATTATAAACTTTATGCCAGATATATTCTTTATTAATTGGATCTTCTCCTATTATTAAAGGCTGTATTACTTTTTCTACAATATATTTGTTAGCGAGAGCTATATTTCCAGGGCCAAAACATTCTCCCCAACCCGTAATACCTTCATCAGTTTCTATCTCTACTAAGTGAGCGGTTCTGTGTTTGTAGTATTGTTGAGAATATCCTAATTCTTTATCCAACTCATATCTAAGCACATGACTTTTGATTGAGCTGATCTTCACAATTATTAAACAGCAACTACTTTAGAGTTCTGTTCTCCTAAATTTTCTATAGATAATTTCATTTCATCACCAGCTTTTAAAAATACTTGAGGCTTTCTTCCCATGCCTACACCTGGAGGAGTTCCTGTAGTTATAATATCTCCAGGTTGTAATGACATGAATTTACTCACATAAGATACAATGATATCTACATTAAAAATCATAGTACTTGTA
The DNA here is from genome assembly GCA_902535275.1 of uncultured Pelagibacteraceae bacterium. Taxonomy (GTDB): domain Bacteria; phylum Pseudomonadota; class Alphaproteobacteria; order Pelagibacterales; family Pelagibacteraceae; genus Pelagibacter. The sequence goes on from CACASS010000014.1 coordinate 6,691, forward strand.
TTTCCTGTTTGCATTCTTTCGCCATTTACATCCAGCATCATCTTTAAATTATTAATATCTTTAATTTCATCCTTAGTTACTAAGTAAGGTCCAGTAGGTCCGTAAGTGTCATGAGACTTTCCTTTAACCCATTGTCCCATTTTTTCAATTTGCCATTCTCTTTCACTAACATCGTTTACTAAACAATATCCTAAAATATGATCTTGTGATTGACTTTCTGAAATATGTTTTGCTTCTTTTCCAATTACAATTCCAAGCTCAACTTCCCAATCTAGTTTTTTTGATCCAGAAACTATTTCTACATCATCATTAGGACCACACATTGAGCTAGTAGCCTTCATAAACATTATTGGTTCTTTAGGAATATCGGCACCGACTTCAGCTGCATGATCTGAATAATTAAGCCCTATTGCAACAAATTTTCCAGGACTTGTAATACATGAACCTACTCTTTGATTAGATGAAAGCTCAGGAAGATTTGATGTATCTGCACTTTGAATTTTTGACATGGTTTCAAAATTTAAATTTTCTGGGTTTAAGTCGTTTATGTGAGAACTTATGTCTCTTATTTTTCCATTAGTGTCTAAAATAGCTGGTTTTTCTTTTCCTTTTTCTCCTACTCTTAATAGTTTCATTGTTTCTCCTTTATATTTAAATTGTCATTCCACCATCAACAGAAAATGTATTTCCTGTTGTAAATGTTGATTCATCGCCAGCTAAATAAATAGCCATAGAAGCAATTTCTTCAGCTGTTCCTAGTCTTCCCATAGGTTGTCTTGCTATAAAATCTTTCTTAGCTTGAACAGGATCAGGGCTTTGGTTTACCCTATCTTGCCAAGAAGGAGAGAAAACTGTTCCTGGTGCTATTGAATTACATCTAATATTTTGTTTTACAAAGTCTGAAGCTATAGACTTAGTTAACCCAATAATTGCAGCTTTTGAAGCGCCATAAACAAATCTATTTGGTAAACCTTTTAAACTGGAGGCAATAGACGAAACATTGATTATACTTCCACCATTTTGCTTCACCATTAACGGTAAAATTGCTCTACACATGAAATACATAGATTTAATATTTACATCAAAGGAAAAGTCCCAATCTTTTTCTTCACAATCTAAAATTGTTCCATGATGAACAAATCCTACTGCATTAAATAGAACATTTACTTCATCGAGTGTTTTAACAAAATCTAAAATTGCTTTGTTGTCTGTAGAGTCTAAAGTTTTAATTTTAATATTAGGATATTCTTTATTTAAATCAGCTAAAGTTTTTTCATTCAAATCTGTTGCAATTACATGGGCCCCTTCATTATGAAAAGCGATTGCTGTTGCTTTTCCGATACCTTGGCCTGCTGCTGTAACTACAATTTTTTTACCTTCTAATCTTCCGCTCATTTATTATTTATCCTTTCAATTTCTTTATAAAGTGAACTATGGTCTGTTTCACCATGTCCATTATCAACAAGAGATTTATACATTTCTTTAACCAAATTTGAAATAGGTAAATGAGTATTATAATTATTGGCACATTCTAAGATATTACTCATATCTTTTAATTGACCAGACGTTTTGCCTTTTGGAGTAAAATCTTTATCGATCATTCTTTTTCCATGTGTTTGTAAAACTTTACTATCTGCCCAACCACCAGACAAAGCTTTAATCATTTTATTTGGATCAGCTCCTGCTTTTTCACAAAGAGTTACGGCCTCTGCCACAGCGCCTATTGCTAAACCAACAATAATTTGATTTGCTAATTTGGATACTTGTCCACTTCCAATTGGACCAACTAATGTTGGATTACCCATTGTTTTTAAAATATCAAATGCATCATCAAAAATATTTTGCTCTCCCCCAACCATTATAGCCAATGATGCTTCTTCTGCACCAATTGTTCCTCCAGATACAGGTGCATCCAAATAATTTATATTTTTTAATTTTAAATTATTACCATGTTTTTTTGCAGTAGTTGGTTTAACTGAACTCATATCAATAACTATTGAACCAGATTTTAAGTTTTCTAAAAAATCAGTATTGTTCATCACCGCATCCACAGCTGTATCATCTGTTAACATTGTGATAACAATATCACTTCCGTCAACAGCATCTTTTAACGTATTTGAAATTTTTGCACCAAATTCTTTTAGTGGCTCTGCTTTATTCTTTGATCTATTGAATACTGTTAAATTATATCCAGCTTTTACTAAATTTTTAGACATTGGCAGGCCCATCAGGCCTATGCCTATAAAACCTATTTTTTTTGTCATTTATTTTTTGGGTACGAATTCGTGGAAATTTTGTGTCATTGCTTCTGGAAAGTACATTACACATGCTAAAACAATTAACTGAATTACTACGAATGGAGCAAATCCTCTGAAAATATCTGTTAATGAAATATGTGTAGGTGCTACTGATTTTAAATAAAAAGCTGCTGGACCAAAAGGTGGGCTTAAAAATGATACCTGCATATTAACACAAAATAATATTCCAAACCAAATAGGATCAAAACCAAGTGCAAGAACTATTGGTAAAAACACAGGCATTGCTAGAAGAACAATTCCAACCCAATCCATAAAAGCACCCATTATTAAAAACATTACTTGCATCATAAAGATTAAATACATTGGTTTTAAATCGTAAGCTAAAATAGTTTCAGCTACATAAGTTGGTCCACCTGCTAAAGAATAAGCTCCAGCTAAAACTGTAGCTCCAAATGTAATTGTTAAAATCGTACCTGATGCTTTAAAAGTTCTAACAAGTGCATCTTTAAATAAAAACCATGTAAGCTCTTTTCTTGCACCTATTATAATTAATGTTGCAACTACACCCATTCCAGCTGCTTCTGTGATACCTGTTATTCCAGAATAAATTGAACCTAAAACAATTATTACAATACCAATTGGTGGTAGAAGGCCTGGAAGGTAAGACATTTTTTCTTTTAAAGTTAAAGCTGGTTCATCACTTAATGGAGCAAGATGCGGTTGTAATCTTGTTCGTATGAGAATGTAAGTAATAATTAAACCTGAAATCATTAAACCTGGAACAATAGCTTCTTGAAATAACATTGTAATTGATGTTTCTGTTGTCAATCCATAAATAATTAAAACAATAGACGGAGGTATCATAGTACCTAGGGAACCTGATGCACAAATAATACCAATAGACATGTCTTGATCATATTTCAATCTCAACATCTGAGGTAGCGCAATCAGCCCTAATAAAACTATTTCTCCTCCGATAATTCCACTCATCGCAGCCATAATTGTTGCCATGATTGCAGTAACAACACCAACTCCTCCTCTAGTTTTTCTTAACCAAGCATTTAATGCATCATATAAATCTCTCGCTATATTTGAGCGTTCAAGTAAGGAGGCCATGAATATAAATAAGGGTACTGATAAGAAAGAATACGTTACAACAAGCGAATAATATCTTGAAAGTAGAATTCCTAATGCATGCTCACCTATATATAAAAATACGAGTACTGCTCCCATAAAACCTGAGGCGAAACCCATTGGAACACCAATAGCTATAAGGGCTAGCAATCCTACAATCAGTATTATCGAGAGTGTTCCTATTTCAAATTCCATTTTATTCTAAATCTTTAGCTGGATCGTATTGTCTTTCTTTAGGATTTCTCCAATCAATTATTAAATTGTTAATAGACTGAAGTGCAATAAGAAATACACATATTAGTGTAAGTGGTTTCATAGTAGCTGGTATCGGTGGATCCCAATACGTTGCAAATCTCTCCCAGTTTACAAATGATCTGTAAGCATCCTCCATACCACCATAAATTACAGCCCCTGCAAAAAGAACAATAACTATAGTACTAATTAGATCAAAAATTCGCTGTGTTGGTCTACTAACATAATCGTATAATAATACTATTCTAATATGGCTTCTTAATCTTGTTGCATATATGCCTCCGACTAAATAACAAACACCAGCCAACCATAGGCATAATTCATTGGCCCATAAGGTGGGTTTAAACAAGACATATCTCATGAAAATTTCGTACATCATCACAAGTACTATTACAGGAATTAAATATTTTATTGTATGGCTTAAAAATAGAGAAATTCTATCTATCCAAAATATTGGAAAATCGTCTTTACTTGCAACTTTTTCACTTTGCTCTTTTAATTGTTTATCTTGAAGCTCTTTATCGTCCATTGGCAAAAAAATTGTTTAATAAGAAGGGCCATCTCAGGCCCTTCAATATTTTTTTTTATGTTGCTAATAATTATAGGATACCGTTAGCTTTCATGTAAGCTTTGTGTATCTCAATAAGAGCAGCGGCTTCAGGAGATTTTTTCTTCCATTCTTCCCAAGCTCCAAGTGCAGCATTTCTGAACTTAAGTCTATCTTCTCTAGACCAGTCATGAAGAGTAACACCCATAGCAGTTAAAGCTTTAACTGCTTCAGCATTTTTTCTCTCGACTAAACTAGTGATTGTTCTACCGCAGATTTCGATTGCTGCTAGCATTGCACCTTTTTCATGAGGCTTTAACTTATTCCAAACTTTTGTATTACAAGCTAAATGGTCAGCAGGCATAGAGTGGAAACCTGGATATGTAGCATATTTATTTTGCTCATAGTGTCCACCTGCATAGTTTGTAGCTAAAGATGAATAGTCGGCACCATCAATTAGACCAGTTTGTAAAGCAGTTGGAACTTCACCAAAATCCATCACGATCGGCTTAGCACCTAATGCTGTAAAGATCATACTTTCCATTCCTGGAGGCGATCTAAATTTAAAGTCTTTGATAGACGCAACATCTGGAATTGGTTTGCTAGATATTAAAGACTCATGTCCTGGTATCCACCAACCGATTAAAGTCATTCCATATTTGTTGTATAGTGCATCAACAGCTTCTTGAGCTCCTGGGAAATTCAAGAATTCATATTGTTGATACGGGTTGTCATATCCACCCATTACATCGCCTGCGAATTGGAAAGCTGCATTTTTACCAGTTTGGTATCCAGCACCTGTCATATCACAGTCAATAATTCCAGTTTGTGCAGAGTTAAATACCTCAGCAGACTTTCCTGTAACTGATGATGAGTAGAACATTTGTACTTTTAAGCTTCCGCCAGAAAACTTTTCAACGTTTTTAGCGAATTGAGCTGCAACTTCACCATTAGGCGAGCTAGCTGTAAAGTGAGTTTCTATTTTTAGAGTTTTTGCATTTGCAGAACTAAATAAAGCAATAGAGACCACAGCTATAGCAGCAGTTATTTTTGTTATTAATTTTAACATTATTTCCCCTCTCGGTTATGTTTTTCTAAATTTAAACATAAAGAGAAAAAAAATTCAAACAAAAGACAGAAATAAATTTCTTAAGATAATTAATTTATGTGATTACAACTAAAAGTTGTACGATTTAAACAACTTCTGATAAAAGAGGTTTTTGAGAGAAAAAACATTTTATATTATTTACGGCTAACATACTCATAGCTAGTCGGGTTTCATGTGTCGCACTACCTACATGAGGAAGAACAAAACAATTTTCCAACTCTAGATATCTCTTATCAAGGTTAGGTTCATTATTAAAAACATCTAATCCAGCTCCATAGATTTTTTTATTTTGTAAAGCTTCAATCAGCGCATCATCATCTACTGTTGATCCTCTCGAAGTATTTATGAAAACTGAATGTTTTGGAAATAATTTTAAACTTTCTGAATTAATTATATTTTTAGTTTCTGGGGTAGCAGGAGTATGTAAACTTATATAATCACAATTTGGAAGCATTGCTTTTAAATCGGGATAATAAGTTGCATCTTTTTCTAAATCATTAGATAACTTATTTCTATTGTAATAAACTATTTTCATTTTAAACGCTCTAGCCCTATCTGCAACTATTTGCCCAATCCTTCCCATGCCGATTATACCTAAAGTTTTTCCAGTAATTTCATTACCAACCATTAATTTAGTTATATCTGGTCTATGATCTTTCCAAGTATTGGACTTAACTAAATTATAAGCCTCACCAATTCTTCTTGCCGATGCTAAAATTAAAAGGATTGTTATTTCTGCTACAGCATCATTTAATACATTTGGTGTATTCGAAACTTTGATATTTTTTTCTTTGGCTGATTGTGTATGAATATTATCATACCCAACTCCAACATGACCAATAATTTTTAATTTTCCATTTAAACTATCAAAAAAATTTTTATCTAATTTATCAAAACTTGTAGATATTAAACCATCATATTCATTAGAAAGTTTTATTAATTCCTCATATGTGTAAGGTTTGTCTTCTAAATTAAGAGTTACATCAAATTCTTTTTTTAATATTTCTTCAGCATCATCAGAAATTTTTCGAGACACTAAAATTTTTGGTTTCATCTAATGAGAGTTTCTTAGAACACCTTTTGTTTTAGTGATATCTAAATACTGATCTCTTGACATAATACATGCACCGTCCTCTAGTTGACCAACATTTGATCTAGATATTTCTTGCCACGGAGTTTGATTTGTAAGTTTTTTTATTTTTTTCTTTTTTCTTCTTTTAATAAATTCTAACTTTGTTATTTGAAGATCAACTCTTCTTTTATTAAGATCTATTATCATTTTATCCCCCGTCTTAACTATAGCTAAATCACCGCCAACAGCAGATTCTGGCGATACATGAAGAATAGATGGGCTTTCGGAGGTACCGCTCTGTCTTCCATCGCCAAGAGTTGGAAGTGCATTAATACCTTTTTTTAGTAGTCTATCTGGTGGTTGCATATTAACTACCTCAGCAGAACCAGGGTATCCAACAGGGCCACAGCCTCTTATTATTAAAATAGAATTTTCATCTATTTTTAGTTTCTTGCTATTAATCCTGTGGTGATAATCCTCAGGGCCTTCAAAAACTACTGCTTTACCTTTAAAAACATTAGGGTGCTTAGGATTTGATAAATATCTTTCTCTAAACTCTTTACTAATTACAGAGGTTTTCATAATTGCTGATGAAAAAAAATTTCCTTTCATAACTAGAAACCCTGCCTTATCAGTCAAATTATCTTTAAAAGTTTTAATCACATCTCTATCTACATCGATTTTTTTTCTTAAATTTTGCGCAACTGTTTTACCAGTTACAGTAATTAAGTTTTGATGAATTTTATTATTCTTCATTAATTCTTTCATGATTGCTGGTATTCCTCCAGCTCGATAAAAACCTTCCATTAAATGTTCACCTGCAGGTTGGCAGTTTGCTAACAAAGGTATTTTGTGCCCAAGTTTTTGCCAATTAGATAAATCAAATTTAATACCCATATGTTTTGCGATAGCAATTAAATGTGTGGTACAATTACTAGATGCTCCTATAGCACTTGCAACTATAACTGCATTTTCAAAAGCTTTCTTTGTCATAATTTTTGAGGGAGTTAAATCTTCGTGAACCATTTTTACAATTCTCGATCCAGTCTCAAAAGAAATTTGCTCTCTTTCTCTATAAGGAGCTGGTATTACTGCACATCCTGGTAATGACATTCCTAATGCCTCAGCAACAGAATTCATTGATGAAGCTGTTCCCATTGTATTACAGTGACCAGGGCTTGGTGAAGATGCTGCTGCCATATCCATAAATTCTTCGTAATTAATTTCTCCCTTAGCATGTAATCTTCTTGCTTCCCAAATAATGGTTCCTGCACCAGCTTTCCTACCTTTATAATTTCCATCAAGCATTGGACCACCAGATAAAACAATTGCAGGAATATTAACTGTTGCAGCTGCCATTAACGCTGCTGGGGTAGTTTTATCACATCCAGTTGTAAGTATAACTCCATCAAGTGGGTATCCATAAAGTATCTCAACCAAAGATAAATATGATAAGTTTCTGTCCAACATTGCAGTAGGCTTTTTTCCAGTTTCTTGAATTGGGTGAGTAGGAAATTCCATCGGAATACCACCTGCTCTTCTAATTCCATCTTTAATTCTTTTACTTAAATCCAAAAAATGTCTGTTACATGGAGATAAATCACTCCCTGATTGGGCTATTCCAATTATTGGATTTCCTGATTGCAGTTCTTTTCTTGTAAGACCATAATTTAGATATCTTTCTAAATACATAGCTGTCATGCCCGGATCTTTTGGGTCGTCAAACCATTGTTTACTTCTTAAATTCTTCTTTTTCATAAAATAATAAAATATATTATAATGATATATAAAACCTAAATTAAAAAATGAATAGTCTAATTGTACTCAATAAAAATGATAATGTAGGCGTAAGTCAATTTATTATACCAGAAAAAACGAAAATTAATGGTCAAGAGATAAGCACTATTGATCCTATACCATTTGGACACAAAGTTTGTTTAAAACCCATAAACAAAGGTGATCCTATAATTAAGTATGATCAGATAATTGGATTTGCGTCAAAAAATATTACCGCTGGTGAACATGTTCATTCTCATAATTTAGAATTCAAAGAATTTGATAGAGAATTTCAAGTAAAAAATAAAAAAACAATTGTTGATGAAAAAGTTGATACCTTTTTCAATGGAATATTAAGAGATAACGATCAAGTAGCTACTAGAAATTATATAGGTATCGTTAGTACAGTTAACTGTTCAGCAACTGTTACTAAAATGATTGTTGAAAAAATAAAATATTCTAACATTCTAAATGATTATCCTAATATTGATGGCATAGTTCCGATTACTCACTCAACTGGATGTGGAATGAATACTGTAAGCGAAGGAATGCAAATGTTTCAAAGAACAATTGACGGGTTTAAGAACCATCCAAATTTTTCTCATGTATTTGTTATTGGCTTAGGTTGTGAATGTGCTCAAGTGAGTTTGTTTGATGAGTCTGTAAAAAAACATAATAGAATTCATTTTTTAACAATTCAGGACGAAGGTGGAACTAAAAAAATTGTCGAAAAAGTTCTATCGCAAATAAAAAATTTATTACCTGAAGCTAACAAAATTAAAAGAACTCCTCAGTCTGTAAGCCATTTAACTTTAGCTCTTCAATGTGGAGGATCAGATGGATACTCTGGTATTACTGCAAATCCAGCTTTAGGTGTTGCAGCTGATTTGTTAGTTAAAAAAGGTGGAAGTTCAATATTATCTGAAACTCCTGAAATTTATGGGGCTGAGCATCTTCTAATTAACAGAGCAAACAGTCAAAAAACAGCAGATAAATTAATTGAAAGATTAAAATGGTGGAAAAACTATACTTCTATTAATAACAGCACAATGGATAATAACCCTGCTCCAGGAAATAAACGAGGTGGTTTAACTACCATACTTGAAAAGTCACTGGGCGCAGTTGCTAAAGGTGGTAAATCAATTCTAGAAGATGTGCTTGAATATGCAGAACCATTAAAAAATAAAGGTTTTAACTTTATGGATTCACCAGGGTATGACCCAGTGTCTGTAACAGGTCAAGTTGCTTCAGGTGCAAATGTAATTTGTTTTACAACAGGCAGAGGTTCATGTTTCGGATGTAAACCTGTTCCAAGTTTAAAATTATCTACAAATACTGCGATGTATGAAAAAATGGAAGAAGATATGGATATAAATTGTGGGACTATTGCAGAAGGTAAAGAAGACATTGAAAAAGTTGGAAATAGAATATTTGATCTAGTTGTAAAAACTGCTTCAGGAAATAAATCGAAAAGTGAAATTAATGGCTACGGTGATGAGGAGTTTAATCCTTGGCAAGTAGGCGTAGTAATGTAATTTTTGATAAATTTTTCGTAAATTATCATGTCAAAAAATCAAAAAGCCTCTTTAATTAAGGTTATTTTTCTATCAGCTTCAGGGTTTTTTTTATTTGTTTGTATGGACTCAACTGCAAAATATTTAGGAAATGTTATGCCAGTTACACAAGCTGTGTGGGGAAGATTTTTTTTTCACTTTGTCGCTCTTTGTGTCTATTTCGTAGTCTTTAAGCCAAAGCTAAATTTAACTAGAAATTTTAAAATTCAAATTATTAGGTCATTGTTAATGGTTACAGCAACTTTTTTTATGTTCAACTCGTTACAAAGATTTGATTTGGTAGACATATACGTAGTTTTTTTTAGCGCTCCATTAATCGTTTCACTTTTATCAGCATATTTTTTAAAAGATATACTGTCTCCCAAAGGCACAATTTTAATGTTGCTAAGTTTTGGATCAATTATTTATGCTCTAGGACCAAGTATGAAAGTATTATCACCAGAACTCATCTTTCCTATTGTGCCACCATTATGTTGGGCACTTTATCAATTTTTTACAAAACTTATTTCAGGAAACAATGAACCTTTCTCTGCAGTTTTTTATACGGCAGTTACTGGTGCCTTGATATTTACAATTTATATTTCATTCAATTGGGTGCCAATTGAAAATAATATTTATTGGATTGGTTTAGTTGCTATGGGAATATTTGGTTTTATAAGTCATTTTATAATTATTTATGCAATTCAATTATCTAATTTGTCATTTGTAACTAATTTTCAGTATTCTCAGTTACTTTGGTCAACAATAATTAATTTTTTAATTTTTGGGGTTCCAGCAGATATAAGTAAAATAGTTGGTCTTATTGGAATTATCATTTTTGGAGTTTTGTTTATTAGAGTTGAGGGTACAAAGAAGGTTAAAAAAATTAATTAATTCTTATTTTTTTGCCTGATTTAGAGCTTTTGTTAATTGCATCAAAGATTATTAAAGAATTTAAACCATCCTCACCAGTCACTTTTGGTTTTTCTTTTTTTAAAACTACTCTAGAAAAGTGATCGATCTGATTAATTAAAGTTTCATTGCTTTTTTGAACTTTAATTTTATTATTAAAAATATTATTCCACCAACTTCTTTCTTTTTTATAATACCATAACTTTAAATTTGGAAATTGAACAGAGCCTCTTGTTCCTCCAATAAAATATGACGATTGGTCAGTTATTGGATAAGCAGGATTTTCTCCAGCTGTTAATTCATAGCTCCATGGTGAAGTTATAGTATCAGATACATTTAGAGTACATAAAGTTCCAGATTTAAAAAATAAATTTACTGAAGCTGTATCCTCAACCTTATATTTCCTAATATTATTTGATTTAAATGCCTGAACATACTTAACAGGACCAAGTAAATAACAAATCATATCAATATCATGAACTAAATTAATACCTAATGGGCCACCGCCTTCTCTTACTCTCCATTTTTCATTAAAATATTTTTTATGTTTATATAGCCAGCATAAAATATTTGCAGATACAATTTTTCCAAGTTTTTTATTTTCTATTATTTTTTTAACATTATTAACAATTGAATTATGGCGTCTATGATATCCTATCAGTAATGAAGTTTTATTTGAGCGTGCACTATTAATAATTTTTTTTGCAGATTTAATATTATCTGAAATCGGCTTCTCTAATAATACAGGAATTTTAGACTTCAAAAATCGAACAGTATCAGTTTCATGAAGAACATTGGGTGTTGCAATTATCACTGCATCGGGTTTATCTTTTGCTAATAAAATTTTGATATTTTTATAAAGTGGTACATTGAATTTTTTAGATAATTCTATCCCAGTTTTTTTTATTTCAACAATTGAGTGAAGAGATGCTAATTTTGATTTTTGAATAGCTTTAATATGTTGAAGTCCCATTAAACCTATTCCAACAACAGATATTTTAATTTTCTTAGACACTTATATAAGTTTTAAGTGATACCGGCGTCTATAATAAAGTTTTGTTTCGTACATCCTGACGATACATCAGATGAAAGATGAACAACTAAACTTGCTACATCATCAGGTTTAAGCTGCCTCTTCAAGCACTGTTTATCAAGAATAAATTTTTTATACTTTGGAGTAAGCCAATGCTTTATTTGTCTCTCAGTAGCAATTGATCCAGGAGTAACTGAATTGCATCTAATATTATATTTACCAAATTCTCTCGCAAAAGATCTAGTCAATCCAATAACTGCAGACTTTGCTGTCTCGTAAGCGACTTTATCACCCTCTCCCAACATCCATGAAACTGAACTTAAATTTACTATAGCGCCACCATTATTTTTAATCATTCCTTTTAAAACTGCTTTAATTGTAAAGAAAAAATGTTTTAAATTTACATCCATTCTGTTATTCCAATATTTTTCATCTACTTGATCTGTGGAGTGCCTGTCATCATTAGCTGCATTATTTATTAAAATATCAATAGGACCTTTTGATTTAATTATTTTTTGAATGATAGTTTGTAATTTTTTAATTTTAATAAGATTACATTCAATAAAATGAGGTACTTTAAGACCTTTTTTTTTAAGATCTTTAATTAATTTATTTGAGTCTTTTTTATTTATATCAACAAAATAAACATCACATTCCTGTTCACAAAAGTGTTCAACTATTGAAGCTCCAATACCTGAGCCACCTCCAGTAATAAAAACTTTTTTATTTTTTAAGTCAAAATATTTTACTTTCATTTAAATTCTCTCCTCAGTTTTAGCATCAAACAATGAAATTTGAGTTAAATCAAAGAATAATTTTGTATTTTTTGATAGATCTATTTTTACTGTTGATGGAAACTTAGCTAACACCTCTTGATTTTCAAAATTAAAGGTCATTATCTGTTCATGTCCAATATATTCACTTAAATCTGCTCTTAAATTAATCTCAAAATCCTCGTCATTAGATTTTTTAAAAAATATATGTTCTGGTCTTATTCCAAAATAAACCTCTTTATTATCTAAATTAGACTTTTCTTTGAAATCATATCCATTTATTGGAATTTCAATATTTGATCCATGGGTAATAAATGAAACTTTATTTGAACTCTCTTTTAGATTGCCTTTTATTAAATTCATTGATGGAGAACCTATGAAGTCTGCAACAAAAGTATTACTAGGTTTATTATAAATATTTTCAGGTGTATCATTTTGCTGAATTACACCATGATTCATAATTGCAATATTTGTACCTAAGCTCATAGCTTCTGTTTGATCATGCGTTACATAAACTACTGTTGTTTTAAGTTGCTGATGAAGTTTTTTAATTTCTCGTCTCATCTCAACTCTTAACTTTGCATCTAAATTTGACAAAGGTTCATCAAATAAAAATATTCTTGGTTCTCTCACTAACGCTCTTCCTATTGCAACACGCTGTCTCTGTCCGCCTGATAATTGTGATGGCTTTCTCTCTAACAAAGCATCTACTTGTAAAAATTTTGATACTTTTTCCAATTGCTCTTCGATTTTCTCCTTTGAAACTTTAGCTTGTTTAAGACCAAAGATCATATTTTCACGTACATTCATTGATGGGTACAAAGCATAAGATTGGAATACCATTGCAATATTTCGGTCTTTTGGCTCTACTTTACTTACATTGTAATCATCTATGTGAACATTTCCTTCATTAATAGTTTCTAATCCTGCAATAATGTTTAACAAGGTTGATTTTCCACATCCAGAAGGTCCTAAAAGAACTAAGAAATTACCTTCATCTATCTCTAAATTAATTTTCCTTAAAACCTCAGTTGATCCAAAGTTTTTTGATAATTCCTCTATTTTTAATGTTTTCATTCCTATCCTTTTACTGCTCCTGAAGTTAATCCTCTAATAAAATATTTACCTGCTAGAACATACACAATAAGTGTTGGAATTCCTGCAATAATAGCAGATGCCATATCCACATTATATTCTTTAACACTAGTGCTTGATAAAACCATATTGTTTAAAGCAACTTGTATTGGAGCTGCCTCTCCAAATGAAAATGTTGAGCCAAATAAAAAGTCGTTCCAAATTTGTGTGAATTGCCAGATTATTGTTACTACTATAATTGGAGTTGATACTGGAAGTAGAATTTTAAAAAATATTTTAAAAAACCCTGCTCCATCTATTCTAGCAGCTTTTACTAATTCAGATGGAATAGAAACATAAAAATTTCTAAAAAATAAAGTTGTAAAGGGAATACCATAAACTGTATGAACCAAAACAAGTCCAATTACAGAATTAGATATTCCTAGAACTCCAAGAGTTCTAGCCATGGGTAATAAGATAGCTTGATAAGGAATAAAACAACCAAATAATAAGAAAAGGAAAACCCATTTGTCTCCCTTGAACCTCCATTTTGTTAAAACATATCCCGCCATCGCACCAATAAAAGTAGAAAAGAATACTGCTGGAACAACCATTTTAATTGAATTCCAAAAATATGGTTTTAAGAAAGTATCACCTGCACCATATCCTCTTCCACCCCATGCAACTAACCAAGAGTCAAAATTTAATCCACTTGGCCAAGTTAGAAGTGTTCCTTGACGGATTTCTTCCATTGTTTTTAATGAAGTAACAACCATTACATACAAGGGAAAAATAAAATACAAAGCAAAAATTACTAAAACAAAATATAAAAACCATCTCAAAAACATATTTGTATATTTAGATTTTTGTTCAAGCTGTTTATATGAAGAGTGTGTTTTATCTTGCATTTTCTCTCCTCAATTCAGAATATAAATAAGGTATAATCACAGCTGCTACTGCCATAAACATCATCATCGCACTCGCTGCTGACAAACCAACTTGACTTTTGTGAAATGCAGTTTGTGTCATATATAATGCAGGCATGGTTGTAGATATACCTGGACCACCCTGGGTTAACGCAACAATAAGATCATAACTTTTTATTGATATATGAACCAAAATTACAAAACTTGTAAAAAAAACTGGTCTCATCATTGGTAGTAGAATTTTCCAATAAACTGTAAATAAATTTGCGCCATCTATTTTGGCTGCTTTAACGATTTCATCTTCAACTGATCTTAACCCAGCTAGAAATAATGCCATTACAAATCCTGCGGATTGCCAAACACCTGCAATCACAATGGTGTAAATGGCCATTTCTCGATTGACCAACCAATCAAAAGTAAAGTTTTCAAATCCCCAATCGATAAACATTTTTTGGATACCGAGGGTTGGGTTTAAAATCCATTTCCAAGCTGTTCCTGTAACGATAAATGATAAAGCCATAGGATATAGATAAATAGTTCTAAGGACTCCTTCCGCCCTAATTTTTTGATCTAGAAATATTGCAAGAATAATTCCAATCACAACACAAAAAATTAAGAATAAAGCTGTGAAAATAAGAAGATTATCAACTGCAATAAGCCATTTTCTAGAACCCCAAAGTTTAACATATTGACCTACTCCCCAAAGTTCATACTTGGGCAAGATTTTAGAATTTGTAAAAGATATATATAAGGTCCAAAGTACAAAACCATAGACAAACCAACCAATTAATCCAACAGCAGGGGCCATTACGATTTTAGGTAGGTTTTTTTCTAGCCACTTGAGCATTATAAATATTTTCTAATTTTGATTAAAAAAAAAGGCCACCTAAAAATTAGGTGGCCTTAATTTTTGTATTTTACATATTATCTAATACTGAATCAGCCAAAGCATTTGCTGCATCAACAGACGACATATCAGAATTAAAGTGTTCTGTAATCACATCTTGTAAAGCAGCTTTCATAGTATTACCTTGAGCCATTCCATGAGCAAAACTTGGAACTAATCCACCACTTGCTCCTGCAGTTTTGATGTCAGAATTTGATGTTTTTGCACATTTATCAAATTCATCCATTGGTACATCTAAACGTGCTGGAATTGATCCTTTGTATAAGTTGAAAACTTTTTGGAAGTTTTTACCCATCATTAATTTAGCTAATAATTTTTGACCTTCTTGTTTGTCTGGGTCACTTGTTTTGTAGAATATAAAGCTATCTACATTGTACAAGTATCCATTATTAGATGGAGTTGCAGCACAATAGTAATCTACACCTGGTACTTTTCCAGCAGCAGTAAATTCACCTTTTGCCCAGTCACCCATAATTTGGAAACCAGCTTTTCCTTCAATAACCATTCCAGTAGCAACGTTCCAATCTCTTCCTGGGCTACCTTCATCAGTAAAACCTTGAAGTTTTCTCATTTGATCAAAAACTTTAACAGTTGTCTCACTTCTTAAACAAGTTTCTTTAAGATCTACATAACAGTTTTTATAATAGTTATTTCCACCAATACCCATAGCTACTGCTTCGAAAACTGTTGCGTCTTGCCAAGCTTGGCCACCATGTGCAAAAGGAATGATACCTGCAGCTTGAAGTTTTTCTGCTGCTGCATTTAATTCATCCCAAGATGTAGGAACTGAAATTCCATTAGCATCGAACACTGCTTTGTTAGCCCACATCCAATCAATTCTGTGAATGTTTACTGGAGCCGCACAATATGGACCACTGTTGTTCTGACATTTGTGAACTGCAGCAATCATAGGATCTAATAATCCATCCCAACCTTCTGATTGAGCAATAGGATCAATGTTGTAAGGAGCAACTACTCCTTCTTGATCATATTCTTGAATTGTTGGACCTTTAATTTGAGAAGCTGAAGGAGGATCCCCCGCAACTATTCTTGCTTTAAGTGCAACGTTAGCAGCGTCTCCACCACCACCTGTTACAGGCATGTCTAACCATTCACCACCGTTTGCAGCGAAATCATCTTTTAGTACTTTAAGTGCAGCTGCTTCACCACCTGATGTCCACCAGTGCAAAACCTCAATTTTTGGTCCTGCAAAAGAAGATGTAGAAGTGAATGCAAACGCAATTAAAGCAATTAGCATTTTTTTCATATATTTCCCTCTTGTTTATTAAATTAAGTTAACTTAAAAAAAACAATTATAGATTGATTTATTAAAAGACTACAAGAAAAAAAAATACAACTAGTGATTGATTTGTAATA
>CACASS010000015.1 GCA_902535275.1 uncultured Pelagibacteraceae bacterium
CCCAACTGCATAAACTTTTCTTCTATCCAGTGCATCAACCATTGCCTCATCTTCAATTATATCTCCTCTTGCAACATTAGTAACTATTGCACCCTTCGGTAAATATTCGATTGTATCTTTATTAATCATATCAATTGTCTCTTTTGATGCTGGACAACATACAGATAGCACATCTGATACAGATAAAAGATCTTTTAAATTATCGTGATAAATTGCACCTTGTTCTTTTTCCTCACTAAGTTTTGATCTGTTATGATAATGGATTATCATTCCAAGGGATTTTGCAACTTTTGCAATTTTTTGCCCAATTCTTCCCATTCCTAAAATTCCTAGCCTTGTACCTGTTAATTGTTTTCCAATTAATAAATCTGCTGACCAAACCCAACCACCTTCTCTTGCTCTTTCAATTCCTTCAGAAGCTCTTCTACAAGCACCAAGAATTAACAGAACTCCTATTTCTGCTGTTGCATCAGTTAAAACATCTGGAGTATTAGTTACAGCTATTCCTCTTTTTTTTGCAGCCTCTAAATCAATATTTCCAAATCCAACTGCAAAGTTAGAAAGTATTTTGACTGAATCTGGTAATTGATTAATTGTTTCAGCATCAAGCTTATCGGTTAAAGCTGATAGTATTCCATCACAACCTTCACTCATTTCAATTAATTTTTTTTGTGAATATAGTTCATCATTAAGATTTAAGTTTGCATCAAAGATTTCTTTTGCTTTGTCCTCACAAGATCTTAGCAATCTTCTGGTGACCAATATTTTTTTCATTAAGATAGATTAATTTAAATCGAAAATTTTTCCAGGATTCATAATATTATTTACATCTATTGATCTTTTAATAGATTTCATAACAGGCACGTTATCTGGGTGTTCTCTGAGTAAGTAATGTTTTTTTTGAAGCCCTATACCATGTTCTCCAGTTATAGTTCCTTCAAGTTCAAGTGCTTTATTGATTAAATCATCACTATATTGTCTTATTCTTTTTTGTTTATCTTCATCATCTGGATCATAAAGAACTATAGAATGAAAATTTCCGTCACCAACATGACCTACCATTGGAGCAGTTAGTCCCAGCTTTTGAACTTCTTTTTCTGCCCATGAAATACACTCAACTAATCTTGAAATTGGTACACAAACATCTGTAGAGTAAACTTTCATATCATTTCCTAAAGCTTTTACAGAATAGTAAACCTCATGTCTTGCTTTCCATAATTTTTTTTGCTCTTCAGGGGAAGATGCCCATTGAAAATCACTTCCACCATTACTTTTTGAAATTTCTTCTACAATTCCAATATTTTCATTATTTGACACTTCACTACCATGAAATTCAAAAAATAAAGTAGGTGATGCTTTTATGTTTTCTAATTTAGAATATTTAATACTAATTTCCATTTGATCTTTATTAAGCATTTCAATTCTTGCAATCGGAACACCATACTGAATAACTTCTTGAGAAGCTTTAACTGCAGAGTCTAAATCTGGAAAATAACATACTGCACTCATTATACTTTCAGGTATTGGGGATAATCTTAATTGCACTTCAGTGATTATTCCAAGCGTTCCCTCTGAACCTATAAATAAATTTGTAAGATTATATCCTGCAGAAGTTTTTTTTGTTCTAGCTCCTGTTTTAATGATATCTCCATTTGGAAGAACAACCGTCAGACCCGAAATTACAGTTCTCATAGTTCCATATTTAACAGCCATTGTTCCAGAAGCTGAGGTTGCTGCCATTCCACCAAGAGCAGCATCTGCCCCTGGATCAATTGGAAAGAATACTCCATCTTCTCTTAAATATTCATTTAATTGTTTTCTTGTGACATTTGCTTGAACTCTACAATCAAAGTCCTCAGCGTTGACACTTAAAACTTTATTCATTTTTTCAAGAGAAATAGTAATACCATTTTGATTTCCTACTACGTGACCTTCTAAAGAAGTGCCTGTACCAAATGGAACGACTGGTATTTTGTGTTCGTTACATAGTTTTAATAATTGAGAAACTTCCTCATTTGTTTCTGGAAATACTACAGCTTTTGAAAGAATTGGATCATACGTATCTTCACCTCTTGCATAATTTGCTCGCGTGGACTCTGAGGTTGAAAATCTTCCGTTAAAGATTTTTTTCAATTCTGTTTGTACAATCTCATTCATAAGTAAATATTACAGAAAAATCTTTTAAAAATACAGCCTATTTAGAAAGCATCTTGCCTATATTTTCTAAGGCCTGCTGTATGTTATCTCTAGATGCGGCAAAACTAAATCTTACGTAGTCTTGGCAAGTTTGTCCAAATGCTGTTCCGGGCACTATTGCAACACCAGCTTCATGCATTGCTTTTTTACAAAATTCTGCGCCTGTCATTCCAGTACCTTTTACATTTGGAAATGCATAAAAAGCTCCACCTGGCAGACTGCATTCTATTCCTGGTAAATCATTTAAACCTTTATGAATTAAATTTCTTCTTAAAGTAAACTTATCTAACATATCTTTAATTGAATCATCTGGTCCATCCAATGCAGCTATACCAGCAAATTGTGCTGCTGCATTTACACAAGATACACTGTTGATTAATAATTTATTCACATGCTCAACTAGTTCCTTTGGCCAAAAACTCCAACCTAATCTCCATCCAGTCATTGAATATGCTTTACTCCAACCTTCTAATACAATTAATCTATCTCTTAAATTTTCATAATGAAAAAACGATGGCATTTCTTTGTAGTCAAAAATTTGTCTACTATAGATTTCATCACTCAAGATCGTAACATGTGGATGTTTTTCTAACTCTTTAGCAAAATAATCTATTACTGGTTTTTCAACAAAACTTCCTGTTGGGTTGTTTGGGTTAATTAAAATTAGCAATCTTGTTTTATCAGTAATTAAAGATAATATTTTATCTGGATCAAATTTAAGATCTTTGTCTTCAGTAAGATCATAAGGCACTGGTGTGGAACCAGTATAATTTATCATTGACTCATAAATTGGGAAGGCAGGTGTAGGATGAATTATTTCTGCCCCTGGTTCACCAAAACATTGAATTGCATAACTCATTGTTGGCTTTCCACCTGGCATAATTAAAATTCTTTCAGCATCAATATCTGCATTGTAACGTTTTTTAATCCATCTTGTTACAGCTTCTCTACATTCTGGAATTCCGTTAGACATCACATATCCATGATGACCATCGTCTAAAGCTTTTTTTGCAGCTTCAACTACATGTTTTGGGGTTTTAAAATCTGGTTGACCTAATCCCAAATGTATCATTGGGTGACCCTTTGCTTCTAATGCTTTAGCTTCAGCTAATACACTAAATGCAGACTCTGTTCCTAGGTTTTCTAAGTTTTTTGCAAGTATCATAAATTTATTTTTTAAAGTGAGAAAACTAACTGAAAAGGTTAACTATGTCTATTAATTAAAATTTTTTATCTTCTATAAATAATTTTGGACTCATCTAGATCTTTTATACTTTTGCATCCCATCAATATCATGTTACGTCTTATTTCATCATGCATATTTTGCAGTAATCTTTCTACTCCTTGTTGGCCACCGGCCCCTAAACTAAACAAAAAAGCTTTACCAAAACTACAAGCTGTCGCACCTGCTGCTAATGCTTTAAGAACATGTGTTCCTCTTCGAACTCCACCATCTAAAATTACCTCTAATTTATCTCCAACAGCATCTCTGATAGCTTTTACTTGATCAAATGGAGATCTAGACCCATCAAGCTGCCTTCCTCCATGATTTGATATCATTACAGCAGTACATCCAATATCTATAGCTCTCTTAGCATCATCAACTGACATAACTCCTTTAAGTGCAATTGGGCCGTCCCATTTTTTTATACAATACTCAGCATCTTTCCAATTCATGGCAGGATCATATTGTTCATTTATATATCCCATAACAGATTGAGCAATATTTGTACCTTTATCAACTTTCTCTTTAAGATTTGCTAATTCGAATTTCTTGTGTGTAAAATAATTAAATACCCACTGAGGTCTCATAGCAAAACTCATTAAACTATCTAAAGTAAATTTTGGTGGTGTCGTAAAACCTGTTCTATGATCTCTTTCTCTATTTCCAGCAACAATAGTATCAACTGTAATACACATTCCATTAAAGTTTGCTCTTTTACATCTATCAATTAAGTCATTAGTTATTGACTGATCTTTATGAATATACAATTGGAAAATTTTTGGCCCACTTGAAAGATTTGCAATTTCTTCAATCGAAAAAGAAGCCATAGTGGACATACTGTATATTGTACCAAATTTTTCTGCAGCTCGAGCAGAAGCTTTATCTCCATCTGGGTGATATAAACTTTGCATAGCTGTAGGAGATAAAAAAATTGGCATATCCATTTTTGTTCCAAAAACCTCTGTCTTTAAATCAGGTTCACCAACACTATTTAAAATATTTGGAATAAGATCACAGTCATTAAATGAATCTGTGTTCCTACTCATTGTTACTTCATCGTCTGCTCCTCCGTCAATATAATGAAAAATAGGTGCAGGGAGTTTTTTTTTTGCTAACTTTCTAAAGTCATCAAAGTTATAACAATTGCTTAAACTCATTATCCTCTGAATCTTAAATTGCTTCTGTTTAGGTCACTGATTTTTGTACAACCCATTAATTTCATATCTCGTTGCAGTTCAGTTTTGTATTGATTTAATGCTCTTTCCACTCCAGCTTGACCTGCTGCAGCTAAAGCATAAAGATAAAGTCTTCCACCAGAACAAGCTTTTGCACCTAAGGATAATGCTTTTAACATATGAGTTCCTCTGTGAATTCCCCCTTCACATATAACATCAAGTTTATCGCCAACAGCATCAACAATTTCTGCAAGTTGATCAAAAGGAGATCTAGAACCATCGAGTTGTCTTCCTCCATGATTTGAAACCATAATTCCAGTACAACCAATATCTACAGCTTTTTTTGCATCTTCAACACTCATAATACCTTTAAGAGCAAAATGGCCACCCCATTGAGAACAAAGTTTTTCAGCATCTTTCCAATTCATAGATTGATCTAACATAGTAGAAAAATAACTCCCAATTGAAGAGTTAGTGCTTGTACCTTCTTTTACAAAATCTTGAAGGTGCGGTAATTCAAATTTTCCTTTGGTCAGATAATTTATCCCCCACATAGGCTTAGTAGCAAAACTAAACAAACTTGATAAAGTCAACTTAGGTGGAGATGTAAAACCAGTTCTTAAATCTCTTTCTCGGTTTCCTCCTGTAATAGTATCTACCGTTAAAGCCATTACATCGAATTTAGCTGCTTTAGCTCTCTCTAAACAAGAGTCGTTCAAGCCTCTATCTTTGTGAAAATAAAATTGAAACATCTTAGGTGTATCAATCATAGCAGATATTTCCTCTACACTGACTGTAGCTAAAGCTGAAACACCAAACATTGTATTAAATTTTTTAGCAGCCTTTCCAACTGCTCTTTCACCATCATAATGAAAAAGTCTTTGTAATGCTGTTGGTGCTAGGTAAAATGGTAAATCCAATTTTTTTCCAAATATTGTTGTTGAAAGATCAACAGTTTCAACTCCTCTTAAAACATTTGGAACTAAATCAACATCGTCAAAAGCACTAGTATTTCTAGCATATGTTATCTCATCATCAGCTGCACCATCAATGTAGTGAAAAATTGGAGAAGGTAATTTTTTTTTAGCTAATTTTCTAAAATCACCAAAATTGTGACAGTCTTTTAAATTCATAAGTTTAGTTTAAAATTTTTTTATAAAATTAAACATATAACTATTTGCCCCAGGATTTTTATCTCCAAGGCTTGCGTTAGATATATGGTTATATGACAGTGCTATCTCACTATTAGAAGAAAATTCATAAGAAATTTGTATTTCTGTTTTAAACTCAATTACGTGTCCTAAATCTTTACCATCACCTTCAGAATATAGACCAGGAGTAAAACTTGGAGTAAACTTTAAAGGACCCTCATTGTAAATTTGAAAACCTGTATAAATATATGCAGCATTATCTTCCGTCACCATTAGGCCTGTTACTGGTTGAAGAATTCCTAAAAAGCTCTCTTTATCTTTGCCAGTATTAATATGTTGTATTCCAAATAAAGTAGACTTTTTTCCCTCATCACTAAAATCAAACGTTCCAGTATAAAAACTCCAATTTTCTTTAGAACTATGTCCATCTGCCTTTGCTAAGTTAAAACCCAGCAAAAAATAAATTAATAATAACTTTAAAATGGTTTTCATAAAAAATTTGTAACTACTTTATAGATACTTTTCTAAGAATTAAAATACTGCCAAAAACAAATAAAATCAAAGGTAATACCCAAAGCAAAACTGTGTTTTTGTTAATTTCTGGATCATAAACTATCCACTCTCCATATTTGCTCTTAAGAAAATCATAGATCTGTTCATCATTTTTACCTTCATCGATTTTGCTTTGAATTAAAATTTTCATACTTAAAGCAAAATCAGATTGAGAGTCATAAACTGATTGTCCTTGACAAATTAAACATCTCAAATTTTTTGAAATTTGATCAACCTTTTCAGAATTAGCTGCATATGATAGATTAAAAGAACCTATTAAGTAAAATATTGTAAGGACTAAAATTTTAATTTTCATTTTTGATTATCATTTTAAGATCAGCAAGTTTTTTATCATCAAGTGGACCAATATATTTTTTTAAAATAGTTTTAGAATTGTTATTTATAAGAATTGTTTCAGGTACTCCATATGCACCTAGCTCAATTGAATTAACTCCTGAAGGATCTACTACAATTTTAGAATAAGGATTACCCAATTCTTTAATAAATTTTTTTGCATTTACCTCACTATCTTTATAGTTAATTCCAATAATATTTAATTTACCTAACGAATTTAAATTTAATAAATAAGGATGCTCATCTCGACATGGTAGACACCATGAAGCCCATATATTTATTAATGAAAAATCTTTATCATTTATCAATTCGTGTAATGTTGTCTCCTCATTAGAATAAAGAAACTTAGCTTTAAAGTTAAAATCAATATTACTTGATTTTAAATTGGGGGAATAATTATTTGTTTTATTAAGGCCTTTAAGAAGAATAAAAAAACTTACAATAACTAAAAAAACTACTGCTATTAGCTTAATATTTTTAACCATTTTTTTTTACTATGCTTAATATCCCTCCAAAGGAGATTAATATTATTGATATCCAAATCCATATCATAAACGGTTTCATTTGATACCTTACATTATAAAATCCATCATTTTTTAATATATTAAACACCAAAAAATTATCAGAGTATAATGTCGATTTTATATCGGCCTCACTAGTTATTGTTTGCGGCTGATCATAAACTCTTACTTCTGGTTTCAAATTGATCGAATTATTTTTGTCTGAAATTTTAAAATTTGCCTCTAAAGACTGGTAATTTTTACTTTCATTTACTTTAAGACTTTCAAATTTAATTGTTTTATTTAAAAATTTTCTTTCATCTCCAACTTTCATATTTGATGAGTACTCTTTTGCAAGAACACCATTGACTAAAACACTTAAAATAAACAAACTAAAACCGAAATGAGATATTTTTTGAGATAAATTTGTTTTTTTTACTGAAAAATCTTTAATAGTAATTAAGAAAAGGAAAATACTTGCAATAAAAAGTGGGAGTGAAAATAGATATGAAATTCCAACTCTTTTTAAAAAAATAAAAGAAATAATTATTGATAAAATAAAAAATAAAAGCTGCTGTAGATTAATTTTATTTATTTTATCTTTAATCCAATTTAAATTTGGTCCAATTGCCATAAAAATTAAAAAAGGAATCAAAAAAGGTACAATTAATTTATGATAAAAGGGGGGACCAACTGAAATTTTATCATTATTTACTACTTCTAGAAATATTGGATAAACCGTGCCAATTAAGACAACTGATAAAAAAAACATCATAAACAAGTTATTAACTAGAACAGCTGTTTCTTTACTAACAACATAAGTTTTTGTGAAATTGTTTTTGATTTTGTTTTGATAAAAAAAATAAATGAAAATAGACAACGTAATTAATATAAATAAAAAACAAAGAATAAAAACACCCCTTGATGGATCATTTGCAAAAGTATGGATTGAATTTAAAATACCAGATCTAACTAAAAATGTTCCACTCATACTTAATGAAAAAGTTGTAATTGATAAAATTACTGCCCAGGAATGAAACATTTCTCTTTTTTCCAAAATTAAAATAGTGTGAAATAAAGCCGTTAAACAAAACCATGGCATAAGGGATACATTTTCAACTGGATCCCAAAACCAAAAACCTCCCCATCCTAGTTCATAATAAGCCCATATAGATCCTAATAAAATTCCAATAGATAAAAAAATCCATGAAACCAGTACCCAATTCTTTATATGCTTGGCCCAGGTTTTATTTACAGAACCTGATATTAAGGCTGCGAGTGAAGAAGAAAAAATAATAGATGTTCCAACATATCCTAAATATAATATTGGTGGATGAATTGCTAATGCTGGGTCTTGAAGTATTGGATTTAAACCAGTTCCCTCGTTTGGAATTGGGAATAAACTCATAAAGGGATTTGAGGTAAAAAGAATAAATAATAAAAATCCTGCAATTATTATTTCCTGAAAAAATAAAGTAAGAATCCTATATTTGTTTGAAAGATTTTTTGAAGTAATTGTAAAAATTAATAAAAAAATTGATAATACTAATAACCAAAGAAGTAAACTTCCCTCATGGTTTCCCCATGTTCCTGAGATTTTATAGAATAAAGGTTTAGAGGTATGAGAATTAGTATAGACTGTCTCATTACTAAAATCTGAGATTATAAAGGCTATTATAAGAGCAATGAAACTTATTATAATCATTAATGATTGAATAGAAATTAGTGAAAAAATTCTTCCACTGACATTTATATTATTTCGATTTAATAATATTGGAGATTGAATGATTATTAAAATAGATGACAGTAAAGCAATATAAAGTGAATAATTTCCAATTTGGTTTAGCATTAATTACTCTCTTTTAATGCCTCTTTCACCTCAGGTGGCATATAATTTTCATCATGTTTTGCCAATATTTTAACCGCAGTTAAAAAATTACGATCTTTTAAAAAACCTTCAGCCACAACTCCTTTTCCTTCTTCAAATAAATTTGGAACGGAACCACTGTAATTAACGATTAATTCATTTTTAAAGTCAGTTATAACAAAGTTAACTTCTGACTGATTAACATTAATTGATTTTTCTTTAACCATTCCTCCAACTCTTATTTTTTTTGATGTCAACTCTGTTAAATTTTTTATTTCTGTAGGTGATTTAAAATAAACAACGTTTTCCTCAAGTGATTTAAAAACTAAAAATACAATTAAGATTAATGAAAAGAATATAGATAATATAAAGATGGCTCTTAATTTAACTTTTTTACCATACATGAAAATAAAAATTAAATTTTAGATGCAGATGAAGTAGCTAGTATTTCTTTATATGTCTCTTGTTTTTTTGCTATTTCAATTTTATCAGTGTCTAAATTTTCAAAACGAGCCTTGAATTTCTTTTGCTCTTTAACAAGTTGAAGTTTGATTACTGAATATAAAATACAGAAACAAGAAAAAGTAAATGCAAAAGAAGACCATACATAGAGACCATATCCATTCATGTATAAAACTTCGTTAATCATAATCTATCTAATCCTTTATTCTTTATCTTTATCAGTTCTGTATTATATTTCATCAAAAATATCAAAAGCGAAAAAAGTGCAAATGCCGCAGTCATAATACCTAAAGGTAACAGCATGGAAGCATGAATGGAAGTTTCTGTAAAAATATTTACTGAAGAAGGTTGGTGCAATGTTGACCACCATTCAACAGAAAATTTGATTATTGGGACATTTATTAAACCAATTATTGCTATGTACGAACTAATCTTTACAGCTTTTTCCTCATTGTCAGTTACCCTCCAACTTAGAAGAAACATTAAATAGAAAAAAGCAAGTAATAACATTGATGTTATTCTTGCATCCCATGCCCACCAGGTTCCCCAAGTAGGTTTACCCCAAATGGATCCTGTAACCAAAGCAATAACGTTAAAAACAAAACCAGATGGTGCTAAGCTTTTTGTTATTAAAGAAAGATTCTTATTTTTAAAAACTAAAATACCAAATGACAAAACAGCAATTAAAGAAAAAATTCCAAGAGAAATCCAAGCTGCCGGAACATGGACATACATAATTCTCACTGAATCGCTTTGTTTATAATCTTCAGGAGAAAGTAATAAAGCCTCAACAAGGCCAATACTTATAATTACTAAAAAAATAACAAATACAAATTTTTGTGTTTTATTAATTATTTTTAATAAATTGTTTGGTTTTAAATACTTAAACATTTTCTGTTATCTATAACACAAATTTAAATTATGAAAATTTTTCTGGTGAGTTATTCTGACCAAGAACGCAGAGGGAGATAAAATAAATGGGATTAAAGCATCCTTGGTCAAAATATAATTTACTTTAGACAAAATCTGTGACGAAGATTTGCACGAAATGTGTTTAAATAATGTAAATTAGCTTAATTAGAAGGCTTAAAGTAACCGGAGCCTTTTTTCCCTGAGAATATCTCGTTGATTAGAGGGTGTTTAATTGGTTCATCAGAGTCATCCACTAATAAATTTTGCTCAGAAACGTATGCTTCGTAGGTGATTTCGTCATTTTCAGCTAACAAATGATAGAATGGTTGGTCTTTTCTAGGTCTTACGTTTTTTGGTATAGATTGATACCACTCCTCAGAATTATTAAACTCAAAATCAACATCATAAATTACGCCTCTAAAGTCGAAGTGCTTATGTTTTACAACATCTCCAATAGAAAATTTTCCTTTTTGAACAGTCACATTATAAATATGGATATTTAAAATTAAAAATCAATAAAAAAAATATAATTGTTTTATTATTCTGCTATTATGTAGCAGTGAATAAATCTGTTTTAAAATTTGTTACTGATTTAGGGCCTTTGGTAATATTTTTTTATTTTTATTATAACAATGATAAAAATTTAATTGTTGCAATACCTCCACTTATAGTTGCAACAATAATAGCAGTTTTAATTATGTGGATTGTTGAAAAAACAATTCCAAAGGTACCATTAATAAGCGGAATATTGATTACATTGTTTGGTGGTTTAACAATTTATTTTGATGATCCTATATTTATTTACATGAAGCCAACAATAATAAATATTTTGTTTGGTCTTGCTTTAATGTTTGGCAAATACTTTACGAATGAACCAGTTTTAAAAAAATTACTTGGAAAATCAATGCCTTTAAGTGATGAAGGATGGGAGATTTTAAATAAAAGATGGACGTACTTCTTTTTTGGATTAGCGATTTTAAATGAAATAATTTGGAGAACACAATCAGAAGAATTTTGGGTTAACTTTAAAGTTTGGGGAATGTTGCCAATAACCTTTATTTTTACCGCTTTTCAAATAGGTTTAATAAATAAACACAAACTGAATGAATAGAAATTTAAAATTAGTAGTAAATAATACGAATAAAGATGAAGATAAAAAACTTTTTTTTGAGAGAACTGAATTAAAAATTATTTTAGATCTTTATGCAAAAATGGTTTCCTCGGGCAATTGGAAAGACTATGGTCTTTCTATTTCGGGAAAGCAGGTAAGTTTTAGTGTTTTTAAAAACGCAGCTGAAAAAGCTATATATAAAATTTGTAAAAACTTTAAGCCTTCAAACAAAAATCTTAAATATTTAATTACAGATACTAACGGTAAGATACTAAAAAATTCATATGATCTTAAGATACTCTTAAATAAAGTTGATTGGAAAAAAATTTAGTTTTTATCTTCTTTGACCAAATAATCTTAAAAGCATTATAAATAGATTTATAAAGTCTAAGTATAAAGTTAAAGCACCCATAACAGCTTTTTTACCCATTAATTCACCGCTGTCAGATGCAGCATACATGTTTTTAATTTTTTGTGTATCGTATGCAGTTAAACCAACAAATACTAAAACACCAATTATTGATATTGCAAAATACATCATTGATGATTTTAGGAATATATTTACAACAGATGCAATTATAATTCCTATCAAACCCATCATTAAAAAAGATCCCATCTTAGTTAAATCTCTTTTTGTTGTGTAACCATAGATACTCATTGCTCCAAATGTTGCTGAAGAAATAAAGAATACTCTTGTTACACTTAAACCTGTGTAAACTAATAAAATTGAAGAAAGAGATAATCCCATTAATGCAGCAAATACCCAGAAAGTTGTCTGAGCTCTTGAAGCACTCATTTTATTAATTCCAAAACTCATATAAAAGACAATTCCTAATGGAGCTAACATTACAATCCATTTTAAACCTGATAAATAAATTGCGTTTCCAAATTCTGTTAATCCAACAATTGCTCCGTTCGGATCTGTTACAACAGACATTTTAAATGATAAAAGTGCTATTATTCCAGTAAGTAAAACGCCAGTTGCCATATAGTTGTAAACTTTAAGCATGTAGGCTCTTAAACCTTCATCCATAACAACAGTTTGTTTGGCTGTTGTTGCTTTATTTAAAATATTATCTTTATTGAATTCCATATTATTTATATAAGATTTTTTATTAAGATTTTCAAGTCGTCAAAATAAATGTAACAAATACTCAATAAATTATGAATTACAAAAAACTAGGAAATACTGAGCTAAATGTAAGTACAATTTGTCTTGGAACAATGACTTGGGGTGAACAAAATACCCAAAATGAAGCATTTGAACAAATGGATTACTCTTTAGATAATGGAGTAAATTTTTGGGATACAGCTGAGTTGTATGCAGTGCCTCCTAAAGCAGAAACATATGGTCATACAGAAACTATAATTGGAAATTGGTTTGAAAAAACAAAAAAAAGAAAAGACGTAATACTGGCGTCCAAAGTGGGTGGTCCTAGCAGAAAATATATGAGAAATGGAGAAAATAGTTTTACTGGCAAAAACTTAGAAAATGCTCTTCATGGAAGTCTAAAGAGATTAAAAACTGATTATATTGATCTTTATCAACTACATTGGCCTGAAAGAAACGTAAATAACTTTGGAAGATTGGGTTACAAGCACAAAGAAAATGACTGGAATAAATTTGAAGATGTTTTGGAAAATTTAAAAAAATTTATTGAGGAAGGCAAAATTAGGTATGTTGGTTTGTCAAATGAAACTCCATGGGGAGTTATGAATTATCTTCAACTTGCTAAAGATAAAGATCTACCAAGAATGATGTCAATTCAAAATCCATACAGTTTATTAAATAGATCTTATGAAGTTGGTTTAGCAGAAGTATCTATAAGAGAAAATATAGGATGTTTATCTTATTCACCTTTAGCCAGTGGTTATTTAACAGGCAAATATAGAAATAAAAAATTTCCAAAAGGATCAAGAATGGAAAGAGATTTTGATTTTTGGACAAGATACAGAAAACCAAATATGGAAGAGGCTGTTGAAGATTATTACAAAATTAGTCAAAAATTTGACCTTGATATGAGTCAAATGTCTATAAAATTCTGTGAAGTTCAAGACTTTATGACTAGTGTAATTATTGGAGCAACAACTATGGAGCAGTTGAAAACTAACGTAGAAAGTGTAAAAGTGAATCTTGATAGTGAAGTAATAAAAGAAATTAATAATGTACAAAAAAAATATCCTAATCCATGTCCATAATTAAAAAATTATTTTTAAAAACACTTATATTGACAATATTTCTAATGACATCTGTCCAGTCAGAAGACTTAACAAAGTTAGGAACTTTTAAAGATTGGAATGCTGTTGCAGTTTTTAATGAAACTGGAAAAATCTGTTTTGCTTATTCTATACCAGTAAGCCAGTCTCCTAAGGCAAGCAATAGAGAAGCAAGATTATTTGTATCCTTTAGACCTGAGGATAAGATTTCTGATGAAGTAAGCATAACTTCTGGTTATGACTTTAATTCACAAAATGCAATTTTAGCTACATCTGGTAAATCAAAATTTGAGTTTGACCTACCACAAAATAAATTTGCTTGGATTTCTAGTGGAAAAACAGAACAAAAAATAATTAAAAGAATGAAAAAGGCATCTAGATTAATGATAACAGCCTACAAACAAAGTGGCACAAGAACTACAGATGACTATTCATTAATGGGATTTACCAAAGCTTATAACGCTGCAAAAAAAAGCTGCACTTAAATGAAAAAACAAAAGAAGATTGTACTCGCCTATTCAGGTGGTTTGGATACGTCTATCATTCTTAAATGGCTTCAGGAAAATTATGATGCTGAAGTGATTGCTTACACTGCTGATGTCGGGCAGGAAATAGATAGAAAAAAAATAATAAAGAATGCAAAAAAATTGGGAGTTAAAAAAATAATAATTCAAGATCTAAAAAACATTTTTGTAAAGGATTATGTGTATCCTATGATAAGAGGTCATGCTCTTTATGAAGGTGTTTATTTATTAGGGACATCTATTGCAAGACCACTAATTGCAAAAGATCAAATTAGAATAGCTAAAAAATTTAATGCTTATGCTGTCTCACATGGTTCAACAGGAAAAGGAAATGATCAGGTGAGATTTGAACTTGGATATCATTACTTTGGTCCTAAAATTAAAATAATTGCTCCATGGAGAATATGGAAATTAAAATCAAGAACAGATCTTATCAATTATGCAAAAAAACATGGAATAACAATCCC
Organism: uncultured Pelagibacteraceae bacterium; assembly: GCA_902535275.1. Lineage (GTDB taxonomy): Bacteria > Pseudomonadota > Alphaproteobacteria > Pelagibacterales > Pelagibacteraceae > Pelagibacter. The sequence continues at coordinate 14,714 of CACASS010000015.1, forward strand.
TAAGGATAAAAAGGGAGCACCACCGTTCTCAGTTGATGATAATTTATTTCATACTTCAACAGAGGGAAAAGTTTTAGAAAATCCTAAAAATTCTGCACCTGAATTTATTTTTCAAAGAACAACTTCTCCTGAAAAGGCTCCAAATAAACCAAGCTTTATTACTATTAATTACAAAAATGGTGACCCTGTTGGTCTAAATGGAAAAAAATTATCTCCAGCAAAAGTTTTGGATAAATTGAATCTATTAGCTGGAAGAAATGGAATAGGAAGAGTGGATTTAGTCGAGAATAGATTTATTGGAATAAAGTCTAGAGGAGTTTATGAAACTCCTGGAGGAACATTATTGCTTGTGGCTCACAGAGCTATTGAATCTGTAACTTTAGATAAAAACACAATGCATAAAAAAGATGAAATTATGCCAAGGTATGCAGAACTTGTTTACAATGGCTATTGGTATTCAAAGGAAAGATTTAAACTACAAAAAATTATTGATTCAAAGAGAAATAAAGTAAATGGATTAGTAAAACTCAAACTTTATAAAGGTAATATTACAATTCAATCAAGACAAACTTCCAGTAATGCTTACTCGATGAAAAAAGTTTCTTTCGAAGAAAATAAAACTTTTAATAAATCAAATGTAGAAAGATTTATTAACTTTCATAAAAGAAAATTAAGATAATAAAAAAATGGAATTTAGAACTACAAGAGCTTCGGCTATTGAGAACCTAGATAATTTTATTAAAAATAATCTTGGAGAATACCCAAAATTAAGAAATTTTGATTTTGGTCCCAATAAAAGATCAAATACATCTTGTCTATCACCATACATAACACACGGGGTAATTAATGAAAAGGAGGTGATTAGTAAGTCACTGGAAAAATTTTCTTTTTCAAAAAATGAAAAATTTATTCAAGAAGTTCTATGGAGAACTTATTGGAAAGGATGGATGGAACTACGATCTGGAGTATGGGATGATTATTTATTAGATTTAAAAAGAATAAAAGAACAGTTTAAAGATAATAAAAGTTACTTAAATGCCATTGAGGGCAACACATCAATTGAATGTTTTAATGAGTGGGTAAATGAATTAAAGACTTATAATTATTTGCATAATCATACCAGAATGTGGTTTGCGAGCATTTGGATATTTACACTAGACCTACCTTGGCAACTTGGTGCAGAATTTTTTATGCAACACTTGTATGATGGTGATACTGCATCAAATACTTTAGGTTGGCGTTGGGTCGCAGGTATTCAAACTCAAGGAAAACATTATCTTGCAAGTGAATGGAACATTAAAAAATTCACTAATAATAGATTTGAAAGTATAAAACTTAACGAAAATGCACCCCCAATAATAAGTGATAAAAATTATACTATTCTTCATAAAACTTTTGAAAATCCAATAAATATTGAAGAGAAAAACTTACTAGTTTTTGAAAATAACTTAGCATTGGAAATCACTGACTTTACAATTCAAAAATTCAAAAAAATTCTTCTTGTTAATAATAAAAATGAAAATAGAAATATTAAACTCAGTGAAAATGTAGTGAATTTTAAAGATAGTTTGATTAAGGAACAAAAGAAAAGGTTAGAGGAAAAATCAATTAATTGTGAGATTGTTGATATAAACGAAATAAAAAACTTAGAAAGTTGTTACTGCCTTTATCCAACTGTTGGAGAAAATTTAGATTACATAAATCAAAACTCGCTAAAAAATATCGAGTTTCTTTATAGAAAATTAGATCAAAATTCATGGAAGTTTTGTAACAAAGGTTTTTTTAACTTTAAAAAATATATTCCTAAAATTGTTGAAAACCTTGAATAAATTGTAATTGAAATTATTTTAATTTATGAGATAAAAATAATATGCAAAACCCACAAATATTAGAATTAATTGAAAATTTAAAGGGAAGAAGAAACTACGAAGAAAAAAAAGCTTCTAAGCTAGGCTTTAACTCTCTTTACGCATATTTTGAAAACAAGCTATTGCAAGAAAAAACTGCTTTAGAAGAAAGTGCAAGAGAGCAAGAAATAGAAAAAGCTGAAGAAAAATTATTAAAAGCAGAAAAAAGTAAGCCAAAGAAAACTTGCGGCTGTTGTTAAATTCCTAAATTTTTTAAAGACTGAAATTCACCAATTTTAAAAATAATTGCATCTTCTTTTTTAAAACCATATTTTTCTGCATTATCTTTAAATCTTATTGGTGGCTCCATTATTGGCTCCAAAGATAAAACAAAAGTACCCCAGTGCATCCCTAAAACTTTTTTACTTTTAAGGTCTCTTGCAATACTTAAAGCCTCTTCAGGGTTGGTATGGTAGGAGGATTTATCTTTATTAGGTGATAATGGATAAAAATTATAGGCCCCAATGTTAATAAGCGTTAAATCAATAGGTCCATATTTTTCACCTAACTCTTTATAAATATTTCCAACTCCAGTGTCACAAGCAAAGAGTATCTTTTTATCCTTGTACTCAATTAAAAAGTTTCCCCATAAAGTTTTATTTGTATCTGTTAAGCTTCTTTTTGACCAGTGAACTGCTGGTAACAATGTTACTTTAAGCTCTTCATTAACTTTAATTTCATCATACCAATCCATTTCCTTCACATCTTTGTAGCTATTTCGCATGAAATACTTTCCAAGCTTTAGAGGAAGTAAAACTTTTGCATCCTTAAAAGGAAATCTTCTAATTGTAGTCATATCTTGATGATCGTAATGATTATGAGTTAGAAGAAATAAATCTGTCTTGGGAATTTCATTTAAATCTAGGGCTGTTTTAATATATCTTTTTGGACCAAAAATTAGTGGGCCTGCATTTTTTGAAAAAACAGGATCAGTTATAATTGTTGTATTTCCAAGCTTTATTAAGAAAGTTGCATGTCCAATCCAACCGACATAATCATCATTTTTTAAATTTTCTAAATTTGAAAGAACTCTTTGTTTATCAATGACATGATCCTTGGGAACAGACATATTAAGTTTTTTCTTTTCTTTGTTGAATACTTTAAAGGACCATTTGAAATTAGAATTTCTCTCAGGCGAGCCCTCTGGGTTTCTAAAACTACCGTCAGGTAAATGATGATAAGGTGTTTTTTCCATAGCTAATGTAAAAGAATTATAGATAAAAAATATAACAATTAAAATTGTTAACTTTGGCAATAATCTTTAGTTGTTTAAGGTTCTTTTGAAACACTCAATTGTATTTTTTAACAAACAAGCAATTGTCATTGGTCCAACCCCACCTGGAACTGGGGTTAAAGCTTTTGCAACTTTTGAAACCTCTTCAAAATCAACATCACCTACCAAACCATTTTTTGTTTTGTTTATTCCAACATCAATAACAATTGCATCTTTTTTCACCCAATTACCTTTTATAAGTTCAGGAATCCCAACTGCAGCAACAATAACATCTGCCTCTAAACATTCATGCTGAAGGTCTTTAGTTTTTGAGTGAGTAATTGTCACTGTACAATCTTCTTGAAGTAATAGCTGTGCCATCGCTTTACCATTCAAGTTTGACCGCCCAATCATTACAGCTTTTTTCCCCGTTAAGTTAGGTTCTATTTTTTTTAATAAATAGTAACACCCAAGAGGTGTACAAGGAATTGAACCTTGATATCCAGATGAAAGGTTACCAACATTCATAGGATGTAAACCATCAACATCTTTATGTGGTGATATAGTTTCTATAACGTGTTGCTTATTAATGTGTTTTGGAAGTGGCAATTGAACTAAAATTCCTGAAACAGTTTCATCTTTATTAAGTTCTTCAATTTTATCTAAGACTGTTTTTTCATCTACAGTATCTGGGTATTTAATTACTTCAGATTTTAAGCCTACCTGTGTTGCTGATTTTTCTTTATTTCTTACATAAATCTGACTTGGAGCCAAATCTCCGATTAAGATTACTGTAAGACCTGGAACTTTGTTATATTTTTCTCTCAGGCCATCAACTTCTGTTTTTAATTCTTCTCTTAGTTCTGCAGATTGTTTTTTTCCGTCTATTAAAATCATGATTATTAAAAAATAAGTGGTGCTAAGTAGAGTTTCATACACATTTCTACAAACCAGATCAACAAAAGAAGAATGATAGGTGATATATCAAAAGCACCTAGACTTGGCAAAAAACCCCTTATTTTATTAAGTATTGGATCAGTAAGCTTGTAAGTAAACTCCAATATTGAATAAACAAATCTATTTGAAGTATTTAAGACATTAAAAGCTATTAACCAACTTATAACAACGTTAGCGATTACTACATAAGAATACAATTTTAATAATTGTAAAGCTAAGTAAAAAATAGCTATCATTTCTTTTCTACATATACTGAAGTGCTTGGGAAAGCAAAAGATGCTTTATTACCCTCAACAATTTCTTTAATTTTAATTGCCAGCCTTTCTTTAACCAACAACATTTCGTTCCAACTATTTGTTTTTGTATAACATCTTACATACATATCTATTGAGCTATCAGCAAATTTATCGACCCTAACAGAAACACCAACTTTAATATCATAATCTTCTGAACTATTTATAAAATCCTCTATCTCATTTCGTATAGTTTTTAATTGTTCAACGGTAGAGTCATACTGAAGTGTTATCGTCCAACTAATTCTCCAATTTGTTATTTGGCTTTTATTAATTACAGCATTTTCTGCAAACTGGAAATTTGGAATAATTGCCAAAGACTTATCAAATTTTCTTATAACAGTTGATCTAAAACCTATTTTTTCAACTACACCCTCAATTATTCCTTCAACTTCGATCCAATCACCCATTTTAAATCTTTTTTCAACAAGTACTAAAATTCCTGATATTAAATTTTTGAATAAATCTTGTGCTCCTAAAGCAACTGCAACACCGAATAAACCAAGACCTGCAATAATTGGACCAATTTTAATTCCCCATAATTCTAAAACAGCTGCAGCTCCTAAGATTAAAATTAAAATTTTTAATGATTTGATAATCCAACCAATTAGTTCTCTAGTTAAAATCTTATCAAATCCACTTAGTATATAGGAAATTGGTTCAATAATTTGATGAATAATCCAAAAAAGTAAAATCGTAATCAACGTTCTATTTACGTTATCTAAAAATAACCTCGTATCTTCTGCAAAAGACATATAGTAACTTGCAAAAAATACTCCAAGAACAATTGGAAGAAATCTAGCTGGCCCCTCCATTGCCTTAACGAAGGTATCATCAAGTTTATTTGTAGTTCTTTTAGTAATTAGTTCTAATTTTTTAATGATTAATTTGCTAATCAACCCTCTAAAAACTAAGAATATAAAGAATATTCCAAGACCTATTAAGATCTCAACAAAGTTTACGCCTAAAATTCCCTTTTGCCATACAGACAAAAAAAGTCCTGAAAAATTCTCAAAAACACCCATGGCTAAATTTTATATAGCAAAAACTCTTCTTCACCAGAGTTAAATAGAAAAATTTTTTTCCACTTGATCTCATTTAAAATTGCTGATGCTTTTTCCCCCATGCACATCAAATTAGTATCCATCCAACTGTCTAAAAGATCATATTTTTTAAGTAAATTTAATAAACTCTTAGCGCTATTTTCTGAGTAAACATAAATTATATCAGGGATTGAGGCTTTTAATTGTGCTCTAAATTCCTCTTTTATTTCTTGAGTTGATAAAACCGTATAGTTAATCAATCTCTTTAAAGAATAACCTTCAGAAATTAGATCTTTATCTAACCTACTAGAAACTATCTCACCACTTACGTAAAGAAGTGATCCATTCTTTACGTCGAAGTTTTGTAATATTAATTCTTTCAAATTATTTACGTTTCCTTCTGCAGAAATAATATTTTGAAAACCGTTTACCTTTGCAACTTTTTCTGTTGCAGAGCCAACACAATAACATTCAATTTTTTTATCAACTTTATTTAATTCTAAATTCTTAATCGCATTTGAACTTGTAAATATTATTCCCTTAAATTGGCTATAGTCAGGTTCATCATATTTAATTGGTTCAACTTTTATTACAGGTAAATGAGAAACTTTATGTCCTAAAGAACTAAATTTTAATATTAATTCTTTACTATCCTCTAATGGTCTTGTTAATAAAATATGCATTTTACCTTTTATAAGATCCCTTTGACTCTAATTTTAATTTTTCTCCAATCTTAATACTTAAATCTTTAACCATTCTTTTATTTTCACTTTCTTCAACAAAAAATCTTTGTTTGCCATCTACTGAAAAAAGTTCAGCTTTTATATTTACAAGATCTTTATCAATCTTTGCATACACACCAACTGCAGTATCGCAGTCACCCTCGAGTATTTTTAAGATTTTTCTTTCAGCATTTGCAATAATTCTGGACTGATCATCATTAATCTTTTCTAAGATATTAATTATTTCTTGATCGTTTTCTCTACACTGTATGGCGATAATACCCTGTCCAGCACAGGGTATTAATTCTTCAGTATTAAATTCATGTGTAATTTTATTTGTCAAACCTAAAGCTTCAATACCAGCTTTAGAAAGTAAAATTGCATCATAAGCTCCATTCTCTAATTTCTTTATCCTAGTATCCACATTTCCTCTTATCAATTTATATTTCAGATCTGATCTAATACTTTTTAATTGGTATTCCCTTCTGTAAGAAGAAGTGCCTATAATCGAATTAGGTTTAAGGTCTAGAAAATTTATATTGTCTTTGCTAATAAAAATTTCATTGGGCGAATTTCTTCTTAAATAAAAATTTGTTATTAGCCCTTCTGTTTCAATTGATGGCATATCTTTTAAAGCGTGTACAGCTATATCAATATTATTATTAATTAATTCTATTTCAATTTTTTTTGAAAATAATCCTTTTCCTCCAATGTTTGACAGCCTATCCTTTTGGTTTTCATCTCCACTTGTGACTATTTTTTTTATTTCTAAGTAGGTCGATGAAACTTTTTTAAGATCGTTTACCACTTTTTCGGTATAAATTTGAGCTAACTGACTTGCTCGTGTACCAATAATAATTTTATCCCTTTTCATAATTCTTATTTTTATTACATTCTTATAGTTTAATTGTATTAATTATAAATATTTATGAATGAAAAAAAAATAATCCTTGGAATTGAGACAAGTTGCGATGAAACAGCAGTATCAATCATAGAAGAAGATAAAAACGGTAAGATAAAAATATTATCTAATGTAGTTTCAAGTCAATTTAATATTCATAAAGAATTTGGAGGTGTGGTTCCTGAACTTGCAGCACGATCTCATGTTGAAAAAATTGATTTAATTGCAAAAAAAGCAATTAATGAAAGCGGTGTGAATTTAAATGATGTTTCTGCAATTGCTTCAACATATGGACCAGGCTTAATTGTTTGCCTTACTGTTGGTTTAAATTTTGGTAAAGCATTAGCTACAAGCTTAAATATACCTTTTATTGGTGTAAACCATCTTGAAGGGCATGCCTTAAGTCCAAAACTTAGTACAATCTTAGATTTCCCCTATTTATTATTATTAATTTCAGGAGGACACACACAATATCTTAGTGTGAATGGACTTGGAAAATATAAAAGATTAGGAACAACAATTGATGATGCTTTAGGAGAAGCATTTGACAAGACAGCGAAACTCCTAGGTATTGAATTTCCAGGAGGACCAAAGTTAGAAGGATTTGCAAAGCAGGGAGATGCAAATATATTTAAACTTCCTAAACCAATTATAAATAAAGGTGGATGTAATTTATCATTTGCAGGTCTTAAAACTGCAATTTTAAGGATATCAAGCTCTATAAAATCTAAAAAAGAAAAATATGATCTTGCAGCATCTTTTCAAAAAACAATTGAGGAAATTTTAGAGGTAAAAACACAAATAGCATTTGATGAGTTCAAAAAGACCAACAAAAATAAAAATAAAACTTTTGTAATCGCTGGAGGTGTTGCTGCCAATAAGGGTATTAGAAAAAAATTAATAAAAGTATGTAAGAAGAATGATTTTAGACCAATTTTCCCTGATCCAAAATTATGTGGTGATAATGCAGCCATGATTGCACTAGTTGGTCTTGAAAAGTATAAAATCAAAAAATTTGATAATTTAGATCTTCCTGCAAGTCCAAGACTACCACTTGACGAGAAAGCAAAGTTTTTAAAAGGAGCAGGAGTGAGATTATAAATGTCAAAAAGATACAGTGGAAAATCTTTTAAAGACTCAAGTGTAATGAAAAAAGCAAAATTATCTTTAAAGGAGAAAAGAAAG
>CACASS010000016.1 GCA_902535275.1 uncultured Pelagibacteraceae bacterium
ATATATTTCCATGAAAAAGCTTTTATTTTTTATACTTTTTTCGTCATTAATCACTTCTTTAGCATTTGCAAGAAGTACAGGGTGTAAAGAGGGAAATTGTGAAAATGGTTATGGTAAGTGGGTTTACACAGATAAAACAACTTATGAAGGTGAATGGGTAGCTACGAAAAAACATGGCAAAGGAACTGAAACATGGCCGAATGGATATATTTACAAAGGTGAATTTAAAGAAAGTCAGTGGAACGGTATAGGAATTTTATTTTTTCCTGATGGTTCAACATATGAAGGTGAATGGGCCAATGGTTTTATGAACGGTAAAGGCACTTTTACTTGGTCAGATGGAAAACAAAAAACAGGTATTTGGAAAAATGGAAGTTTCCAAGAATAGTTTTAAAACTTTGTCAGAGCCAGTCAAACAATTTGGTGGATTAATTAGTATAATTATTCTTATCTTTTTAACTTTTTTTATTTTAAATAATATTTTTGGTGAAGGTGATGAACTGGTTGCCAAAATGAAAATTGAAGAAGAAAGAATAGCTCAAGAAAGAAAACTTAATAAGCTAATTTCTAGTCTTCCCTCAGGAGTTTTGGTTTCGTTTGATGGCACTGACAATTTTAAATTATCTGATGAATTATATGAAGCTGTTTGTAAGGCAACTAAGCTTATACCTCAACGTGCAATTATGGGCGCGAATTTTCTAAACTTTAGAGCTCATGAAATTTATACAATTAACGGAAATAAAATAGATGAAACATTTGTAAAATGGGACGATGAAAAAAATAAATGTTTTGCAGGTTTTGTTGTAAGTGGAAATAATGTTGGTGTAGATGAAACTGTAAAAGTAAGTGGAGAAGCTTTGAGTTTTTTAAGTACAGGTATTGATACAAGAGTTTATTTTATTAAAAATTTTTAAGGAGGAAATGTAACAAATTATAGAGATTTTATTTTATCTTAAATTCGTATAACCTGAATATTATTTATGTCTGAACCAGTAATTAAATGTCAATCTGTTTATAAAATCTTTGGAGCAAACGCTGAAAGGATGCTCAAAGAAGCAAATGGTAATGTTGATGCAAAAACATTTCAAGAAAATGGATGTATTGTAGGAGTTAACAATGCTTCTTTTGAGGTATCTAAAGGTGAAATGTTAGTTGTAATGGGTTTATCAGGATCAGGTAAGTCAACACTATTAAGGTGTATATCTAGATTAACAGACGCAACTGGTGGAAAAATTTTTATTGAAGGTCAAGACTTGCTTAATTTAAATAACAAGGAACTTATTGATTTAAGAAGAAATAAAATGGGAATGGTTTTTCAAAGTTTTGCGCTACTTCCACATAAAACAGTTTTAGAAAATATTGCTTTTCCTCTGCAAATTAAGGGTATTAAAACTGAAGATAGTATTAATAAAGCAATGGATATGGTCAAACTTGTTGGTCTAGATGGAAGAGAAAATTATTTTCCAAGAGAGTTATCTGGAGGGCAACAACAAAGGGTTGGAATTGCGAGATCATTGGCAGTTGAGCCAGATATATGGTTCTTAGACGAACCTTTCTCTGCATTAGATCCACTTATAAGGAAAGAAATGCAAGATGAATTTTTAAGACTTCAAGAAAAATTACAAAAAACTATAATGTTTATTACTCATGATTTTGATGAAGCCTTAAAACTAGCTGATCGAATTGCAATTATGAAAGATGGAATAATTGAGCAATTAGATACACCTGCGAACATTGTTTTAAATCCAGCTACTGAATATGTAAGAAAATTTACAGAAGAAGTACCGAGAGAAAAAGTTTTATTAATTAAAGATGTAATGGATGAAATAACATCTGACGACATGGGAGATATAAAAGTTTCAAAAGACGAGATTATTGAAAATGTTGCTGAAAAAATATTAACACAAGAAAAAACAGTAGCTGTAATAGATAGCAAAAATAATATTGTAGGTTCAATTAATCCTGCAAAAATTATTAATACAGTTTTTGGGGGAAGAAAAAATAATCATTAAATTATGGAATTACTTAAAAAATATCCTAAATTGTTTCAATGGTTGTTTTTATTAGCTGTATTTTTTGCACTATGTTTTGCAATTGATGTTCCTGAAACTTATAAATTTATTAGAGGACAAGCAGAATTTGTAAAAGATCCTAATCAGAGTGCCTTCGTATTTCTAGGTAAAGAGGTTAGATATTACGCTTTTGATGTTTTCTGGAGATTGCCACCATTACTTGGATGGCTTCCAATTTGGATAAATGATTCATTATTCTTTTTAATGAATGATTGGATGCCAATGGAATTTTGGAATGAAGATACGCAGGAATATAAGACACGACCTTTAGTTTTACAAATAACTAGAAACCTAACCGCATTTATGACTTTTCTAATAGAATTAATTAGAGAGATTTTATTAGGTGGTCTTGAAACAATTGTTGCTTTTACTAGTTGGGATTGGATTGATGCTAATCCCTGGGCAGAATTACCAGGCTTACCTTGGACTATTGTAGCAGCAGGATCAGCGATACTTGCTTATAAGTTAGGAGGTAAAGGATTGGCCTTATATGCACTTTTATCAATGACTTACATTTCAATATTTGGACAATGGAAACCGTCTATGCAAACACTTTCTTTTATATTAGTTGCAGCACCTCTTTCATTTATTTTTGGTTTAGGTTTGGGTGTTGCGGCATACAAAAGCAAAAGAGTAGAAAAAGCCCTTTATCCAATACTTTTAGTTATGCAGACAATGCCCCAGTATGCGGTATTAGTTCCTGCACTAGTTCTTTTTGGGGTAGGAGACCATGCTGCAGTAATTATAACAATGATTGTTGCTGTGCCACCAATGATACTATTAACTTTATTAGGTTTAAGGGCTGTCCCCCCAGAGGTAATTGAAGCTGGTAGAATGAGTGGATGTAGCAACTGGCAACTAATGTCAAAAGTATTAATTCCAACAGCGAGAAGAGATATTTTAATAGGAGTTAACCAAGTTATAATGGTGTGTTTTTCTATGGCAGTTATCTCTGCATTTATAGGAGCAAAAGGTTTAGGTTTTAATTTATTATTAGCTCTAAATCAGTTGAATATTGGATTAGCATTAGAGGCAGGTCTTTGTATTAGTTTGATTGCGATTTTATTAGATAAGATGTCTTTAGCTTGGGCAAATAAACAGGTTGATTATTTTGGTAATTTAAATTTTTTTCAACGAAATAAAAATTCGTTATTCTTTGGAATTATAGTAATAATAGGTATTCTATTAGCTTACTTTGGATCAATTTATTTTAAAGACGGGTATAATTATTTATTTGAAGTTCCGCATAATAAAGGAATATCGACAGCAGACTTTTGGAATAAAGGTGTTGACTGGATATTTGATACTTTCTTTGTATATATAAAAGCATTTAATACTTGGCTAATTGTTGATGTACTCCAACCGATGAGAGCTTTATATTTGAGAATGCCAGCCGTAGCCACATTAGTTCTAGTCGTTGGAGCTGGATATTTAATTGGTGGAGTTAGATCTGCTTTAGTTGTTTGTGGTTTAACTTTATTTATAGCTCTAAGCCCATGGTGGGATAGAGCATTAGTAACCACATACATGGCTACATTTGGTGTACTAGTATCTTGCACAATTGGATTTACTGTTGGAACTTTATGTTTTCAAAATAAACATTCTACAAACTTTATGTTAAATGTTTGTGATATATTTCAAACTTTTCCATCTTTTGTATATTTAATTCCTGTGATGATGCTTTTTGGAATTACAGATACTTCAGTTTTAATTGCTGTAATAGTTTATGCTACGATACCAGCAACAAGATACACAATTGAGGGTCTTAGAAGTGTTCCAGCTGGACTACATGATGCTGCAACGATGTCAGGTGTCACAAAGTTTCAAAGACTATTTAAAATAGAATTTCCATTAGCATTTCCACACATGATGTTGGGGCTTAATCAAACAATAGTTTTTGCATTATTTATGGTGATTATTGGTGCTTTTATTGGAACTGAAGATTTAGGTCAGTACATTCTAAAAGCTCTGTCAGATAAAAAAGGGGCAGGTATTGGATTAACACTCGGAATTTGTGTTGCATTTATTGGACTAATTTTTGACAACTTAATTAGAACTTGGGTAGGACAAAGAAAAAAACATCTAGGTATAGACTAAAATTGTGAAAAAATTTCTTGTTGCTATCGACCAAGGTACAACATCGTCTAGAGCAATTCTCTTTGATTTAGATGGCAATATAAAATTTACATCTCAGTTTGAATTTAATCAATACTTTCCAAAAAATGGATGGGTAGAGCATAATCCAAATGAAATTTGGTTAACAACTCTTAAAGCTTTAAAAAAAGTAATTAAAAAAGCATCTCTACTAAAAGGTAAAATATTAAGTATTGGGATAACCAACCAGAGAGAGACTACAATTCTATGGAACAAGAAAACGGGTAAACCAGTATACAATGCAATTGTTTGGCAAGATAGAAGAACTCATGAGTACTGTGAAAAGCTTAAGCAAAAAAAATATGAAAATATTTTTAGAAGAAAAACTGGTTTATTTATTGATCCATATTTTTCAGCTACTAAAATTAAATGGATCTTAGAAAACGTAAAAATTTCAAAGAAACTTCAAAAATCTAATAATTTATTATTTGGCACTGTTGATACTTTCTTAATTTGGAAACTAACTAACGGACAACATCATTTAACAGAGGCAACAAATGCAAGTAGAACAATGTTGTATAATATAAATAATAACACCTGGGACAAAGAAATTTTAAAAAAGCTCAATATCTCAAAAAGTATTTTACCTAATGTAAAAAATTCAGCGGATAATTTTGGATCAACAAATAAAAAAATAGTTGGATATGAAATTCCTATATCTGCGGTTTTGGGTGATCAACAAGCTGCAGCAGTAGGACAATCTTGTTTTAAAAAAGGCTCAATTAAAAGTACTTATGGCACAGGTGCTTTTGTAATAATGAATACTGGGTCAAAAAAAATTTTTTCAAAAAATAAATTATTAACCACAATTTGTTACAGATTAAACGGAAAAAATACTTTTGCTCTCGAAGGTTCAATTTTTATCGCTGGAGCAGGTGTTCAATGGTTAAGAGATAAGTTAAAATTAATTAATAATGCTTCCGACACAGATCAAATTGCTAAATCAAAAAAAAATAATGAAGGTGTCTACGTCGTACCAGCTTTTAGTGGACTGGGAGCTCCATACTGGAGACCTGACGCAAGAGGAGTTATAACTGGATTAACTAGAGATAGTGATTGGAAAACCCTAGTAAGAGCAGTTCTAGAATCTGTGGCATACCAAAGCTATGATCTATTTAATGCCATTAGAAAAGATGGATTAAAACCTAAAATAGTAAAAATTGATGGAGGCATGGCCGAAAATAACTGGTTTTCACAGTTTTTGGCAAATATTATTGATATTAAAGCAGAAAGACCCAAAGTTTTGGAAACCACAGCACTTGGAGTTGCTTTATTTGCTGGATTCCAAATAGGAATATTTAAATCATTGGATCAAATAAAGAGAAAATGGAAAAAAGATAAAACCTTTAAACCTAAACTAAGTTCGACATTGAGAAAAAAACTATTGAATGGGTGGAAACTCTCAGTCGAGAAAACTTTATTGTAAATTCTATTATTTTAAAAAAGTATCCATAGAGTCATCCATCGCAGATGACCAAGGTGTGTGATGAACAGGGGCTATGGATCCAGTCACGGGTGATGAAAAAGATTTATTTCTATAAGTTGAAATATCATCCATTTTATGATGTTCCCAATCTTTAAAATGTTTTCTTATCAACTCAAAATCAATTTTTGGGTAATCTGACATATCATAAAGCTCTTTAGTATACTCAGTTTGAAAATCGATCATTTGATCTGGATTTTCTAATTTTTCTTCCATAGAAACCCATTTAGAAATATCTTTTTCTATTTCACTATCATTTGGAATTTTAATTTTATTCATTATCACATCCCTTGCGAACCATGCTTGGCAATCAAACATATTAAAAGTATGAAATTGATCCTGCATGCCTAGGTACATTAGCTTGTGATTTTCTTGCCAAACTACTCCTTTGTATAATTTTGGTGGATATAATCTGTTGTGAGTTTTGAGACTTAGTTTTTCGCTCAAAAATGGAAAATGATGCAGGTAGCCAGTGCATAATATAATTACATCTGCTTCTTGTTCTGTACCATCTTTAAAAATCGCTTTGTTACCGTCTAATCTATCTAGATAGTAAACTTCTTTCATACCAGCAGGCCATTTAAAACCCATTGGATTATGTCTATAACCTATGGTTACACTTTTAGCTCCATATTTATTACATTGTAGAGCAACATCTTCAGCTGAATAACTGCTTCCAAGCACTATCACATTTTTATCTCTAAATTCTTCAGCATCTCTGAAATCATGAGAATGCATTATTCTTCCTGGAAAAGAACTCATACCCTTGTATTCAGGAATAAATGGCACTGAAAAATGTCCGGTTGAAACAATTACATAATCAAACTTGTCAGACAAAATTTTATTATTAGTTTTATCTTGATAAATAACTTCAAATTTATCTGAATTATAATTTACACTCTTTACACTTGTGCTAAATTTAATTTTGCTTTTAATGTTTCCTTTACTTACTCTTCCAATTATATAATTATATAATACTTCTCTAGGTGGAAAAGATGGAATAGGTTTTCCAAAATGCTCGTCAAAAGAATAATCTGCAAATTCCAAACATTCTTTTGGTCCATTTGACCATAAATATCTATACATACTGTTGGGTACTGGATCGCCATATTGATCTGAACCAGTTCTCCAACTGTAGTTCCATAGTCCTCCCCAATCATCTTGTTTTTCAAAACATACGATTTCTGGAATTTTTTCTCCCTTTTGCTCAGCATGTTCAAAGGCTCTTAACATTGATAAACCACAAGGCCCAGCACCAATTATTGCTATTTTATTCATATAAACTGTATAATTTTAAAAGTTTATCTTATTAAACAAATCAAAAAAAATAAAACTATTTTTTCTTTAAATTTACTTGTTATTAATAAATAGTTTATTTTTAGTGAATTTATTTATGAAAAAAATTCTAATTATTGGAGGTGGAGCTATGGGGTCAGCATTCTCTGTTCCATGTATAGATAATAATAATAAAGTATTTATTACAGAACCATATAGCCAAAGATTTATTAAAAATTTATCATCAAAAAATAAATTTCATTCAGGTTTAAAAATTAATCTTTCAAAAAAACTAATATTTAAAAAATATTCCAAGGAATTATTTTTTGAAAAATATGATCTTATTGTTATTGCATTAAGTTTATCAGGTATTAATTTTGTTAGTAGAGAATTAAAAAAGTATAAAATAAAATCTCCAGTTTTAGTTCTTACAAAAGGTCTCAAATATGAAAAGAAAAATAAAAAAATTACAACTATTTCTCAAACTCTTTTAAAAAATATTCCTAAACTAAATGTATCAGTTTTGAAGGGACCTTGTTTAGCTAAAGAATTGGCAAGAAAAAGTCAAACGAGTGTAATTATAGCTAACAAAAACATTAAAATTGCAAAATTGTTAGGTAAAATGATTTCAAATAAATATTATTTAATAGAATACTCTAAAGATGTAATTGGTGTTGAAATATGTTCAGCAATAAAAAATATTTATTCTATGATAATTGGCTCTGGTTTAAGTTTGAATAAATCTTCAAGTCTATTTCAAAAATCACTATCAGAAATGAAATACATAACTAGACAGTTAAAAGGAAAAGAAGAAACAGTTTTAAGTCTAGCAGGAGTTGGAGACCTGTATGTAAGCGCTGCAGGTGGAAGAAATAGCAAAATGGGAAACTATTTAGGGCAAGGTTTTACTTTCAAAAGTGCTAAAAAAAAGTTTATGGTAAATGATACAGTAGAAGGCGAACAACTTGTGAGAGAAATTGCGCCATTTATTCTAAAAAAATTTAATTCAAAAAAAATTCCTTTAATGTTCAAAATGATTAGAGCAATTCTAAAAAATAAAAAATTTTTGATTTAAAAAATATTATATTTATTGACTTTTTGATTAGAGTAGACTTTTTTAACTTATTGTCATTCATTTCTCTCGCTGATACATTTAAATTATTAATCAACGAAAAGAGGGGAATCAATGATTAAAAAAACAATAATAACCGTCTGTACGCTTATATTTCTAATTTCAAATATTAGTTACGCAGACATCACTTTTTGGACTACAGAAGTTCAGCCAGCTAGAATGGCTAAACAAGAGGCAATGGCTAAAGATTTTGAAGCTAAAACTGGCATCAAAGTTGAAGTTATTCCTGTAGAAGAAAAAGATTTAGGAACAAGAGCAACTGCAGCAGCTGCAGCTGGTGATCTACCTGATGTAATCTATCATACATTACAGTATGTACTACCTTGGGCAGAAGCTGGAATATTAGATGTAGATGCTAATAATGCAGTTGTTAAAGAACTTGGCAAAAAAACTTTTGCGCCAGGTGCTTTAAATATGGCTAAAAAAGGATCAAAAATAGCCGCTGTACCAGTTGATGGTTGGACGCAAATGGTCGTTTATAGAAAAGACTTATTTGAAAAAGCAGGTCTTGCACCACCAACAAGCTATGAAAATATTACTAAAGCAGTTGAAGCACTTTCTGGTGATGGAATGTTTGGATTTGTTGCTGCAACAAAAACTGACGAAAACTTTATGAGTCAGGTTTTAGAACATGTTCTTTTAGCAAATGGAGTAAATGTTGTTAAAAAAGGCGCAATAAGAAAACAAGGCAAAAAGTTAAAAGCTTCTTTAGAGTTTTATAAAGTTATTGCAAATGCAAGTCCTCCAGGAGAATTATATTGGAAGCAATCAAGAGAATTGTATTTTGCTGGAAAAACTCCAATGATAATTTGGTCTCCATTTATTATGGATGAATTAGCTGGTTTAAGAGATTCAGCGCCGCCAACAATAAATAGTGATCCAACATCTGGGGAGTTAGCTTCAAAAACTGGCTTCATCACGAACCTAAAAGGTCCTAATAATAATAAAGGAGCTGCTTGGGCTGATGTCAGATACTTTGGAATAACTGCTGATGCTGATACAGAAGAAGCAAGTGCTTTTATTAAATACTCAATGGATGAGGGTTATACAAAAACTCTTTCAATCGCACCAGAGGGTAAATTTCCTGTGAGAAGAGGAAACTCAAGCGATCCTGAAGCATTTACAAAAGCATGGAGTAAACTACCTGTTGGAGTTGATAGAAAAGCACCTTTATCAGACTTGTATTCAGAAGATGTTATAAACAATATCGTTGCTGGATTAGATAAAGCTCAAAGATGGGGTGTAAAAGAGGGTGAACTTTCTAGAGCTTCTAAAATTATTAATAACAAGTTTATTAATAGAATAACTAGACTTTATGTTGATGGACAGATTGATATTGATCAAGCAGTAGATATGATCAATCAAAAACTCTCTCAATTTTAATCTAGAAATTTTAATTTAAATAAAAGCGGATAATATGTATTATCCGCTTTTATTATGAGTGACACACTTTCAAAAATAGAAAAAAGAACTGCATATATATTAATATTACCTGCAGTTTTCCTTGTTTTTTCAATCATCTTATTTCCAATATTTGCAAATGTATGGATAAGTTTTAAAGAGGTTGGTCTAAAAGATATCAGGATCCCTGAACCTAGAGCAAAAAAAATTGTAAAATCCATTAAAGATAATCCAGATCAATTAAAGGTTATTTATAAACTTAGAAATAGTTCATTAATTTTAGAAATAAGGGATGTTAAATTTCAAGATAAATTACCTAAGAATATCAAGCCTATTAATTTAGATGAAAGATGCAGGGTCAAATCAAATAAAATTTATTGTGAATTTGGAAATTGGGAAGCAAAATACAAGGAAAATTTTCAAATATTATTAAAGAGTTCTGATGGCAAAGAATTAAATAAAAAAGAATTAAAAACCATTAAACCAAAATTAACAGGTAAATCAGATAATATTCTATTAAATACTAATTTTACATTAAAGAATTTTAAAAAGGTTTTTTTTCAAAATGAATTTTTTGAGTTATTATCAACTACTTTTTACTATACCTTTTTTGGTACAATTGGTTCAATTGTATTTGGAATACTCACTGCACAACTCGTAAACCAGAAGTTTTTTGGAAGAACATTTATGAGAAGTGTTTTGCTTTTTCCATATGTAGGTCCAGTTGTTGCCTTAGCTTATACTTGGGAGTTATTACTAGATCCTTACAGTGGAACTTTAAACAATCTTCTTATGAATTTTCAAGTTATCCAGGAACCCTTAAATTTACTAGGTCAAAAATATTTAACTGTAAATTTTTTTGGTTTTGATCTTAAATTACGATTAGCATTAACAACTGTTATTATTTTTGAAATTTGGAGATACTTTCCTTTAGCATTCTTATTTATATTAGCTCGACTGCAAGCAGTACCTAAAGAATTATATGAGGCAGCGGAAGTGGATGGCGCTGGTCCTTTACAAAAATTTATTAATATCACACTTCCTCAAATAACAGCTGTGATATCCATTCTCTTTATGATTAGGTTTATTTGGAACTTTAATAAATTTGAGGATATTTTTTTATTAACTGGAGGTGCATCTGGAACTAGAACTTTGCCAATAAATGTTTACGAGCAAGGATTTACTATTTCCGATATTGGTATGGGATCAGCAGTATCAATTGTAATAGTTGCTTTGTTGCTAATATTTATGTTCATTTACTTTAAATTAATAGGTAAGAGGGCCGATGAAAACTAAAAGTTTAATATACTACGCATTAATTTCTTCGATATTTTTGTTTTCTTTAGTTTCTATTTGGAAAATTTTAGTAACGCTACAAGGAATTGAGTTAAAAAATTTCAATTTTGCGATAATTATTACTTTAGGTATCGCTATTAGTCTTTTAAATACACTTATAGGGGACAAGTTAAATTATATAATAAAATCAACTTTTTTTGCCCTTATATTTACTTTTATTGATGGGTATATCGTTCAGTTAATGCCAGTTTGGTATAATATTGGAATATTTGGAATTCTGATATTTTTTTCATTAAAAATTAACAAGTATAATCAAAAATACTTAGCGACCGAGCATTCATCTCAAATAGTGGTGTTTGATTTTTTAACTCTTTTTGGAATTGTTTTATTTTCATTTGTCATTTTATTTCCATTTTACATGATGTTGATAACAAGCTTTAAAACCCAAGCTACTTTACTAATTAATCCTTTAGATTTTAGTATTAATTTTAATCAAGACTTTAAGGCATTATTTAAGTCATACTTTGTGATATTTGATACTTACAAATTTGGCAGATACATACTAATAAGTACATTTGTTTCTGTCGGTACAGTCATAGTTACTTTACTATTTGCAATCCCAGCTGCTTATGCTGTAGCAAGGTTAAATTTCTTTGGAAAAAACTTTCTGTCGACTTCAATTTTAATTATTTATATGTTTCCTGCTATTGTATTGGTTATTCCTTTATATACTGTTTTTAGTCAACTAGGGTTAAGGAACTCAGTAGGCGGTTTATTAATTGTTTACACAGCAACTACTTTGCCAGTTGCAATTTATATGTTACAAGGTTACTTTAGAAGCATTCCCAAAGAACTAGAAGAAGCAGCAATCATGGATAAATTAAATTGGTTTGGCATAATTATAAAAATAATTTTGCCTTTAAGTATACCTGCAATCTCATCAGTTGCTTTATATGTATTTATGATTGCGTGGAATGAGTTTTTATTTTCTCTTATGTTCTTAGACAATCCAAACTCATTTACATTATCAAGGGCAATACAATATCTTAGCGGTGACGCTGAAACTCCAAGACAATATTTAATGGCTGGGTCAGTAGTTGTTACAATACCTGTTTTGTTAATTTTTGTATACTTTGAAAAATATTTAGTCAGTGGTCTTACTGCAGGAAGTGTAAAGGGTTAATGGAAGATTTTATCAAATCAGCAAAGAAAGTTTTATTAGGCAATAAAAAAAAAGGATATACATTACCAACCAATAACAAATTGTACCCAGCACAATGGAATTGGGACTCAGGTTTCATTGCTTTAGGATATTCTCATTTTAAACTTAAATATGCTTTAGATGAAATAAAGACGCTTATAAGAGGTCAATGGAAAGATGGAATGATACCTCATATATTATTTCACGATTTAAATACTAATTATTATCCAAACCATTCTGTTTGGGCTTGTGGAAATAAAATACATTCATCTGGCATTACTCAACCACCAATTCTTGCAATAATTTTAAAACTAATTTTAGATAAAAAAAGAATTAACAAAAAAGATAAACCCGAAATAAAAAAAATAATTAAGGGGATATTAAAATATCACAAATGGTTTATTAAATTTAGGGATCCAAATAATTCTGGATTAGTCTCAATTTTACACCCCTGGGAGAGTGGCTATGATAATTCGCCATTATGGGATGATCCTATGAGCAAAGTAAAAGTCCCAAAAAACCTTAAATACAAAAGAGGAGATAACAAAGTTGTTAATCCTGAATATAGACCATTAGATATTGATTACGATAGATACGTAACTATCAAAAATCATTTGAGAAAAAATAATTATAATCCAAAAAAACTTTATAAAGCATCTTTATTCAATGTAGTTGATGTTGGTTTTAACTCTATATTTTTGCGAGCAAATAAAGATCTTCTTAAATTATTAAATACCTTCAATTTGCAAAGTATTGAATTAGAATCTTATATATCAAGATCCGAAAATAAAATTGTAAAATTATATAATCAGAAAAAAAATACATTTTTTAACATTGATATAAAAAATAAAAAAAAAATAAACATTCCATCAATTACTCATTATTTTATTTTATTTGCAGATTTAAAAGATAAAGTATTAAATAATAAAATTATTAAAAACTTAAAAAAACACAGTTCTAAAGAAAAATATTTATTATCAAGTGTAAAACCAAATCACCAAAAGTTTGAAGAGAAAAGATATTGGAGAGGTCCGGTATGGATTAATTGTAATTGGATAATATATCAAGGGTTAAAAAATAAGAATATTAAATTTGCTAAACAAATAAAAAGAAAAACTATTAATTTAGTAAAGCAAAAAGGGTTTAATGAATACTTTAGCTGTAAAACTGGTAAAGGATTTGGTGCAACAAATTTTTCTTGGACTGCCGCATTATTTTTAGACCTAATACTTGAAAATAAAAATGACTAATTACAATTGGAATTATCCAACAACTGTTTGGGTAGGCAAAGATAGAGCTAAGGATTTAGAAAAGGCTTGTGATGAAATTAAAACTTTAAATCCATTATTAGTAACAGATAAAGACTTAATCAATTTAGAATTTATAAAAGATTTAATTAATGATTTAGAAAAGAAATTTAAATTATCTACTTTTTCTAATTTCTCAGGAAACCCTACGGGTGAGAATGTTGATGAAGGCGTTGAACTATTCAAGAATAATAGTTGTGACAGTGTAATAGCTATTGGAGGTGGAAGTGCATTAGACGTGGGTAAAGCCATTGCTTTTATGTCTGGTCAATCTAGACCTATTTGGGATTTTGAGGATATTGGTGATTATTGGAAAAGGGCAGATGAAAAAAATATCTCTCCAATAATTGCAGTTCCAACAACTGCTGGAACTGGTTCTGAAACTGGCAGAGCATCAGCAATAATTAATGCAAAAACTGGAATAAAAAAAATTATTTTCCACCCAAAATTTTTACCATCTATTGTCATATTGGACCCAGTTCTTACTAAAGATCTTTCTCCCCGATTAACAGGAGCGACAGGAATGGATGCATTAGCGCATAATTTAGAAGCATTTTGTGCACCTGGCTTTCACCCAATGGCTGATGGAATAGCAATTGAAGGAATGAGGTTGATAAAAAAATCACTTTTGAAAGCTGTTAAAGATGGAAGTGATCTAGATGCTAGATCAGATTTGTTAGCTGCAGCAAGTATGGGATCTACTGCATTTCAAAAAGGCTTAGGAGCCATTCATTCACTTAGCCACCCACTAAATGCTCAATTTAATCTTCATCACGGATTATCTAATGCAATATTTATGCCTTATGTTTTAACTTTTAATAAAGAAAATATTGAGGAAAGAATAATTTCTATATGTGATTACCTTAACTTAAGTAAAAGTTTTGATGCTTTTCTTGAATGGATATTAGAGCTAAGAAAAGAATTAAATATTCCACATAAACTATCAGACTTAATAGAGGCAAAAAAAATTAACTTAGATGATTTATCAAAGATGGCTCTTGATGATCCATCAACATCTTCAAATCCAAAAAAATTGACTATAAATGATATGAAAGCTATGTATGAGCATAGTATTTCAGGAGATTTATTTTAATGAAAAAAATACTAATAGTTGAGGGAAATTTAAGAGAGGAAAATCAGAGTTTTACTGATGGTGGAATTAAAACACATACAGAAAGTCTTAAAGATAGCATAGCCTATTTTACTGATAAAATTGAAATAGATGTTGTAAATCCCTCATCTGATAAAAATATTTCTGAAAAAGTAACTGATCTCAATAAATATGATGGACTAATATGGGGTGGGAGTAGTCTAAATATTTATAATGATACCATCGAAATAAGAAGACAGATCGAATTTATGAGAGAGTGTCAAAAAAAAATTAAAAAAATATTAGCTATTTGCTGGGGACTTCAGGTTGCTGTTACGGTAGCAGGAGGTCAAGTAAAAAGATGTACTAACGGATCTCACAGAGGTATAGCACTAAACATTGAAATAAATAATGAGGGATTAAAACATCCAATATATAAAAATAAAGATAAAATTTTTAATACACCTGCTTTTAATTTTGATGAAGTTGCAACATTACCAAAAAATTCAAAATTACTAGCCTCAAATCCTGTAAATAAAGTTATGGGAGTAAATTTTCAGTCTGCAATAAGTGATATATGGGGTATTCAATATCATCCTGAAATAACTTACGATAAAATGATAAGCCTTATACATTTCAGAAAAGAACGACTTTTAAACAATAATGCCTTTGTAGATGAGCAAGAGATAAATAATCATGTAAGAATGATTGCTGAAGAAAATAAGATTACAAATAAAGATCTTAGAATGCGTGAACTTGAAAACTGGCTTAATTATCTTTTAAAATAGACCTTCTGTTTCACCTTTTTCATTAATACGAATTGAGTCCGCAGCTGGCACTTTTGGCAATCCTGGCATTGTCATTATTGCACCGCATACAACAACGATAAATTCTGCTCCTGATGATAGTCTTACTTCTCTTATTGGTAATACATGACCTGAAGGTGCTCCCTTTAGATTTGGGTCAGTGGAAAAACTATATTGAGTTTTTGCAATACAAATTGGTAATGATTGGTAACCTCTTTCTTCAAAAGCTTTTAATTGGTCCCTTATTTTAGTATCTGCTACTACTTCGCTTGCTCTATAAAGTTCCTTGGCAATTGTTTCTATTTTTTTAAATAACGAAGTTTTATCATCATATAAAAATTTAAAATCACTATCTTTTTCACATAGTTCAACTACATCATTTGCTAAATTAGTTGCACCTTCTCCACCTTTTTCCCAATGCTTTGATATAGAGGCTTTAATATCCTTTTGTTCACAAAATTGGGTAACTTCATCAATTTCTTTATCAGTATCTAAAACAAAGTGGTTAATAGCTACTGTTACAGGTAATCCAAATTTTTGAATATTTTCTATATGTCTTTCTAAGTTAACCAATCCTTTTTTAACTGCATCTACATTTTCATTTTTTAATTCATCTTTTTTAACTCCTCCATGCATTTTTAGAGCTCTTATAGTTGCAACAATCACAACACAACTTGGTTTTAATCCTGATTTTCTACATTTAATATCTAAGAATTTTTCTGCTCCTAGGTCAGCTCCAAACCCTGCTTCTGTTACGACATAATCTGAGAGTTTTAATGCTGTCTTAGTTGCTAAAACTGAATTACATCCATGAGCAATATTTGCAAATGGTCCACCATGAATTATAGCAGGATTGTTTTCCAAGGTTTGTGTAACATTTGGTCTAATAGCGTCTTTTAACAATACAGTCATTGGACCCTGCGCGTTTAAATCTTTTGCATATATCGGTTTTTTATCTCTAGTATAAGCAACAGTAATATTACCAATTCTATTTTCAAGATCATGCAAATCATTTGATAAACAAAAGATTGCCATTATTTCTGACGCAACAGTAATATCAAAACCATCTTCTCTTGGAAATCCATTCGCAACACCACCAAGATTAATATTTATAGATCTTAAAGCTCTATCATTCATGTCGAGAACTCTTTTCCAAACTATTCTTCTGACATCTATATTTAGTTTATTTCCCCAATATATGTGGTTATCTATTAATGCAGATAAAAGATTATGCGCAGATGTAATTGCATGAAAGTCTCCTGTGAAATGAAGATTTATTTGCTCCATAGGAACTACTTGAGCATAACCACCACCAGCAGCCCCACCTTTCATTCCAAAAGAAGGACCAAGACTTGGTTCTCTTAAACAAACAATAGATTTTTTACCTATTTTGTTTAATCCATCTGACAATCCTACAGAAGTTGTTGTCTTTCCTTCCCCTGCCGGAGTAGGTGTAATTGCTGTTACTAGAATTAATTTTCCATCTTTTTTGTCTTTAAATTTTTCTAAGTATTCAAGTTTGATTTTAGCTATATATCTGCTTATTGGACTATATGCCTCAGTTTTGTCGGGTACTCCCACTCCATCCAAAATTTCTTGGATAGGTTTCATTTTTGCTTCTCTAGCAATTTGAATATCTGATTTTGACATTTAGTTTAAAATTTATAATTGTTTAATGTGCAAAATGTCTATACTTTTTTGGTTTGATTTTAAACATCTAAAAAATATATATATAAAAAATAAGAAAAAATTTATGTTTAATTGGATAAAATTATAAAATGCAAAAATACTCTGTTTTTAGCCTCATTAAAAATGCATTCTCAGATCATCAGAATTGGGAAGTAGCATGGAAAGATCCAACTCCTAAAAAAGAATATGATGTGATTATCATAGGTGGCGGGGGTCATGGTTTAGCAACTGCATACTACTTAGCTAAGGAGCACAATATTACAAATGTAGCTATCATTGAAAAAGGCTGGATAGGTGGAGGTAATGTTGGAAGAAACACTACAATAATTAGATCAAACTATATGCATGATGACAATGCTTTGTTCAGTGAATTTGGTATGGATTTGTGGAGAAAGATGAGTCAGGATTTGAATTACAATGTCATGTTTTCTCCAAGAGGAATAATAAATCTTGCCCATTCAGATGCACAAATGAATGCGTACTCTAGAAGAGGAAATTCAATGCGATTAAATGGGATTGATGCAGTTTTATTAAATAGGGAAGAGGTTCAAAAAAAAATTCCAATGGCAGATTTTTCTGACAATGTGCGATTTCCAATTTTTGGAGGTTTGATGCAACCAAGTGCAGGGACTGCTAGACACGATGCTGTTGCTTGGGGATATGCAAGACAAGCAGACTCAATGGGTGTTGACATAATTCAAAATTGTGAAGTTACAGGATTTGATGTTACTAACGGAAAAATAGTTGGTGTAAGAACTTCCAGAGGAGATATCAAAGCGAAAAAAGTTGGTTTGTGTGTTGCAGGTAGCACAAATATTTTAGCAGAAATGTTAAATATGACATTACCAATTGAAACTCATCTTCTTCAAGCATGTGTATCAGAACCTGTTAAACCTTTGCTTGACCATGTAGTTACATTTGGTGCAGGTCACTTTTATTGTAGTCAATCAGATAAAGGAGAGATGGTTATGGGTGGAGACTTGGACGGATACAATAGTTACTCACAAAGAGGAAATTTACCAACACTCCAACACGTATTGACTGAAGGTATTGCAATGTTTCCATTTCTAAGCAAATTGAAAATGCTTAGAACTTGGGGTGGAATTATGGATATGTCAATGGACGGTTCACCAATTATTGATAAAACACATATTGATGGTTTATACTTAAATTGTGGCTGGTGTTATGGTGGATTTAAAGCTACGCCTGCTTCTGGTTGGACTTTTGCACATACAATTGCACAAGATAGAGTTCATGAATTAAACTCAGGTTACAGTTTAAATAGATTTAATACTGGTGATTTAATTGATGAAAAAGGTCTTGGTACCAAAACTTGGATATCTTAAATGCTCTATATATTCTGTCCACATTGTGGATCAAGATCACAGAATGAGTTTGCTTATGGTGGAGATGCAACAGTAAAACGACCAGAGCTTAACAAGGAAATTAGTGACCAAGAGTGGAATAATTTTGTTTATTTAAGAAAAAGTCCTAGAGGAAAACACCTTGAGTTATGGCACCATATATCTGGCTGCAGACAATGGATAAAAGTTGAAAGAGATACTTCAACTCACGAGATTTTTAAAACCTATAAAGCAGATGAACTGACTGAATAATGTCACAAGATTTTAGATTAGATAACATTGGAATGGTAAATAGAAATAAAAAAATTTCTTTTACATTTAATGGTAAAAAATATTTTGGTTATGAAGGAGATACTATTGCTTCTGCTTTAATAGCAAATGGAGTGCATCTTGTCGGGAGAAGTTTTAAATATCATAGACCTAGAGGTTTCTTTGGAGTTGGTGTTGATGAACCTTATGCAATTTTACAATTAGAAAGAAATAATGAGAGAGATCCTAATATTAGAGCTACTGAACAGGAGATTTTTGAAGGTTTAGAGGTTAAAAGTGTAAATTGTTGGCCTAGTGTAAACTTTGATATTGGAGCAATTAATAATTTCTTAAAAATGTTTTTTCCAGCCGGGTTTTATTATAAAACTTTTATGTGGCCACCAAGTTTCTGGTACAAAATTTATGAACCTTTCATTAGAATGGCAGCAGGTTTTGGAGAAGCATCTATCAAACATGATAAAGAAAGATACGAGCATAAATATGAATATTGTGATTTATTAATCACTGGATCAGGACCTTCAGGTTTAGCTAGTGCATATGCAGCAGCAAAAAATGGTGCGCGTGTAATTTTAGCTGAAGACAAACCTAGGTACGGAGGTAGCTTGTTAACTAGTGATGTAAATATTGGTAATCAAACTGGTGCTGAATGGTCAGAGAAAATAATTACTGAGTTAAAGTCAATGTCAAATGTGATTGTAAAAAATAGATCACAAGTATTTGGTTATTATGATCATAATATGTTGGTAATGTCGGAACGAATAAGTGATCACTTGCCTAAAACCCAAAAATATTTACCTAAACAACGTTTGTGGTACATAAGAGCAAAAGAAGTTCTTATTTCATCAGGTTCAATTGAAAGACCATTAGTATTTGGTAACAATGATACCCCAGGTGTAATGTTATCTTCGGCAGCTAAAGAATACATAAAGGTCTATGGAGTTTTAGTTGGGAAAAAACCTTTGATATTTACTAATAATGACAGTGGATATGAAACCGCTATAGAGTTCAAAAAAAATGGTGTTAATCCATTAATTTTAGACACTAGAAAAGAACCATCTTCTGACATTATTACTGAAGCAAAAAATTTAGGAATTGAAATTAAATATTCTTATGTGGTAGTTGCTGCTAAAGGATACAAAAAAGTTAAATCAGCTGATATTGCAAAAATATCTGATAATAAAAAAGATTTATCAAATATAGAAAATATTGAATGTGATTGTATTTGTGTTTCAGGGTTTTGGACGCCATCAATTCATTTAGCATCACAATCTGGAAATAAATCTGAATTTAATGAGAAAATAGATGCATTCATTCCAAAAAAATCTAAACAGAAAGAAAATACTATTGGTTCAGCAAACGGTAAATTTACTTTAGAGGAAACTATTAATGAAGCATTCAATAAAGGATACGAAGTCTCAAACAAAATAACTGAAAATAATAATAAAGTTTCTGTTCCAACAGTAGTTGAAAAAAAATCTACAGAGCATGACAAGTTTTGGTGTGTTCCATTACCAAAAGGTAAATCTTACAAAAGATTTTTAGATTTTCAAAACGATGTGGCTGTAACAGATATAGAGTTGGCATTAAGAGAAGGTTTTAGATCAATCGAACATGTAAAAAGATATACCACCCTTGGAATGGCAACAGATCAAGGAAAGACAAGTAATCTTAATGGTTTACAATTAGTGTCAGACATTGAAAATAAAGTTGTACCACAAGTTGGCCACACTACATTTAGGCCACCTTATACACCTGTTTCAATTGGAGCAATTGTGGGAAGAGAAGTTGGCAAACATTCTAAACCGACAAGAAAATCACCAATGCACGAGTGGCACGAAAAAAATAATGCAGTATTTGTTGATGCTGGAGTTTGGTTGAGACCAAGATACTACAAGCAAGGAAATGAAACATTATTTGAAGCTTCAAAAAGAGAAGCAAAAAATGTAAGAAAAAATGTAGGTGTATGTGATGTAACTACTTTAGGAAAAATAGATGTTAAAGGTCCCGATGCTGCAGAATTTTTAAATAGAGTTTATACTAATGCATGGCTTAAGCTACCAGTTGGTAAAGCAAGATATGGAGTGATGCTAAGAGAAGATGGAATTGTAATGGATGATGGAACAACAACAAGAATTTCTGACAATCATTACCACATGACAACTACAACAGCGCAGGCAGCCAATGTACTATCTCATTTAGAATATTATTTGCAGCTAGTTTGGCCAGAATTAAATGTGAATGTAGTTTCAACAACAGAGCAGTGGGCTGGTGCTGCAATAGCAGGCCCAAATTCAAGAGCATTACTAATGAAATTATTTCCAAATACTGATGTATCTAATGAAGCTCTACCATTTATGGGTTACAAAGAGGCTGATTTATTTGGTATTCCTGCAAAGATTTATAGAATTTCATTTTCAGGAGAGCTTGCTTATGAAGTTAATGTGGAGTCAGACTATGGTAATTTCATGTGGGAAAAAATTATCGAAGTTGGTAAAGAATTTCAAATACAGGCATATGGAACTGAGGCCCTATCTACTTTAAGGATAGAAATGGGTCACGTTGCTGGCTCTGAGCTTGATGGGAGAACAATTCCTCATGACGCATCGCTGGAAGGTTTGGTAAGTAAGAAAAAAGACTTTATTGGTAAAAGATCTTTAAGCAGATCAGCTTTTACAAAACCAGATAGAGAAAAAATAGTAGGTGTTGTTCCATTAGACAAAACAACAAGTATTCCTGAAGGTTCATATATTGTTAAAGACCCTAAAGCAAAACTTCCAAACCCTAAATTAGGTCATGTCTCAGCATCATGTTGGAG
>CACASS010000017.1 GCA_902535275.1 uncultured Pelagibacteraceae bacterium
AAGGAATGTATCGAGAATTACAAAAAAAATTAATTCTTTATAACAACCTCCAATAAGTAAAAATTTTTTCGAATACAACTTAAACGTACAATTATCTCATTAATTACTACATCTAAAAGATTAATTTAAAAAATTACCAGATATAGATTTAGTAAAATTTTTAATATTTAATTTCTTACCCCACCAGGTTGCAATATTAATTTTAAAAAAATTCAATCAGAAATTTATTCAATCATAAATTTTATTTTTTTCTATTTTTACAAATAAATTTATTGAAATAATTTTTCATAAGTCTTAAGTGGAATTCCTTCATGAAAAATAATTTACAAAACAATAAAGCACTCGAAAAGAAAATTGACTGGCAAAGTATTAAAAAAGAATTAAGAGACAAACTTGGAAATGATATTTTTGAGAGTTGGATAAAAAAAATTGAATTAGTTGAAGAATTCCACAATTATATTTTATTTTCAGTCTCAACAAGATTTATAAGAGATTGGATAGTATCAAGATATTTAGACCAAATATTGCAGACAATTAAAGAATACAAAAAAGACTTGGTGAGGATTGAATTCACAATAAAAAATAACAAAGAAACTGAAATTAGTGAGACAAATATTTCATCAAAAAATTCTTTTGAAATTAATAATGATAATGTGACGTTTATAAAAGATTCTTATCTTCAATATAATAGAATAGATCCAAATAAAAACTTTGAAAATTTTATAACTGGAGGAAGTAACAAATTAGCATTTGAAGCATCAAAAAAAGTTTCCAAAGATATAGCTCATTATAATCCTTTATATTTATATGGTGGTGTAGGAATGGGTAAAACACATTTACTTAATGCTATTGGTCTAGAATTGAAAGAAAAGAATAAAGTTATGTTTATATCAGCAGAAAGATTTATGTACCAATTTGTAAAGTCTATAAAATCAAATGAAATGGTAAAGTTTAAAGAGTACTTTAGAAATACTGATATTTTATTAATCGATGATATTCAGTTCATGAATGGTAAAGAAGCTATGCAAGAAGAATTCTTCCATACCTTCAACGCATTATTAGATAAAAATTCGCAAATAATAATTTCAGCAGATAGACCACCAAACAAACTAATTAGGATACAGGAGAGAATAAAATCTAGATTTTCAGGAGGTTTAGTTGTGGATATTCAAAACCCTGATTACGAGCTCAGATATAAAATTATAAAATCTAAAACTGAAGAATTAAAATTATCTTATTCAAATCAACTAGTCATTTCAGATGAAATTCAGAAGTTTTTAAGCACAGAAATTAAAACTAGTATTAGAGAATTAGTCGGTGCACTAAATAGAATTGTCTCATTCACAAGGATTTATAATAAAGTTCCAAGTCTATCTGAGGCAAAAATAATTTTAAAAGATTTACTCAATCTTACTGAAAATAAAGTTGATGTTGATACAATACAGACCATTGTTTGTAAATTTTACAAAATTAGCAAAAATGAAATGCTCTCGCCTAGAAGATCAAGATACCTTGTAAGACCAAGACAGACTGCAATTTATCTTGCAAAAATGCTAACATCGAAATCTCTACCAGAAATAGGAAGATCTTTTTCCAATAGAGACCATACTACTGTAATTCACTCAGTTAAAACTATAGAGAGATTGAGAAAAGAGGATAGTGAATTAAATATTAATATTGATAGTTTAAAAAATAAGATTTTGTACAATAAAGAAAATGAAGTTTAGTTTAAATCAACAAGACCTTCAAAAATCTTTAAATTATTGTCAGGGTGTAATTGAAAAAAGAAGCACTTTGCCAATTCTTTCAAACGTACTATTAGATGTTAGTAAAGGTAAATTAACGATTACTGCTACTGATCTTGATTTAATATTTATTCATCAAATTCCAAACGTAGAAATATTAGACGAAGGTAAAACTACATCATCCTCATCAATAATGTATGATATTGTTAGAAAGTTTTCATCTGGAAGCAAAATAAACTTTTCTAATCCAAGTGAAAATAAGTTGCACCTAGAGTCAGAAAAATCAGTTTTTAATCTAAATTGTATAAGTGCTTCTGAATTTCCGTTAACAGATGAAAATTTTAATGAAAATGAGTTCTCAATTAAATCAAAAGAATTACTTAAACTTTTAAATAAATGTAAATTTTCTGTATCTAATGACGAAACAAGACACTATTTAAGTGGAATTTTTTTACACCAAACTGAAGCTGATGATAAAAATTTCTTAACAGCAGCAGCCACTGATAGTCATAGAATGTCTATTTCAAAGATAAGACTTCAAAGTAAAGTTCAATTTGATCAGATAATTTTACCAAAAAAGACAATTTTTCAGCTTTGTTCCTTATTAGAGGACTATGAAGGAGAAGTAAAAATATCAAATATAAAATCGAAAATTAAGTTTGAAATTAACAACAGTATATTGATATCTAAACTTATTGATGGAAAGTTTCCAAATTATGTTCAGGTAATACCTAAAGAAAATCAAAAAAAACTAGAGATTGATTTAAAATCGTTTTTGAATTCAGTGGATAGAGTTGCTTCAGTTTCATTGGATAAAAAAGATGGTGTTAAATTTAATCTTTCAAAAGATAATCTCGATCTGTCTGTTAACAATACTAACAGTGGTGATGGTAAAGAAAGCTTAAATGTTAAGTTTGATCACGAGTTAGATATAAGTTTTAATTCTAGATATTTAATTGATATTGCGTCTCAACTTGATGGAGATAATATCGAAATTTATTTAAATGATACGAGCTCACCTGCTTTAATTAGAGACCCAGCTGATTATGATAGTATTTATGTTGTAATGCCGATGAAGGGTTAATTAATTAGATCTAATTCATTATATATTTTACTTTCAATATAACTTGTAAAATCTGTTGAGTTCATTCCAGGTTTTACCATAGGAAGAACTGATACTATTATTGTTTTATTTGAATTTAATTTTCCATTTTTCGGCCAAACTTTTCCAGAATTTACAGCTACAGGTTGGCAATTTATTTTTAATTCATCATAAATTCTACCAACCCCTTTTTTAAAAGGAACTATTTCATTTGGCAAAACCCTAGTTCCTTGTGGGAATATAATTAACGGTCTTTCTGAATTTCTTACAGAATTTTTTATTTTATCAATTAGACCTAAATTGTTTTTGCTGATTTTATTTCTGTTTATTGAAATTGATCCTATCTTTTTTAAATACCAACCAAATATTGGTATTTTCATTAACTCATGCTTTAAAATAAATATTGGCGCGTTAAAAATTGTTTGTAGGTAAAAAGTCTCAAACATAGATTGATGAGAACAAGCAATAAAAAATTTTTCGTTCTCAATAATATTATCTCTTCCTTTAATAATAATTTTTGTTTGTAAAAAAATTTTTAAACAAAGAGCAGTCCACCTTCCCATCATTTTTCCTCCAAACAAAACTATTTTAGCGGGCATTAATAGCGATGGGAGGAATACTATCGAAATTATAGATATTCCTAGAAAGAAAAAAAATAAAAATAAAAATTTTCTTATCATTTTTGTCAAAAACTAAATTATATCTTTTAGCTTTTGTCTTTTTTTAATTACGTTTATTTTTGAGCCTTTGATTAAAATTTCAGCTGGTTTAGGTCTGATGTTATAATTTGAGGCTAAAGAAGAGCCATATGCACCCACATCGCAAATAATAATATAATCTTTCTCATTCAATTTTTGAAATTTATTAGTTGTTAAGAATTTATCTGTAGTTTCACAAATGGGACCAACAAAATCATAGCTTTTATTAGTCATTTTATAAGTTTTTTTTAATGGAATAATTTTATGTCTAGCACCATATAATGCAGGCCTCATAAAATCGTTCATGGCTGCATCTAAAATTATAAAATCTTTTTTAGAATTTTCTTTTATATAAATAATTTTTGAAATTAATATTGCGGTATCGCCTATAATTGATCTACCAGGTTCAAAAATAATTTTTGACTTATGCTTTTTTAAAAATTTTTTAATAATCTGGTTATATTTTTTATAATTAAATTTTTTATTGTCCTTGTTGTAATCAATACCCATACCACCACCAAGATCTATATACTCAAAATCAAAGTTAATTTTTTTTATCAATTTATCTACAACGTTAAGCATTTTTTTGTATGGCTTATGGTCTAGAATTTGACTTCCAATATGTACACTTAAACATTTTAGATTTAAAAATTTTGAATTTTGAATATATTTTGAAATTTCAATAAATGTCTTTTCATCAACTCCAAATTTGTTTTCTTTTTTACCAGTTGAGATTTGTTTAATTGTTTTTGCGTCTGTATTTGGATTTAATCTAATACCAATATCTATACTTTTATTCTTAGATTTTACTATACTTTCAATTTCTAGTATTTCACTTTTTGACTCGCAATTAATTAATAAAATATTTTTATCTATTGCATAAATCAATTCTGATCTAGTTTTACCCACTCCAGAAAAAACAATTTTTTTGGAGTTTATTCCTGCCTTAAGAGCAAGCATTAACTCACCTTTAGAGACAACATCAGCTCCCAATCCATTTCTTTTAATGAGTTTGAGTATTTCTATATTACAATTTGACTTTGTTGAAAAACATATGATTGGAGAAAATGATTTAAAACTATTTTTAAAGTTACTTATATTTTCATTAATTTTTTTTTCAGAGTAGCAAAAAATGGGTGTTTTGAATTTTTTAATTACTTTAGTGAGTCTGGACTTTTCAATTGTAAAAATATTATTGATATATTTCATCTTTTTTTGGCATTTTAAATACATTATTAATATTATTAGATTTAAGAACATTATTATTTAATGATGCCTCATATTTTGGATCATTTTTTCTACCACATGAAGTTAATAAAATTAGACACATAGTAATTAAAGTTACTTTTTTAATCATAGTTATTTCTTTTTGTAACTTAATATCATTTTCTTAATGTTGTCGAAAGAAGTTCCGCCATAAGAAACTTTAGAATTAACGGATTTTTTTAATTCAAATACTTTTAAAACATCTGAAGTTAAACCTTTTTCAATTTTATTTATCTCTTTTATTGAGAGTTCTGATAAATTTTTTTTATTTTTTTCAGCATAATTTATTATTTTAGCTGTTTGTAAATAGGCTTTTCTAAATGGATAATTTAATTCTCTGACCATGTAATCTGCTAAATCAGTTGCAGTAATGTAGCCACTTCCCGCGAGTTCGATCATTCTTTTTTTATCTGGTGAAAAATTTTTAAGAATATCATTTAATATAATTAAAGAATTTTTTAATTGATCAAATGATTTAAAAACAATTTCTTTATCATCTTGCAAATCTTTAAAGTAAGACAAAGGTAATCCTTTCAAAGTTGTAAGCATAGAAAATAGATTTCCCAAAAAGAAACCAGTTTTACCTCTTAAATATTCTAGAGGATCAGGATTTTTTTTCTGAGGCATAATAGATGATCCAGTTACAATTTTATCATTTAAATTAATAAGCTTAAAAGCATCTGAATTCCAGATTATGAACTCTTCTGCAATCCTAGAGATATGAACAGCACATGCAGAGCAAGAATAAAGAAAATCAATTACAAAATCTCTATCAGAAACAGTATCAATTGAGTTTTTAGTAGGTCTATGAAAACCTAATTTTTTTGAAGTGTAAAATCTATCAATTTTAAAAGAAGTACCTGTTAAAGCAGCCACGCCAAGTGGATTTTCATTAATGCTCTCTAAATTGTTTTCAAATCTTTTTTTATCTCTGTTAAACATTTCTAAGTACGCCATTAAGTAATGCGCAAAAGAAACTGGTTGAGCATTTTTAAGGTGTGTGAAACCAGGCATAATTGTTTCAATATTTTTTTCTGCTTTTTTTAAAATATTCTTAATTGTTACATCAATGTTTTTAACAATCTCTTTATTAGCTTTTCTTAACCAGATTTTAAAATCTGTAACTACTTGATCGTTTCTTGATCTTGCGGTGTGAATATAACCAGCATCTTCTCCAATTAGTTCAAAGAGTCTATGTTCTATGTTCATATGAATATCCTCAAGCTTATTATCAAAAATAAATTTTTTTTTTATAATCTCATTCTTAATTCTATTCAAACCCCAAACTATCTTATTTTTGATTTTAAAATTTATAATTTTTTGTTTAAACAGCATCTCGACATGTACGATTGAAGCCTCAATATCCTCTTTAAATAATCTTTTATCAATTGCTATTGATCCACCAACCTTTTTAAAAAGATTTTTTGACTCCTTCTTAATTCTAGTGTTCCAAATTGGTTGATTGTTTTTATTTTTACCCATGATATTTAATTATTCTAAATTGTATGAAAATCATTTTTTTTAATTATCTTATAATAATATTTTACTTAATATCATCTAGCGTCTCATATTCAATAGAGCGTCCAGAAATTAAGAATCTTATTGTACATAAAGATAAGAAAAAAATTGAAAATATAGAATTTATTAAATCTGAAGGTGAAAAAGTTAGTTTAAATTATTATAAATCAAACCCATTAATAATAAATTTTTGGGCTACGTGGTGTGCTCCTTGTAAAAAAGAAATGCCATCTTTGGATAAACTTAAAACTTTAAATGAATTTAAAAATATCAATATAATCCCAATTAATATTGGTGGTGACAGTTATAAAAAATCAAAAGAGTTTTTCGACGAAATCAAAATTCAGAACTTAGATATATTTACAGGATCTGGACCAGAGTTCTCACAGATATTTAAACTACGAGGATTACCCACAACAATTCTAATAGACCGAAATGGTTTTGAGGTTGGAAGAATTGTTGGCTACATTGACTTTAATGACCAATCTTTACTTGATTGGTTACCAAAAAATTTATGAAATTTTCATTAAATACAACAATAATAAAACCAGAGAATAACGACGAAGTTAAAAGTGCTGTAATTTTACTTCATGGATATGGAGGTGATGGTAAAGATATCAGCATGTTAACTTTAAACTGGAGGAGATTTTTAAAAAATACAGTTTTTTTATGTCCTGATGCACATGAAGTATGCAGTATAAATCCAGTAGGGTTTCAATGGTTTGATTTAAACAATGAAGATCCAGAATATACCCTTAAAGAATCAAAAAAAGGAGAAAATGTTCTAAACAGTTATATTTCAGAAGTAAGCAATTATTTTAATTTAGAATATTCACAAATTTGTATTTCTGGTTTCAGTCAAGGATGTATGATGTCATTAAATGTTGGTCTTACATCTGAAAAAGAATTTAGTTGTATCGTAGGATTTTCTGGAAGAATTATAGACATGAAGGATTTATCTCAAAGAATAAAAACTAAAACTGATATTTTAATGATACATGGTGAAAATGACCCAATTGTCCCTCCTAATAATTTACTAGAAGCTAAGGATTTTTTTATTAGAAATAAAATTAAAATTGAAACTTTAATGATTAAAAACTGTGATCACCATATACCTCTGGAAGCATCAAGTGCGGCATTAAACTTTATTAAAAAAAAATTAATTAGTTAACAAATATTTAATATAATATTTGATGTGTTGATATAAAATATATTTAATGTATGTTTCAAATATGATTGAGCTGTCTGATCAAAGCATTTCACTAGAAAAATGTCCTGCATTAGTTTTAAATGCAGATTATAGACCTTTAAGTTATTATCCACTTTCACTATGGAGTTGGCAGGACTCAATTAAATCTGTTTTCTTAGATAGAGTTTCTATAGTTAGTTATTATGATAGACAAATCAGAAGTCCTTCGTTTAGCATGAAACTTCCAAGTGTAATTGCACTTAAATCATACATAAGACCTCAATCAAATCCTAATTTTACAAGATTTAATGTTTTTTTAAGAGATAAGTTTAGTTGCCAATATTGTGGCAGCAAAGATGAACTAACATTTGATCACTTACTGCCAAGATCAAAAGGTGGAAAAACTAATTGGGATAATGTTGTAACTGCTTGTTCGTCCTGCAATGTTAAAAAGGGAGGAAGACTAATAAAGAACTCAGGTATGACATTAAACCAATGGCCTTTTCAACCTACCACAGAAGATCTTCATAAAAATGGTAAGAATTTTCCACCGAATTTTTTACATAAAAGTTGGATGGACTATTTGTATTGGGATGTTGAACTTGAACCGTAACTAAATTTTTTCAGAAATTTTTATAGCAACCTTAGAGCCAGTTTTAATTACAATGTCCATAATTGAATAAAGACCTTTCTTTGTAGCTCCTTCCTCGTAGGCTATATCTTTATGATCCAATTCATCTTGTCTAAATTTTATTATCTTTTTTTTTAAATTCTCTTCATCCATCTCTATTTGATCAATTTGACTTTTGTAATGCTCATCAATTACTTCTTCAACAGAAGCTGTACATAACATAGCAGCTTTTTTTCCAAGTATTGTTGAACCAAATCCAAGACCCAATCCAAGCAAATCCCATAATGGCAGCAATTTAGTTGGTTTTATATTTCTTTTTTCTATTTCATCTTCAAAAAAATTTGAGTGTTCTTCCTCATGCTTTTTCATTTCACTGATTTTTTCTTTTAAATCATCATTTTTTATAACTGTATTTAAAGCAAGCAATTGACCTTCATAAATTTTAATTGCACCTCTTTCTCCTGCATGATCTACTCTTATAAATTCTTCTAATTTTTTTTTATTAGTTTCTTTCATAGGTCAATGTTCTAATAGAAAAAATAACAATTAAAATTGATAAAATTGTATTAATTGCCGCTAGTGAAACCCCAAGGATTTTAAAAGTAGCGTCTTTACAGTCAACTGGCATACTTTTACTAAGAGTCTCAAGTAACTTTGACTTATTTGATATATCTAGAGAGTCATTGGTACAACTTGAAATTTCTTCAATTAAATTATTTTCAATTCCAAAATGATAGCCAGAAATTATAGTGCTTATAGTAAATGTCATGATTATTATTATTAAAATTTTATCATTTGTAGAATAATTGTATCCGATAAAGCTTACAAATATTGCAGCCAGATAAGGCAATCTTTGATAAATACATAACTTACATGGTTCATATTGCAGTATATATTCAATATACAAAGCAGAAATTACTGAAATTAATGAGATAAATAAAATTATTAAATAAAATTTTTTTCTATTTGGAAACAGGACCATATTTAATTAATAAAATTATTTAAAAATTTATATATAATATAAGCAAAAATAATTAAAATAGCTGATAGAAAAATAGAAAATTTTAAAAGTTTTTTTTCAATAATTTTTTTCATTGTAGTTCCAAAGTTTCCGACTAAAAATGCTATTAAAAAAAAACGCGAACCTCTTGTTACAAGAGAGATGACAATAAAATAAAAAATATTAAAGTTTATAAAACCACTAGTGATTGTAAGTAACTTAAAAGGTACTGGTGAAAATCCAGCAATTGCTAGGAGCGTTATCCAGGCTATAACACCACCATCTGAGGAGACTTTATCTTTTAAAAATGAAGCATCATCTACACCATAAATATCAAAAATTTTAAGACCAATTTCATTAAAAAAAACGTATCCTATAAAATACCCAAGGCAAGCTCCCAAAACAGATCCTATAGTCGCAATTAAAGCAATTCTAATCCATTCATTTTTTTTAGCTATCGTCATTGGGATTATCAAAACATCCGGAGGTATTGGAAATACAAAACTTTCAATAAAAGATATAAATCCCAAAATAGATTTGGATCTTTTATGACCTGCTAGTTTAATAGTTTTATTGTACAGTTCTTTTAACATATTTTCTTTTAATATAATAAATGATTTAATACTATTAGTTAAAATGTGCAAAGTTTTGGGCGAATGGCGGAACTGGTAGACGCGTTGGACTCAAAATCCAATAGTAGCAATACTGTGAGAGTTCGATTCTCTCTTTGCCCACCAAGAATTTATGAGTACAAAAAATATTAATAACTTAGTCGAACTATTTTTTATTAATTATAAAAAGCAAAAAAAAAATAATATTCTTTTAACATCCTTAAAAGATAACAGTAATTATTTTTCATGGGAAAAAACATTTCATTCAATTAAAAAACTTTCATCAGAAATTAAAAAATATGCAAATAAAGGTGACAGATGTTTATTAATATCTGAAAATAGACCAGAGTGGTTTATAACTGATCTTTCAATAATGTTTTCAGAAGCTATTACTGTACCAGCTTACACAACCTACGCTGAGAAAGATTATGAATATATAATTAAAAATTGTAATCCGAAATTAATCTTTGTTTCTAATCAGGAACAATTTAATAAAGTCAAAGAAATTATAAAAAAAAATAGTTTTGTTGTTAAAATATTTTCTTTTGAAGATTTAGAAATAGATTCTGAAAATTATATTAATGTTAATAAATTATTCTCTAATTTAGATTATAAAGATTTAAATATCCCAGACTTATCAATTAAAAGAAATGATCCAGCTTGTATTATTTATACTTCAGGAACGCAAGGTAACCCAAAAGGTGTAATCTTAAGTCATGGTGGTATTTTAAATAATTGTGATGGCGCAAAAGATATCCTGAGACCTTTGCTAACAGAGCAGACTAGATTTTTAACCTGGTTGCCTCTCTCACATTCCTATGAACACACTGTTCAATTTGTTCAAATAAGTGTCGGAGCAAAAATATTCTATGCAGAAAGTATTGAAAAATTAATTAAAAATATGAATGATTGTAAACCTCAACTAATGACTGCAGTGCCTAGATTTTACCAAAATTTATTTCAGAAAATTAATGTAAGTTTTAATAAAGCAACAGGTTTAAAGAAAAGTTTAATATTAAAAATGTTAGAGTTAGGAACTAAAAAGATAAACAAAAAATCTTTAACATTTTTAGAAAAGTTAATTGACAGTATTTTAGAAAAAATTGTAAGAAAAAAAATCAAAAGTCAATTTGGAGGTGAGCTTAAAACCTTTGTTTCTGGTGGAGGAGCACTTGATAAAGAAGTTGGTATTTTTTTAAATGCAATAGGTTTGCCTACATTGCAAGGTTATGGATTGACTGAGACCTCTCCAGTAGTTAGTTGTAACCCAATTGATGATATTAGGGTTGAGACTGTGGGGCCACCATTTAAGGGTAATGAGGTAAAAATAGCCTCAGATGGAGAAATTTTAGTTAAAGGTGAAAATGTGATGCTGGGTTATTGGAATAATAAAGAAGAAACGAATAGAGTTTTAAAAGATGGATGGTTACATACAGGAGATATTGGAATTTTTGAGAATGGTTATCTAAAAATTACTGACAGAAAAAAAGACATTTTGATTACACCTGGAGGAGATAATATTTCTCCAGTTAAAATTGAAAATGAATTATTAAATTCTAAATTAATTGATCAATCAATTGTTTATGGAGACAATAAACCCTATCTAGTTGCATTATTAGTTCTATCAGATGAAAATACCAATGTAACTAATGATCAAATTGAAAAAGAAATAGAAAATATAAATAAAAGTCTTTCTAGAATAGAAAAAATAAAAAAATTTTTTATAATTAATGAAAAATTTTCAATTGAAAATGGAATGCTAACTCCAACTCTAAAACTTAAAAGATATAAAATTGTTCAAAAATATAAAAATGAATTTGAAAAACTTTATTAAAATGTTTTCAAAAACACTTTATTAATAGCGATTTAATTAACTTTTTTTAATTTATAAAAAAATTTAAAAAAATTATTTTTTTTTTAAATTTCAAAAAAAATTATATGTTTGACATAGCTATTCAAAAAAAATAAAAATTAGTTAATAACGAATCATAAAGATTCGTTAATAAAAAAAGGGAGCTAAAGATGGCTAAAAGAAAAAAGAAAGCTGCTAAAAAGAAAACTAAGAAAAAAGCTAAGAAAAAAGCTAAGAAGAAAAAAAGAAGATAGTTTAGTATTCTTTTTAACTGATAACGCTTCTCATGGCGCTTGCGTGGGGAGCGTTTTTTTTTACTCTGTAAGTTCTAGGTTAGTTGGCTCTTCGGCCACTGGTTTCTCTTCAACCTTTAGTGCTTGTTTTTCCAGATTTCTCTTTAAAGCTTTATCAAGTTTTTTTTGAGCATCTTCTAAACTTGATCCCATTACAATCTGAAACTCAGTTAGTAATCTATCGTATGCTTTTTCAAATAATTGTCTTTCACTGTAAGATTGATCTATCATAATATCATCACCTTTGTTAAGATCTCTTACTACTTCAGCTAACTCATAAATTTTACCTGATGATATTTTAGCCTCATACTCTTGAGCTCTTCTACTCCACATAGATCGTTTAATTTTAGGTTTGCTTTTTAAGATACTTACACATTTATTTATCTGATTTATAGTTGCTAGTGGTCTTAAGTGAGACTGTTTGTTTACAGGAACCATTCCATTTGCTTTATCTTTTTCAAATTTTAAAATATAAGTCTCAACATCGATTCCTCCAATATTTATTTTTTTAGTTTCTATAATTTGACCTACACCGTGCTTTGGATAAACAACGTAATCTTTAACTTTAAATAATTTTTTTTCTGTTTCTTGCTTTTTTACCTTTTTAATTTCTGGTTTTTGCTCATTATTTTTTGGTATTCTTAATGGGTCAGTTTTGACTTCAGTTTTGTCTTTTTTTTTTACGTTATGTATTATCCTTTTTTTTTTTAATTCCTTAGTAACCTTTTTAAATTTTATTTCTTTTGAAACTTTTTTTTGTTTTACTATTTTTTTTGTTGGTTTAGTTTTTTTTTTAACAACTTTTTTAGTTTGCTTTTTATTCAATATTTTCTTTAAAATATTTTTCATATTTATTTTTTACGTCTTTAAATTTATCATGATCCACTGGAGGATCTTTTTTTTCACTAATGTTTGGCCACAAGTCCGCATATTTTTTATTTATATCTAACCACTTTCCATCATTATCGTCATTATCAGATATTATGGCGTCTACTGGACATTCTGGCTCGCAAACGCCACAATCTATACACTCATCAGGTTTAATTACAAGCATATTTTTACCCTCATAAAAACAATCCACAGGACATACTTCAACACAATCCATCAATTTACATTTGATGCATTTATCATTTACTAAATATGTCATATTTTTTTTTGTCGAACTTTCTCTTTAATATCACCTACAACTTTTGGATCTAGATAAAGTAAACCAGATAACCTTCTCATAAGGTTTGTTTCATACATATCAGCATCCTCATCTGAATATATAATATCCCACAACGCCTCTATTATGATTTTTTTGTCTTCCTCATTAATATTTTTAATTTCCCTTGTAAAATCAAGTATTTGATTTGAATCTTTTTCTTTTTCTTCAGCATCTTGCAATATTTTATCAATTTCTTTGGGTTCAGCTCCCATTTCAATAATAGCTTCTTTAATTATTTTTTTTTCTTTGTCTGTGTAATTCTCATCAATTCTAGCTGAATGAATTAATAAACAAGCAACCGCAATTATTGATGGATGATTATTTTCTTTTTCATTTTCTTTTTTTTTAAAAATATTGAACATTATTTTAGATTAAGTTGAGAGAGAACATTAAATGGATTATCATTAACATTCTTAATGTTGTTTTTTTTAATTGTTCTTCTTAATGGAATATATTTAAAGTGAAGATTATTATCTTTTTCATAGGTTTTGTAATTCATTTTTTTTATTAATTTCACAAAATTATCTTTATTACAACCTAACAAATTCAACATTTCAGGAATTAGTTTGATCTCTTTAACTTTATCTTCTGATTTAGTATTAAATATCATCAGAAATAATCTCTCTAAAATATCTATCCTTACATATAGATTTTCAAATTTTTCAAAACCACATAAAAGCATTAAATTTTTATTTAATTTCCCCTTTTCCTCTAAAAAATTTAGCCCAAAAGTGGGAGGTAAGAAGTTAAAATTTTTCTCATTAAAATTTTTCCATAAAAGAATTCTTAACGATACCGAACTTGGTTTAAACAATTTAAATAGAAAAACGTGGTATCTTCCAAATTTAACACCTAAGTTTCTCAGTTTTTTTCTCTCATCTTGGTTAAGTTTATTCAAATAATTCAAAACTTCTTCTCTTTTCACAACTCCATTATTTTCATAAAGATGATATGCTAAAGCTCTTAATTCTGGATTATTATCTTTAACATTTTTCAAATCTAATAAACTTTTTAACTCTGTTTCAATTTTTTTATTTAGCCAGCTCTGCAAATATGAGTTTAGTCTTGATTTCTCGCTATTCTCAATCATTTCATCAATAATTAATTGAATTTGTGGATTTAGATAATCTGAACCTGGAATTAATTTAGCAATTTGATTGTTGTTCCAATAAACTTTAAAATCATCTTTTAATTCAATTAAACCAGTATCAATTATCTGAGTTATTCTTTTGATTATTTCAGGAGCAACATTTTGTCTTGCAGCTTTTTTTAAAGATTTTATATCAGCATCTAATGTATCAACTTTTAGGTCTAACTCTAATTTAAGACCTTTTAATTGGCCAATATACTGTTCGTTAATCATTACTTCTTCACCATTTACTATCTCTGTTTCAAACATAATATCTTGTTTTAAACCTCTAGCTAAAACGCTTGCTCTTTTATCAATGAATGTTTTTGTTAATTCGTCATGAAGTCTATCAGATAGCTTATCTTCAATATTTTTTGTTCTTTCTATCCAATAGTCCTGATTTTCAACCCAATTAGATTTATTTGATACATAGGCCCAAGTTCTAACATTAGCAATTCTATTTGAT
Source organism: uncultured Pelagibacteraceae bacterium (assembly GCA_902535275.1). Classification (GTDB taxonomy): domain Bacteria; phylum Pseudomonadota; class Alphaproteobacteria; order Pelagibacterales; family Pelagibacteraceae; genus Pelagibacter. Next base: position 14,708 of record CACASS010000017.1, read on the forward strand.
AAAGAGTCAACATTTCCATCTAATTTGTCAAGTAAAGATAGTTGTTCCTTCATATAGTGGTTTGGAACTTTTTTATTTCCATTGGTTAAAAAATTAAAAATTTTACTTACAACCTCAAAATGATGACCATAAGTTTTTTTTACAAAATCAGGTATTTGACAACATTCCCATAGAATTTTTAATATCTCAGAATTATCTTGAATCTCTACATTTGTTGCTTCTTTTAAAAAATATTTTAATACTTTTTCATCTTGGCATTCACTTATTCTTCTAAGCCAGTCTTCCTGAGGTCTCTCCTCTAAAGATTTTAATAATAATACTTTATTACTAAAATTTAACTTTGAGTTTCTCCAAAAAATAGTTTGTATATCGGGAAAGCTATGTGATTCTAATTGTTCAATTTCTTCAGGTCCAACTTCTTTACATTCGCCAGTAGTGCCAAATATGCCATCATTCAAATATCTTCCTGCTCTTCCTGCAATCTGTCCAATTTCTGAAATATTTAAATTTCTTAATTTTTTACCATCGAACTTTCTTAAATTTGAAAAATAAACATTATCTAGATCCATATTTATGCCCATTCCAATCGCATCAGTTGCAACTAGATAATCTACATCGCCAGATTGATATAAACTTACCTGGGAGTTTCTTGTTTTAGGACTTAGAGAACCCATCACAATAGCAGCTCCACCTTTTTGACGTCTTATCAATTCTGCAATTGCATAAACTTCTTCTGTAGAAAAAGCTATTACAGCACTTTTTCTCTCTATTCTTGAAATTTTTTTATGACCACCAAAAGACAATTTTGAAAGTCTTTCTCTATTTTTAAATTCAATATCATCATCAAGATTTTGAATGATTCTTTTGACTGAATTTGAACCCATGAGCATAGTAAGTTTTTCACCTCTCATATGTAATAATCTATCTGTAAAAATATGGCCTCTTTCATGGTCATTACACATTTGTATTTCATCTATACCAACAAATTCTAAACTTTTATCCAATGGCATAGACTCAACAGTGCAAAGAAAATATTTAGCATTTATTGGAATTATTTTTTCTTCGCCAGTTATCAAAGCAACTTTTGATGGATCAACTTTTTTGATAATTTTGTCATAAACTTCTCTTGCTAAAAGTCTTAAAGGAAAACCAATCATTCCCGAATCAAATGAAAGCATAGTTTCTATGGCCAAGAAGGTTTTTCCGGTATTTGTAGGTCCAAGAACTGCTGTGATTTTATTTTTTGTCATTTCTAGCTTTGGTGTGATTTTTTTTATCAATACTATATATTGTTACCTCTAAAGAACAAAAATGGGTTAAAACTAGTCCGAATCATTGAGGAAAAAGTTCTCATTTTTATTATTTAATGCTTTAAGGTTATCATAATTTCTAAAAATTAAATATATTTTTTTATGCCTCAGAAATTGTGGGAAGCTACTCCTCAAATAAAATCAAAATCAAATTTATTTAGATTTGAAAAATTTTTATCAAAAAAATTTAATCATAAACCTAAAAAAAATTATAAAAAATTGTTTGATTGGACAATCAAAAACCCTAAGCTTTTTTGGAGCTCGATTTGGGAATTTTCAAATGTTAAAGGTATTAAAAATGATAAGTTTCATTTTCCCAAAGAAATTATTAAAAGTAAATTCTTAGTAAATTCTAAATTAAATTACGCAGAAAATTTATTATCAAAAAATGATTATACAAAAGCTGTTACATTTATTAGTGAAAATGGTTTCCGAGAAGAAAAATCTTGGAATGAATTAAATAATAACACTTTAAAATTAATAAAATTTTTTAAAGATAATAAAATTAAAGAAAAAGACAGAATTGCAGCTTATACAGCAAATCAAATTGAGACAGTTGAGAGTTTTTTAGCAACTAGTGCTATTGGAGCCATTTGGTCATCATGCTCTCCTGACTTTGGTATACAAGGCGTTATAGAGAGATTTTCTCAAATTAAACCGAAACTATTAATAATTACAGATAGGTATTATTATAATGGTAAAGAGATTAATGTACTTGAAAGATTACCAGCTATTCTAAAAAAAATTAAATCTATTAAATGTGTTATTATTACTAATTATCCTGGAAAAAAAAGCTTAAAACAAAACAAGATCAAAGGAATTAAAATTTCTTATTATAATAAAATTAAATATAAAAAAGAGAGAAAATATATATTTAAAAAGTTTGATTTTGATAAAGAGCTAGCAATTTTATATTCAAGTGGAACAACAGGGAAGCCAAAATGCATATGTCATAGAGCTGGTGGAGTTTTGTTACAGCATCTTAAAGAACATAAACTTCATTGTGATGTTAATGAAGGAGATAACGTATTTTATTTTACTACTTGTGGGTGGATGATGTGGAATTGGTTAATGACTTTTTTGGCATCAAAAGCTTCTATTGTACTATTTGATGGTTTTCCAATGCATAAAAGAAACGATTTACTATTTAAAATAGCTGAGAAAGAAAAAATTTCTCTCTTTGGTATAAGTGCTAAGTACATTGATCAATTAAAAAAGCTTAATTTAAAGATTAAAAATAAATATAAACTAAATTATCTCAAAATTATTTGTTCTACTGGTTCACCCTTATCATCTGAAGGTTTTGATTATGTTTATAAAAATATAAAAAAAAATGTTCATTTAGCGTCAATTGCAGGTGGAACAGACTTAGTATCCTGCTTCGTATTAGGAAATATATATTCACCAGTTTACAGGGGACAGATCCAAAATAATGGATTGGGGATGAATACTGATGTTTTTTCTGAAAGAGGAAAATCTTTAATAAATCAAAAAGGGGAATTAGTTTGCAAATCTCCTTTTCCCTCAATGCCAAAATTATTTTGGAACGATAAGAATAATAAAAAATATAAGGGTGCATATTTCAAAAAATTTAAAAATGTTTGGCATCATGGAGATTTTGCTGAAAGAAAATCTAATGGAGGTTATATAATTTATGGAAGATCAGATGCTACACTAAATCCTGGTGGAGCAAGGTTGGGTACTGCTGAGATATATTCCGTAGTTGATAAATTTAAAGAAGTTAAAGAGTCAATCGTTATTGGTCAGAAATGGGATAATGATGTAAGAATTATATTATTTGTTGTTCTAAAGAAACCTAAGTCGTTAAATGAAGATTTATATTTTAATTTAAAGAACGCTATACGTAAAGATGCATCCCCACGGCATGTACCCAAAAAAATAATTGAGGTCTCAGATATACCAAGAACAAAAAATGGAAAAATAGTTGAGATCGCAGTTAGAAATACTGTTGAAGGAATAAAAATAAAAAATATTCAAGCTCTTATAAATCCTAATATTTTAAATGAATTTAAAAATTTGGATGAACTTAAGACACCATAAATACTCCTAAATTTATATAGACAAGAATAATTGATTAATATTAAATAGTAATAATAATTAATAGATTGGAGTAAAAATGATAAAAAACTTATTCAAAAGTTCTATAATGATATTACTTCTGACACTTGGTTTGTCAGGTAAATCGTTTGCTCAAGAACTAAAATTTTTTACAATTGGTACAGGAGGAACGGCTTACACTTATTATCCAGTTGGTGGAATGATTGCAAATGCAATTTCTAAACCGCCAGGATCAAGAGAATGTGGTAAAGGTGGAAGTTGTGGAGTTCCTAACCTAATTGCATCTGCTGTGTCATCAAGAGGATCAGTAGATAATGTAAATGCTATTATTTCAGGGTTGAGAAATTCAGGATTTGCACAGTCTGATGTTGCTTATTGGGCTTACACTGGTACTGGAACTATGGAGGGAAAAGAACCAGCAAAAGACTTAAGAACTATTGCAGCATTATTTCAAGAACACATTCATTTAGTTGCTCTTAAAAAAAGCAATATTAATTCTGTTAAAGATCTAAAAGGTAAAAGAGTTTCACTAGATGAACCTGGATCTGGTACGTATGTTGATGCTAAATTAATTTTAGAGTCAAATGGCTTAAGCACTAGTGACGTAAAAGCTGAAGCTTTAAAAGGTAAAGCAGCTACAGATGCGCTAAGAAATGGCAAAGTCGATGCAATTTTTGTCGTAGCTGGTTTTCCAACAGGAGCTATTGTTGAATTAGCATCTTCAGTTGATGTGAAATTAGTTCCCATAGATGGCGCAGGAGCTAAAGCATTAACTTCAAAATATGGATTTTTCTCACAAAGCCCAATACCTTCAGGAACTTATGAAGGAGTTGATGAAGTAAATACTGTAGCAGTAGGTGCTCAATGGTTTACATCTGCAAAAGAAGATAATGAGTTAATCTATCAAATCACTAAAGCTTTATGGAATAAAGAGTCTAGAAAGCTAATGGATGTTGGTCATGCCAAAGGTAAAACAATAACACCTGATACAGCTCTTTCTGGAGTAGGAGTACCATTACATCCTGGTGCAGAAAAGTTCTATAAAGAAGCTGGACTTATAAATTAGATTTATAAGTATTCTAAAATATATTGTGCCCTAAGTCATAAGACTTAGGGCATTATTATGTCTAAATTTAATATTTCTCCTGAGGAAGTTTCAAAACTTGAAGAAAAGTTTGAAATAAAAAGTAACGAAAGAAAATTAAAAAATTTTCTAAAATTATTGACGTTTATTGCATTAGTTACAATGTCAATTTACCATTTTTATGCTTCAGGATTTGGAACAATTAGAGATATACTTCATAGAGGTATTCATATTTCTTTTGTAGTTGGCCTAGTATTCCTATTTTATAATTGGAAAAATTTCCCTAATGACAAATCAAAAGGAAAAGTTTCAATAATAGATATAATTTTTTCAATTCTAGTTTTAATAACTGCACTTTATTTACCTTTATTGCCTCCTGAAATCTTAGCTAGCAGAGTAGGGAATCCCTCTAGTACTGAAGTTATCATGGGATCAATCCTTATAATTTTGACCCTTGAAGCTGCAAGACGATCTATTGGATACACACTACCATTGATATGCGTAATATTTATGATTTTTGCACTTTATGGTCCAATTTTCCCTGGAGCTTTAAAGCACGGAGGCAGTAGTTGGGCAGGTTTTGTAAATCATATTTATATAACTAACCAAGGAATTTATGGAATTGCTGTTGGTGTTATGGCTCAATATGTTTTTTTATTTATTCTATTTGGAGTACTAGCAACTCGAATAGGACTAGGACAATTATTTATTGATTTAGCAATGGTGATAGCTGGAAGATATTCTGGAGGTCCTGCAAAAGTAGCAATATTCTCTTCAGCATTTTTAGGAACCATATCGGGGTCTTCAATTGCAAATACAGTAACAACTGGATCTTTAACAATACCTGCAATGAAAAAAGTTGGATATCCCCCACATTTTTCTGGAGCTGTAGAAGCCACAGCATCCACTGGAGGACAAATAACTCCACCTATCCTAGGGGCTGCTGCTTTTATTATGGTAGAATATTTAGAATTACCCTTAAGAGATATTTTAGCGGCTGCATTAATTCCTGCACTACTTCACTATTTTGGAATTTTTGTAATGGTTCATTTAGAGGCAAAAAAATTAGGGCTTAGAGGTTTAAACGAAAGTGAGGTTCCTAAATTTATAAAAATTATACAAGACAATTGGCTTGCAATAGTTCCATTGTTTATCTTGGTATATTTAATTTTAGTTGGTCGGACGCCAGATTATGCTGCAGTAAATGGAATAATTGCATGTATCGTTATTGGATTTATTAGAAAAAAAAATAGACTTACTTTTAACGACTTATTTGAATGTCTTGCAAGAGGTGCAAAGAATACCCTAGCTGTTGGAGCCGCCGCAACATCAATAGGCATTATAGTTGGTGTAGTTACACTAACAGGTGTTGGTTTTAGATTAGGCTATGTAGTAATCCAAACGGCTGGTGATATTGGAGGTTTTTTTTTAAACTTTTTACCTTTTAATTATTTTTCTTTATCTGATCTAACATTATTTTTCTCATTAATATTAATTGCAATATCATGCATATTTATGGGTACAGGAGTACCAACTACTGCAACATATATAATACTAGTTGCTGTTGCTGCGCCTGCTCTTACTCAATTACAAATTGAGCCAATTGTTTCTCACTTTTTTGTGTTTTATTATGGTGTCTTAGCTGACATAACACCGCCTGTTGCTCTTGCAGCATATGCTGCTGCTGGAATCGCAGGTTCAAATCCATTTACCACGGGTAATACTGCATTTAGATTAGGAATTGCAAAAGCCCTCGTCCCTTTTGTATTTGTCTATTCACCATCACTATTATTAGTTGCTCAAGGATTTAATCTTTATGATTTTTTTGTAACTTTAATATCTGCAATGATTGGAATTGGTTTGATTGGAATTGGATTTACAGGCTATCTATTTAAAAGAGTTTCTACCTTTCAAAGATGGTATTTGGGAATTATTTCATTATTATTTATTGCACCTGGTTTAATTTCATCAATTATTGGTTTAGTTTTAGTGTTGCCAATATTTATTCTTCAATTAAGA
>CACASS010000018.1 GCA_902535275.1 uncultured Pelagibacteraceae bacterium
TGCCAAAAGATGGTCAAGCTGATCCAGTAGGCGTAACCAATGTTTTAGCAAAAGCTGCTAGAATGGAGGGAGCACAAATTTTTGAAAAAACACCTGTAACAAAAATTCTTGTTAAAAATAATTCTATAGTTGGAGTTGAGACCGATAAAGGAAAAATTGATTGTGAATATGTTGTTTTAGCAACAGGTATGTGGTCTAGACAAATAGGTGAAAAAATGAATGTTAGTATTCCATTGTATCCAAATGAACATTTTTACGTGATCACAGAACCAATGAAAGATTTACCAAAAAACTTACCGGTTTTAAGAGATTATAATAATTGTCTCTATCTTAAAGAAGACGCAGGAAAAATGTTAGTTGGAATTTTTGAACCAAATGCAAAACCTGCCTTTAAAAATACTGGTGTTGTACCAGATGATTTTTCTTTTGGTGAATTACCAGATGATTTTGATCATTTCGAACCTTATTTACAAAAATCATTTCACAGGTTGCCTATGTTGGAAAATGCAGGAATTAGAAAATTTTTCTCTGGCCCAGAATCATTTACTCCTGATACTCAATATCTTTTAGGTGAAACTCCTGAGATTAAAAAACTTTTTACATGTTGTGGTTTTAATAGTATTGGAATTGCAAGTTCAGGAGGTGCTGGAAGAGTTACTGCAGAATGGATGATTAATGGACACATTAATGAAGATTTATTTTCATTAGATATTAAAAGATTTCAAAAATTTCATTCATCAAAAAAATTTATAATGGAAAGAGTGACAGAAACACTTGGTGACTTATATGGAATGCATTGGCCATTTAAACAACATAAAACATCAAGAAACCAAATTGTATTACCCTACCAAGAGGAGCTAAAAAAATTAGGTGCTTGTTTTGGAACTTCGGGTGGTTTTGAGAGACCTATGTGGTATGCGTTAAAAGGTGAAAAGGCTGATTACAATTATAGTTTTGGTTATCAAAATTGGTATCCATCAGCTGAGCATGAGACTAAAAATGCTAGAGAAAATGTTGGATTATTTGAGTTATCTCCTTTTTCAAAATTTGACCTTGAAGGGCAAAATGTTCACGAAGAATTACAAAAAATTTGTACAGCAAACATACAAGATGTTGAGGGTAGAGCAACTTATACCCAGATGTTAAATGAAGATGGAGGAATAGAGACCGATGTTACTGTTACTTGTCTTGAAAAAAACCATTTTAGAGTGATAGGTCCAGCAGCAACAAGAGAACATGATAAATTTCATATAAAAAAACATATTTCAGAAGAGATCAATTTTAAAGATGTAACAGAAAATATAACATGCCTAGGATTATATGGACCCAACTCAAGAAAATTACTATCTAATATCAGTAATGACGATTTTACAAATGAAGGTATAAAGTTTAGTCATGGAAAATTCGTTACTATTGACGGAGTTAAAGTTTGGGCTCAAAGATTATCTTATGTAGGTGAAATAGGATTCGAATTATATACAAACATAGATGAAAGCAAAAAATTATTTTTAGCCATAATTAAAGAGGGTAAAAATCATGGCTTATCACTTTGTGGTGCGCATGCTATGGACATTATGAGAATGGAAAGTGGTTTCTTACATTGGGGACATGATATATCACCTGAAGAAAATCAATATCAAGCAGGACTTAATTTTGCAATCAGTTATAAAAAAAATATAAATTTTGTTGGAAAAGAAGCATTATTAAAAATTAAAGATAAAAACCCTACAAAATCATTAGCCATGATGGTATTGAAAGATAACATACCTGGAGAACCTTTGTTACTTCATGAAGAGCCAATTTACTTAGATGATAAAATAATTGGCAGAACAACATCAGGAAATTATTCATTTAATTTTAAAAAAAATATTTCATTTGGTTATGTCAACTCTGGAAATTCTATTGAAGACTTGATTAATAAAAATTTATCTATTGAAGTTGAAAAGAAAAAATACCCTGTAACAATAATCAAAAAACCTTTAAATCAAAAAAATATAAAAAATATTTAATGTTAAAGATAATTTCAAAAAAAAATAGGGCTGCAGAAATTATTTGCAACCTTAATAAAATTGATAATAAGCAATTAAAAGAAATCAAATCAACACTTGATAAGTATGGAATGATTTATTTTCCAAAACAAAAACTTACTTCTAAGAATTATCTTAATTTTGCAAAAAAATTTGGTAAACCAGCTAATTATCCAAGATTGAAAGGTTTAAATAAAAAATATCCTCAAATAACTGTTGTACAACGTAAATCTACTGACAAAGGGCCTAGCTTTGGCGAACAATTTCACACAGACTCCTCTTATACAAAAAAACCTCCTAGATACACGATGTTACTTTCAAAACTGGTACCTAAAAAAGGTGTTGCTAATACTGACTTTTCTTCGCAGTACTTAGCTTATGAAAAATTGTCAAAAAATTATAAAAATAAGCTTAAAAAATTAAAAGGCATCTATTCTTCTCATGGACCAATATCAATTACAACAGTTGAGAGAGAAAAAGAAAAAGGAAAAATATCTAAAGAACTGATTTCCAGACATAAAATAATAAGAACTATTAAAAATAAAAAAACTATATACTGTAGCCCTGGGCACTTTTTAAAATTTAATACGCATATGACTAAACAAAAAAAAGAACTAAAGAAATTCTTATTCAATCATCAGACAAAAAAAACTTTTCAATATTCATTAGAATGGGAAAAAGATCAGCTTGCTATTTGGGATAATAGAGCCATGCTCCATCAGGCTACACCATTTAAAGGTAATAGAATACTTCATAGAATAACAATACTTTAATAAAATGTATTCAATAATTCTTGGGTTAACACCTTTTATCTTTATCACACTATTTGGTTTTGTTTTTGGAAAACTTAAAATATTTGATTTAGGTCATGCAAAAGTTTTAAATTTGTTTTTATTCTATGTAGCGGTCCCTGCCTTAATAATTAAATTTGTTGCTCAAAGTGAAATCGGCCAAGTTGATATAAAACAGATAGTTTCATATTTTCTAATGCAAGGAAGTCTTGGGTTTTTAACATTTTTATTAACATCAAAGTTTTTTAAAAGACCTATTCCAGAATCTATTATATGGGCATTGATGGTAGCACTATCAAATCATGTAACATTATTATTACCTATTACAAAAATCTATTTTGGAACTGAAGTAATTACTCAAGTAACAAGTATAATATTAATGGATGGGGTTATTTTATTATCTGTAATTGCTTTTTTTTTAGAACTTACTACTAAAAAAAATATTCGATTAACCATATTTATAAAGAACATAGTTCTTAATCCAATGATATTTTCAATCTTAATTGGTCTTTTACTATTTGTATTTAAGATAAATATCGACGATACGCCAATAGACTACGTACTTTCTGTTTTGGCAGCTTGTGTTTCGCCTATAGGACTTTTTGCAATTGGTATCACCTTATCTTTTTACACACATAAAGTTATTAATAAATTAACTGCTTCTATATCTATATTAAAATTAGTTGTTTCACCAATCATCCTCTTGATAATTGGCTTTATCATATTTGATGCTGGACAACCTGAAAAAATTCCTGGTGCTTTTTTTGTTAGTGTTGCACCATGTGGTCATACAGCTGTAGTATTATGCTCTGCTTATAATGTAAGTCCTGAAAATATAATTAAAGCTTTATTTATCTCAACTTTTGCATCATTTGTTACCATATTTTTTGCTATTCAATATTTAACAACCTAAGTTAATTAATATTATCTAAGATTTTATTAGCACATTCTTTTGTATTGCTATCACCATCTAGATCTTGGGTTCTATTTTGCTTTTCTAGCAAAGTTTTTTCGATTGAACCTACTATTCGTGTGGCAGCTTCTTTTTCGCCTAAATAATCTAACATCATAGCGCCAGACCAGATTTGACCTATTGGATTTGCAATACCTTTTCCAGCAATATCAGGTGCTGATCCATGAACAGGCTCGAATAAAGAAGGATGTTTATTTGTTGGGTTAATATTTCCTGATGGAGCTATACCAATTGTTCCCGTACATGCTGGACCCAAATCGGATAAAATATCTCCAAATAAATTTGATGCTACAACAACATCAAACCACTCTGGTGTTAAAACAAATCTTGCAGCTAAAATATCGATATGAAATTGATCTGTTTTAATCTCAGGGAAATCTTTTTTATTTTCATAAAATCTTTGGTCCCAGTATGGCATGGTTATAGAAATACCATTTGATTTTGTGGCATTAGTTAATTTTTTTCGATCTCTTGTTTTTGCTAATTCAAATGCAAATTTTTGAACTCTATCTATTCCATGTTTTGACATTATAGTTTCTTGTATAACAATTTCTCTTTCAGTATTTTGATACATTTTTCCACCTACCGAAGAATATTCGCCCTCAGTGTTTTCACGCACTATCATCATATCTATGTCACCAGGTTTTTTATTTGCTAAGGGTGCATTTACTCCTTTAAATAATTTTACTGGCCTTAAATTGATAAATTGATCAAATTCTCGTCTAAACTGTAGTAGGGAACCCCATAAAGTAATATGATCTGGGTATTTATCTGGCATACCTACTGCACCAAAAAATATTGCATCATGATTACCAATTTGTTGTTTCCAATCATCAGGTAGCATTTTTCCATGCTTTTCATAATAATCACATGATGAAAAATCAAATTCATCTATCTTTAATTTAAATTGATGTTGATTTGCTACTTCTTTAAGTATTTTTAAAGCTTCTGGAACAACCTCTTTTCCAATACCATCTCCAGCAATTGAGGCGATTTTGTATTCTTTCATCCTTACTTAGTAAAGGTATCGTTAAATTGTTTAGCTACTCTTACAAAAGTAGTACATTTACTAAGTTGTTTAAGAGAAGGGGCTCCCACATAAGTACAGCTACTTCTGACACCACCAAGAATATTATTTATCGTATCTTTAATTTTTCCACGATATTTAATTCTCACTGTTCTACCCTCACTACTTCTATAGTCAGACAAACCCCCGTAATGTTTCTTATTTGCTATGTCAGAACTTGATCCATAAAATTCTATAAATTTATGACCATTTGATTTTATTAGCTTACCTTCACCTTCATCGTGACCAGCAAACATTCCTCCAAGCATCACAAAATCTGCACCACCACCGAAAGCTTTTGCGACATCACCCGGGCAAGTACAACCCCCATCAGCAATAATATGTGCCCCTAAACCATGGGCAGCATCAGCACATTCAATGACAGCACTTAACTGAGGATAACCAACACCTGTTTGAATTCTTGTAGTGCAAACACTACCTGGTCCAATTCCAACTTTTACAATATCTGCTCCTGATAATACTAATTCTTGTGCCATATCTGCCGTTACCACGTTACCAGCAATAATAGTTTTAGTAGGATATTTATCTCTCACGGATTTTAAAAATTTACTAAAGTGTTCAGAATAACCATTAGCAACATCAATGCAGATAAATTTTATGAAACTATATTCTTTTAAAATTTTATCTAAATTTTCAAAATCTTCTTTTTTTATTCCTATACTTAAAGCAATATTTGGATGAATAGATTTTATTTTTTTGAATTTTTTTATTTTTTGAATGTTATGCTGTTTAGTTAAACATGTGATCATTCCGTATTCAGAAAGCTTTTCAGCTACACCAAGTTCACCAACACCGTCCATATTTGAGGCCATGATAGGAATTCCAGACCATTCATTATTACTATACTTAAATCTATAAGTTCTTTTTAGATTTACATCTTTACGACTTTGAAGAGTACTTCTCTTAGGTCTAAAAAGTACATCTGAGTAGTCTAATTTTAGTTCTTCTTCAATTCTCACGAGTCCGAATTTATACAGGGGCTCAAAGCAAATTCAAATTAATTATTAATATTGATGCAGCGTTTTCATTGGCTTTAATTTAAAAAATACATATTATTAGGCATGTTTAATGGTTTTAAGTCAAAGTACGTAAAGGTAAAAAAGGGCAAGGTTTTTTGTAGAGTTGGTGGTGAAGGTCCACCATTACTTTTACTACACGGATATCCACAAACACATTTAATGTGGCACAAAACAGCCCCTGAGTTATCTAAAAAATTTACAGTGGTTGCTGCAGATTTAAGAGGATATGGAAATAGTCTTGCTCCAGCATCAGATAGCAAACATTACAACTACTCAAAAAGAGAAATGGCAAGTGACATGAAACAGATGATGATAAAATTAGGGTTTAACAAATTTTTTGTTGCGGGACATGATAGAGGTGGAAGAGTTGCTCACAGGTTAGCAAGAGACCATAGAAAAAATATAATAGCTCTTAGTGTTTTAGATATTTGTCCAACATTAGATATGTACGAACTAACGACGAAAGATTTCGCAAAAGCTTACTTTCATTGGTTTTTTTTAATACAACCAAAATGGTTACCTGAGAAAATGATAATGAGCGATCCACGTAAATGGATGAAAAGTTGTTTAGATAAATGGTCAGGGAATCACAAATTTGGAAAAGTTGAAGAAAATTATTTAAAATGTTTCAAGCAACCAAAAAGAATTCATGGATCTTGTGAAGATTATAGGGCGTCTGCGACTATTGATTTGGATCATGACAAACAAGATAGAAAGAAAAAACTAAATATTCCAGTCCAAGTGTTATGGGGAAGTAAGGGAGTAATTGGAAAGCAGTTCAAACCATTAAAAATTTGGCAAAGATATACTAAGAAAAAAGTTATAGGTTATCCTATAAACTCAGGTCACTTCATTCCAGAGCAAAACCCAAAGGCAACTATTAAACATTTAACTAATTTTTTTTTGAAGAAAATTAAGTAATTAGCCTTACTTGATGTGATCAATAATCGCGCATATCATTCTTGATAATATTAAATTCACCTTTAAATATAGCTAATGTCCTCTTTACTTAAAAATTCAGAATTAACTTCAGAAAAAGCAGATAGCATTGTTTCTGAAACTCTAAATAATTGTGATGATGGTGAGCTTTATATAGAGGATACAAAATCTGAGACAATTGTATTAGATGATAACAAGATTAAAAGTTCAAATTATACATCTGACTTAGGTTATGGTTTTAGAGCTGTAACAGGTGATACAGTAGCTTATTCTCATTCAAACGAAATTTCAGAAAAATCATTAAAAAATTCTAGCGAAAATCTTAAGTCAACTTTAAAAAATAATAGCGGAACATATAATTCAGAAATTAAAAAAACTAATCAGAAGCTTTATAAAGACGTTGATCCAATTGAGAGCAAGTCAATGAAATCAAAAATAGAATTGCTGAACAATATGAATGAGTATGCCAGATCAAAAGATAGTTCAGTTAAACAAGTAACAGCAAGCCTTCTAGCAGAGAAGAAAAATGTTGAGATCATTAGATCTGGAGGAGAATTATTATCAGATAACAGACCTTTAGTTAGAATAAATATGTCAGTAATGGTTGAAAAGAATGGTAGAAAAGAAACTGGTGTTTTTGGTATTGGTGGAAGACAAGATTATGATGAATATCTTAAAAATGATAATTGGAAAAAAGTTTGTGATGAAGCTTTTAGAATTGCAAGTACGAATATAGAAAGTAAACCTTCTCTTGCAGGAGAAATGAAAGTTGTTTTAGGACCTGGTTGGCCTGCAATTTTAATTCATGAAGCTGTAGGTCATGGACTAGAAGGAGATTTTAATAGAAAAAAAACTTCAGCTTTTCATGATTTAGTTGGTAAAAAAGTTGCGAGCGATGGAGTTACAATAATCGACGACGGAACATTAGATAATAGAAGAGGTAGTTTAAATATTGATGATGAAGGAACGCCAACAGAAAGAACAGTTTTAATTGAAAATGGTATCTTAAAAAATTTCATGCAAGATAGACTTAATGCAAGACTTATGAATACAAAATCAACAGGAAATGGAAGAAGAGAGAGCTATAAACATGTAGTGATGCCTAGAATGAGAAATACGATAATGTTAGGTGGATCAAACACTCAAGAAGAAATGATTAAATCAGTAGATAAAGGTATTTTTGCTGTAAGTTTTGGAGGTGGTCAAGTTGACATTACCTCTGGTAAATTCGTTTTTAACTGTACAGAAGCTTATGAGATTATAAATGGAAAAATTGGATCTCCAATTAAAGGAGCTACTTTAATTGGTGATGGACCATCTTCTTTAAAAGAAATTTTAATGATTGGAAATGATATGATGTTAGATCCTGGCATTGGAACGTGTGGTAAAGCTGGACAAGGCGTACCAGTTGGTGTTGGACAACCATCTTTGCTTATCAATAATATGACTGTTGGCGGAACCCAACTATAGTAAGATGATTAAAGATCAACAGTATTTAAAAAAAATTGCTGATATATGCCTTAGTAAATCAAAAAAATTAGGTTCATCTGATGCAAACATATTAGTGCAAAGTTCTGTTTCTGAAAATGTAAATGTAAGGAATAAAAAACTTGATGGATCTGAAAGGTCTGAAAATCTTGGAGTAGTCCTTACAACTTATTTAGGTAAAAAAAAGTCCTCAATAGCTTCATCGAATCTAAAAGAAAGTAATTTAGATGAGTTAGTAAATAGATGTATTGAAACAATGAAAATTACTCCTGAGGATGAATATAATTCATTACCAGATAAAGACCTTCATTTTAAAGGATTAAAAGACTTAGACTTGTATGATGAAACTCATTTAAGCAATGAAGACAAGATTAATTATATAAAAGAGGCAGAAGAGGAAGCTTTTTCAAATGATAAAATAATAAATACTAATGGATCTGGATTTGGTGAGAACAAATCAAATTTTTTATTAGCTAATTCAAATGGATTTGCTGATGGATATAAAACTTCACAATTTACTGCATATTGTGAAGTTGTTTCAAAAAGCAACGGAAGCATGGAAAGAGATTATGAATATACAAGTAAAAGGTTTTACAGTGATATTTTAAAACCTAAACAACTTGGATCTATTGCAGCAGAGCATGCAGTAAAGAAATTAAATCCACAAAAGATAAAAAGTGAAAAAATTAGTCTGATATTTGATAAAAGAATTTCAAAAAATTTTCTATCTATATTTGCAAGTGCAATATCATCAAGTGCAATTGCAAAAGGTACTACATTTTTAAAAGATAAATTAAATCAACAAGTTTTTAACCCTGAAATAAATATACAAGATCATGGTAATATAAGAAAAGCCAATGGATCTCGTTACTTTGATAGCGAAGGCATAGCAGTAGTTAACCTTGATTTGATAAAGAACGGTATTCTTCAAGATTATTTAATTGATACTTATAATGGGAAAAAAATAAATAGAAAGTCTAATGGTAGGGCAAGTGGTACAACAAATTTGTATTTTCAAAATGGATCAAAAACATTTGAAGATCTAATCAAATCAGAAAATAAAATCTTGTATATTAAAGAAACTATCGGCCATGGTACAAATATTATTAACGGTGATTATTCTGTAGGAGCATCTGGCATGATGATTGAGAATGGAGAGTTTTCATATCCAGTAAGTGAAATTACAATTGCTGGAAACCTAAATAATATTTTTAAAAATATAACTTTAGCCGACGATTTAGAATTTAACTATGCAACGAATTCACCGACAATGATGGTTGAAGGTATGGTTGTTGGTGGAAAATAATTTCTAAATGAAAAAAATAATTACCATTTTTCTTGCTATTTTTTTTATTAGTACCTCATCAAACTCTAATGAAAATGAAATAAGATTAAATAGCTTATTTGAAAAATTAAAAATTCAAAACCACTCAATTGCAATTGATACAGAGATGAAAATTTGGGATATTTGGACAAAACATCCCACTAATCAAAATTTAACTTCTTTGCTATCAAGAGGAACAAAATTTATGAATCAAGAGCAATATTCAGTTGCTGTAGATATATTCACAACAGTAATTAAAAAAGATCCTGCTTGGGCAGAAGCTTGGAATAAAAGAGCAACTGTCTTTTATTTAATGGGCAAATATCAAGATTCTCAAAATGATATAGACAAGGTATTAAAACTAGAGAAAAGACATTTTGGAGCATTATCAGGACAGGGTCTCGTTCAAATTAAGTTAAAAAATTATGAAAAGGCTTTAAAGAGTTATGAAAAAGTAAAAGAGATTTATCCGTCCATGAGGTCACCACAAATAATGATACCACAGATTAAAGAGTTGATTAAAAACCAATCTGTGTAAATGAAAAAACTACTAATAATATTTTTTATTAATATTTTTGCAGTTAATTCTGCTTATTCTGCAGAAGAAGTCCTTAATTCTTTAAAAGAGGGAGGAAAAATAATTTTTATTAGACATGCGCTTGCACCAGGGAATGGAGATCCAGAAAATTTTGATTTAAATGATTGTTCTACCCAAAGAAATTTAAATCAAAGAGGAATTAAACAGTCAAAATTTATTGGAAGTATATTTAATAAAAACCAGATTAAAATTGAAAATGTCTATTCAAGTGAATGGTGCAGATGTATAGATACAGCTAAATTTGCTTTTAAAAATTATCAAACATTTAGTGCACTAAATTCTTTTTATGATATTAGATTTGAAGCAAATGAAGAGAGGCAAATAACTCAACTAAAAGAGTTTATTAATAAATGGAATGGTAAAGAAAATATAATTTTTGTTACTCATTTTGTTGTTATATCCTCAATGCTAAATATAGGGACTTCTTCAGGAGAAATAGTAATAACCGATAAGAATTTAAATATTATTGGATCAATTGATACTTTGTAATATATTAACTTAATATTTATGAAAACAATATTTATTATAGGATCAAAAAAGCATACTTTAAAATACACTAGAAAAATGCCTGAAGGCGAAGTAAAAAAAATGAAATCTTTTGTAACTAATAAAGGTCAAAAGTTAGAAAAAACATCCAAGTTTAAAATTCTAAATATTTCAGACGAAAAAACAGCAAGAGTATTTAAGATCAGTTTATAATATTTAATCCAGAAATAGAAACTAAATGAAGAAATCTAAAAGAAGTAATGTAGACCCATTTATTGTAATGGATGTAATGGAGTCTGCTAGAAAAGCAGAAGCTAATGGCAAGCATGTAATTCATATGGAAGTAGGTCAACCAGGAACACCGGCACCAAAGCGTGCCAAACAATTTATTTCACATGAAATTTCTAATAATGATCTTGGCTATACAGTTACTTTAGGTTTGCCAGAATTACGAAATAGAATTTCTAAATTGTATGGAGATTGGTACAATATTGATTTAAACCCAGACAGAATAATTATAACAACTGGATCTTCAGGAGCATTTATACTTTCTTTTGCAGCATTATTTGATGTTGGAGATAGAGTAGGCATTGCCGCTCCAGGCTATCCTAGCTATAGACAAATTTTAAAGTCTCAAGATTTAATTCCAATTGATATTTTTACAGAGTTCCAAAATAAATTTCAGCCTATACCGAAAGATATTAAAGAAAATAATTTAAATGGTTTATTAGTTGCTTCTCCTGCAAATCCAACTGGTTCAATGCTTGATAAAAAAAAACTAGAAGAACTTATTAATACTGCGCATGAAAATAAAGTGAGTTTTATTAGCGATGAGATTTATCATGGAATTCAATATGAAAATAATCCTACATCTGCATTAGAAATTTCAAATGAGTGTTATGTTATAAATTCATTTTCTAAATATTTTTCTATGACAGGTTGGAGAGTAGGCTGGATGATTGTTCCTGAAGACCATGTGAGACAAGTAGAAAGATTATCTCAAAATCTTTTTATTTGTCCTCCTCATGTAAGTCAATTAACTGCTCTATCAGCAATGGATGCAAAAGAGGAATTAACTACAAATGTAGAGGTTTATAAAAAAAATAGATCAATTTTGTTAGAAGAGTTACCTAAGGCTGGTTTAAATAAATTTTCTCCTCCAGATGGTGCTTTTTATATCTACATTGATATTTCAGAGTATTCGAAAGATAGCCTTAACTTTTGTAAAGAAGTGCTTGATAAAGCAGGAGTAGCAATAACTCCTGGACTTGATTTCGATCAAAAAAGAGGAAATTCTACAATAAGGTTTTCATACGCTAGAAGCACTGAGGATATAATTGAAGGAGCAAATAGAATAAAAAAATTTATGAAAGAAGAGTATTTAAAATAATAATGAAAACCGCTATTTTATTTGGCTCATCTGGGTTAATTGGATCTAATTTACTAGATAATTTAATCAATAATAATACTTACAACAAAATAAAAATATTTGTCAGAAAATTACCTTCTATTGATAATCCAAAAGTTGAAGTGATCAATACAGATTTTTTAGATTTAGACACTTTAAAAGAAAAATTAACAGGTGATGATTGTTTTTTTTGCATTGGTACAACTCACAAAGACACACCCGATAAAAACGAATATAGAAGAATAGAATATGACTTGCCTGTACAATTAGCAAAAATTGCAAAATTTAATTCAATTAGTAATTTTATTTATGTCTCCTCAATTGGAGCAAACCCGAAAGCCTCAAGTACATATTTAAAAAATAAAGGTCAAGTAGAGGAGGAGCTAAAAAAGATTGGGTTTTCTAACCTAAGCATTATTCAACCCTCATTTTTAGTTGGCAACAGAAAAGACTTTAGAATTGTTGAGGTTTTAGGAATTCCAGTGATGAAATTTCTATCCTTATTCTTTTTTGGTGGATTTAAAAAATATACTCCAATAAAAGTTGAGATAGTTGTGAATGCAATGATCAAACTTGCCTCAGGAAATAATAGTGAGCAAACTTATTTATCTGATAGGTTGCAAGAGTTAGGATCTAACTAAATGAGAAAATCAATAATATCGATATCTTTTTTGATTTATATATTCTGTATTTTACCTTACTCTACTTCAATGGCTTATGAGGAATCTCAATATGATGTAGTATATAAATCTGAAATATACGAAGTGAGACATTATAAAGACCGTCTAGTTGTCGAAGTTGTAAGTAGAAACGATGACAGTAGTTTTAGAAAACTTTTTAAATATATCTCGGGTCAGAATAATAAATCCCAAGAAATCAAAATGACTGTACCTGTAACACAGGGTGAGAAGGATAATGGATACTATATGCAATTTTATCTTCCATCAAAATTTACAAAAGAGAATGCGCCTATACCCACAAATTCAGATGTTAAAATCTCAACAATAGAAGAAGGTTTTTTTGCTGTAATAGAATATTCTGGAAGAGCCTCAGATAATAATTTCTTCAAACATAAGGAAATTCTTAATAAAAAACTCTTAGAGGATAAAGTAATCATTAAAGGACCTCCAATAAGAGCAACTTATAATGGGCCTTTTACGCTTCCTATGATGAGACGCAACGAAGCTATGTTTAAAGTTGAGTGGAGTAAATAGATTACATTTTGCCATATATATTAATTTCTATCGACTGATAGTTTACCTTCATTAATCAGAAAGGTATTTTATGAAAAAATTATTTCTAATTTTATTTGTATCGTTTGGTTTAAACAGCTCTGTTTTTGCTGATGGTCATGTAAAAAGAATTTTATCAACTAGTCAGACTGGTATGGGTAACGATATTGTTTATCCATCCGGAAAAGCAAAGATCACAGCTTTTGAATTTACTGTGCCCGTAGGAGGCCCTGTAGTTCCACATACTCACTCGTTCCCTGTTTTAATAATGATACAACAAGGAGAAATTGAACTTACCCAAGGTGGCAAAAGCTATGTTTATAAAGCTGGAGATGCATTTATTGAAGATGTAGGTGTGGCTCATGAATCTAAAAATATTGGAGATGTTCCTGTAAAAGCAATTGTTGTTGCTATGGGAGTTGAAGGTCAAAAAATTATGACCCCAGTAAAATAGAAAGAAAAAATATGGGGCAGTTATTTTTTTAATGCCCCATATCTCATTCTTTAAGCTATATTTTTTTACTCTCTTTTCTTAAGTGTCCTAATGTTTCCCCAGAATTTTTTCCTGATTTGATAACGTATCCACTTGTACCGTTGGCATTAGTTTCTACAGTTTTCAAATTTCGAAACATTAATTGATTTAGCCTAGCGTTCTTTGAGCCTCGGCTAAACGAACTTAAAACTCTGTGCATTCTTTTCATACACTCTCCTTGTTTGTTTTTCCAAAACTCGCTTTTAACCGATGCGATATCGGCCTCTTTTTCACCATGAGATATGGTATTAATAAATTATCTTTTACAAATAATATTTTCAATTAGATAACTTATTATTATGACCAAACTGGGTTTTAAAATTGTTTATTACTTAGAGAATAACTAAGTCTGTCTTTTGATTGCCTAGTCTTTCATTTCCTTTTTCAGTAACAATGTAAGTCTCACCTAGATTCATAGCTAACTCATTTTTACTATCCATTAGAATCATGTGCATAAAGAAAACATTTCCTGGTTGGATTACATAAGGATTGCCTGTGTAAAGCATTGGCCAATCCATCCAATTAGGGGAAAATGTTGCACCTAATGAATATCCACATGCATTCATCCGACAATCTTTATAACCTAAATTATCAAATATTTTTGCATGCATATCAAAAACCTCTCCAATTTTATTACCAGGTTTTAATGTATTTTCACAATTTTTTAGTGCTTCTTCACAAGCCTCATGCATTTCATAATGTTTGGGATTTGCTTTTCCAATCGGTATAGTTCTGAACATTGCAGAATGATAATGTCTATACGTACCTGCCCATTCAATAGTTAGTTGATCTACATCATTAAGTATTTGTTTTTCTGATTGATATCTACATAGTAGTGCGTTTTTACCAGAACCTATTATAAATTCATTTGCAGGATAGTCCCCACCTCCTTCAAAAATTACTCTATTCATTTCAGCAAGAATTTTACTTTCACTCACTCCCTTTTTAGCAAATTTCCAAACTTCATCTAAAGCTTTGTCGGCTAGGGTTGCTGCTTTCTTAACATAAACTATTTCTTCAGGAGATTTAATTACTCTGAGTTTTGTTATTAATTCAGATTTATCATCTAAAGAGCAAAAATTTTTTAATGATTTATTTAAATTAATTGCATTACGTCCAGTAAGTCCATAAGCTTCATACTCAATACCGATCTTTTTATCTTTTAAGTTGAGTTCGTTTAAGATTTGCTTTAGATCCTCTGTGGGATTAGAATCATCTTTATCAACCCAAATTTTTATATTTTCTATATTTGAAGTATTTTGTGCTTGTCTTAAATCAGGAGCTCGAGTTAATAATATTAAATTGCCTTTTTGGTCTAATATTAAGGACTGAAAAAAAACATAACCAAATGTATCGTAACCAGTCAGCCAATACATAGACTCTTGTCTAAACATGACCAAGGCATCTATTTTTTCCTCTTTTAATTTAGTAATAACTTTATTTTTTCTATTTTTGAATTCTTCTGAGGAAAAATGAAGACCCATTAATTGATAGTGGTTCTAACTGATCCGATTTTATCAACTTTGCCTATATATTCGCCCTTATTTTTTATTGGAACAACTCCTACCGTTGAGCCTGTGAACACGTAGAAATCTTTCTCTAATTTTACTTTTTCTTTCCTAATTTTATTTAAGACAAATTTTAGAGAATTAAGAGGGTTTATATAAACAGTATTTGTATTACCTTTGATATTTAAACCCTTATTATTTTTTAAATTTGTTTTTAAATTATTTAAATTTAATTTTTTAAACTTCTTTTTTGGTCCCGTAATAAATTTAATATTTACTCCAAAATCACTACATAAATCACCTAAAAACTTAATACCTTTTTTTTTCTGTCTAAAACCTACTACCTCAATACAAGGACCCATATGGGTTATAAATTTTGTGACATTTTTTGGATTTAGCCTACCTTTGAAACCAAAAAAGGATTTTTTAATTATGTAATAAACTTCTACTTCAATACCTAGAGCATATTTATTTACCTTAACTTTACCTCCTGATTTAATAAGGTTTTTTTGAAATACTGTTGAATGGAAAGGTTCTTTTTCTTTTAACTTTTTTAAGAGAGCAAAAATAGTTCCACCTGCTTTAAATCCTATTTTGCTATCATTAATTTTACTTTCACATAACATTCTTAATTTATGTGCAAGTTTAATATTTTTGCAAAACTTCTCTGGTATTGGATTGATTAATTTATTTTTGTTGTAGGCATTAACTAGTCTTTTTGAAACTGATTGGATATCATTTTTCATAGTAATAGATTATTGAATAACTGTCATTGGATCAAGTCTAGTTTGAAACCAATTAACTCTAAAGTCTAGATGAGGACCTGTTGATCTGCCAGTAGAACCTACTGTACCTATTATATCACCTTGTTTTATTAAGTCTCCAACGTCAACCATTACATTTTCTAAGTGTGAATAGATTGTTGATATGCCATGACCGTGATCCATTATGATTGTTCCACCAGTATAATAAAGATCATTTTCAGCCATTGTAACAACTCCAGTTCCAGATGACTTTATTGGCGTTCCTTTTTTTGCAGCAATATCTATTCCATAGTGAGGCCATCTTGGTTTACCATTTAGAATTCTTTGACTTCCATAAACTCCACTAATTATTCCTTTAACAGGCATAATGAATTTATTGCTAAAATAATTTAAATCTGAATTTATGGCTCTTGCTTCACCTATTTTTCCATTCTCTTTTTTTATTCTTTTGTATACAGACTCTGGAGGTGTTACTTTATTTTCAGGTAATCCATCTATTCTTTGAATATTGTATTTTCTTTTAAATACACGTTTAGTGATTTTTTTAGTTTTACCATTCGAAATTTTTGTAATTAATATATCGTATTTTCTATCTCTATCTATACCAAATACAAAGAAACCATTTTTGGATACTTTTATTTTTTTTTTATCAATTATAATTTTTGAACTTGGATCAGTTTTACCTAAAATATAATGTCCTTGAATAAACTTACCAGTAAATTCGATCGCCAGAATGTTTGTTGGAAATAAAATTGCTATGATAAGCAATATTTTTTTCATTATTTTGCGGTCCACCCACCGTCTATTTTTATAGATGTTCCTGTTATCATTGCTGCAGCATCTGAAGCTAAAAAACAAACTGCAGTTGCAACGTCACTCTCTTTTGCGGCTTTACCCATAGGAATATTTCCTAGTGCTAATTTTTTAAAATTTTTGTTTTTAAAAAATTTTTTCACCATTGGTGTTTCAACAAAGGTTGGCGCTACGGTATTTACTCTTATATTTTTTGTGGCGAGCTCTACACCCATACCTTTAGTCAGTCCTTCAATACCAAATTTAGTCATATTATAAACGTTTCTACCAGACATACCTACATGACCAAGTTGCGATGACATGTTAATAATGGATCCACCTCTTTTCTTATTTTTTATCATCTTTTTTACAACTATTTGAGCAACATTAAATGCAGCTCTTAAATTTAAATCTATCAAATAATTTAAGCTTTCTTGTTTTACTTTATCAAACGGTTCTGGAATATTAGTCCCAGCATTGTTTACTAAAATATCTATTATTTTTATTTTTTTTAATTTTTTACTTAAATCTTTGTAATCCATTACATCACAGTTTATTTTTATCAATTTACTTTTCACTTTTTTTATATCTTTTTCTAGTTTATCTAAATCCGAGGAAGTTCTGCTTAGTCCTATTATTGTTGCACCAGCCTCAGCCATTGCAATAGAACAAGCTCTTCCTAAGCCTTTACCAGCCCCTGTTACAAGAGCATACTTATTTTTAAGATTAATTTTTTTTAAATACATTTAAATAAAAAGTTTTAAATCTGTGTAAATTAGTTCAACTGCCACAAACAATATAGCAAATAAACCAACCCATGCTATCCATTTATAATCTTTTATCCATTTGGAAATTAATGTTGCAGCTGTAGCCATCAAAATAATAGATAAAACAAGACCAAATATTAATAGATAATAATGATCTTTGGCAGCACCAGCAACACCGAGCACATTGTCTAAACTCATCGTAAAGTCAGCTAGCAAAACGGTCCAAATTGCTTTCAACATTGATGAGTTATCAACTTTAATATTTTCCTCACTACCACCTGAATTTTTAATTACATCGACATAAAGTTTATAAACTATGTAAAGAAGCAACAGACCACCTATAAGTCTTAAACCTGTGATTTGTAAAAGATAAGCGGTTAAAAGTGTTAATAAAATTCTTAGTATTACTGCTCCACCAATGCCCCAAAAAATAATTTTTTTTCTTTGTTCTGGTGGAAACTTAGAGGCAACCATTCCAATGATAATGGCATTATCTCCAGCTAAAATTAAATCTATAAATATTATTTGAAAAAAAATTGTTATTTCTTCGGTCATCTAGCATCTTCTATTATCATATCTGCTGCTTTTTCAGCAATCATAATAGTAGGTGCATTAGTATTTCCTGAGGTTATTGATGGCATGATAGATGCATCAACAATTCTTAAATTTTCTAAGCCATGAGCGACTAATCGGTCAGATACAACTGCATTTTCGTCAGTTCCCATTCTACATGTGCTCACAGGATGAAAAATAGTACTACAAAATTTTCCAGCCTCTTTAGCCAATTCCTCATTATCCGTAATATGAATTCCAGGCCTATATTCTTCAGGCTCATACTCTTTATAAGCTTTTGAATTCATAACAATATTTCTTGTGATTTTTAATGCTTTACCTGCAATTTCTCTGTCTTCGTCTGTAGATAAGTAATTCATCTTAATTTCTGGAGATACTCTTGTATCGGATGATTTTAATTTAATAGAACCTCTGCTGGTTGGTCTTACATTTGTGATGCTAGGAGTAAATGCTGTAAATTTATGAAGGGAGCCTTTGCCTAAGACATCTGTGCTAGCTGGAGATACATGGAATTGCAAATTAGGAGTTGCTAAATGATCATCACTTTTTACAAAGCCACATAAATAACTAGCCCCGACCGTTAGTGGTCCTTTTCTAAATAAGAAATATTTTAGTCCAGTCATAAGCTTTTTAGTCATACTATAATAGATATCATTTAAGCTTTCTAAATTTTTAACTTTATAAACTGGTCTTAACATTAAATGATCTGTTAAATTCATACCTACTCCAGGATGATCTTTAACTACATTTACATTATTTTTTTTTAAAAGTTCACCTGGACCAATACCTGAAGCTTGAAGAATATGAGGTGAGCCTATCGTCCCAGAACTTAAAATTACCTCTTTATTTGCTTTAACAGTAA
>CACASS010000019.1 GCA_902535275.1 uncultured Pelagibacteraceae bacterium
CTCTAGAACAATGTTTGTCAGAGGCAAGTCAGGCTGGATTTGTTGGAATTGAGTCAGGTGGTAAATTCCCAAAAACATCAAAAGAGTTATTACCAAAATTAGAAAAGTATAACTTAAAATTATGTTCTGGTTGGTATAGCGGAAATCTTAGAAAAAATTCTGTTGAACAAGAAAAAAATTTAATTCAAGACCAACTTAAATTATTTAAAGATTGTGAAGCTCCATGCATCGTTTTTGCTGAAGTTTTCGGTTCAATACAGGGTGATCCAAGAAAAAAACTTTCCAGTAGACCTAAGATGACGGATCAAGAATGGAAAGATTATTGCACAAAAATATCTGAACTTGCAAAATATCTTGAAGATGAGGGTATGCCTTTAGCTTACCACCATCATATGGGAACAGTTATTGAAACAGAAGAAGAAACTATTAGATTGCTAGAAAATACAGATGATAGTGTAAAATTAACTTTAGATACTGGTCATATGTTATTTGCTCAGGGAAATTCAATTAATTTAATTAATAAATTTAAGGAAAGAGTAATCCATATTCACTGCAAAGATATTAGAGAAGAAGTATTAAAAAATGCTCTTTCTGAAGATTTGAGTTTTAGGGATGCCTTTTTAGAAGGTGCCTTTACCGTACCTGGTGATGGGTGTATCGACTATAAACCTTTGTTTGATATTTTAAAAAAAAATAATTATCAGGGTTGGCTTGTTGTCGAGGCTGAACAAGATCCTAAAAAAGCTAATCCACTTGAATATGCTATCAAGGGTTATAAATATATTACAGATACTTTAAAGAAATCAAATTTAGAGATTAATAATCTATAATTTTACTTTTTTACTATCTTCAAGTTTACCATCGAAAAAATCAAAAATGTTTTGAATAGTTTCTTTTGCCATTCTTGCCATGCATTCCTCAGTGAATGCTGCAGCATGAGGACTTAGGAAAACTTTATCATTTTTTAATAGAGGATTATCAGCCTCTGGAGGCTCTACTTCAAATACATCAATTCCTGCTCCAAAAATTAAATTTTCATTCAAAGCCCTATCTAAATCTTTTTCATTTATTATACCACCCCTTGCAGCGTTTATGATGATGCAGTTTTTTTTCATTGTTTTTAGAAGTTCGTAATTTATAATATTTTTAGTTTGATCAGTTAAAGGTATATGGAGTGAGACAGCATCCATATCTTTAATAGCCTCTGACAAATCTTCAACTTTTTTACCACCCATTTTGCTTATTGTTTCTCTATCTACAAATGGATCGTAAACAAAAACGTTCATTTCAAATCCTAAACATCTTTTGATCAACGCTTTTCCTATTCTTCCAAATCCAGCAATAAGAATGTTTTTATCCCAAATCTCTATAGTTTTTGGTAATTTATTTCGTTCAGTAAATTTTCCACTTTTGACTGAATGGTCATACATATTTTTTCTTTTTGAGATACTTAAAAGCATAAAAAAAACATGTTCTGCAACTGCCACAGCATTTGCTGTTGCAGTTATTGCTACATCGATATTTCCCTTTTTACAGCTATTTAAATCAATATTATCGTAACCAACTCCATGTCTTGAAATTATTTTAAGGTTTTTTGCATTTTCAATTGCCTCAGCAGGTAATATTGAAGTTCTTAAAGAAACTGCGTCCGCATCAACAATTTTTTGTTTTATATTTTCAACACTTAAATCTTCAACAACCTCGTAACTATAGTTACTATTACTTTTTAATAATTCCATACCTTTTTCATGAATAGGTTGGACAATGAGAATTTTTTTCATAATTAAAAAAAGAAATTATATTAGTCTAGCAAGATCTCTTTTACTATTTTTAAATGTTGGAAGTGGATATTTAAATGCATACTTTCTTGGAATACATTTATTCTTTGCCTTTTCCCATAAAGCAATCCATTGTTTATAATTATGGATGGTAATATTTTTTTTATTTTTACTTCTTACATAAAAATTGGGCAAAGGTTTCCTACCAGATGGGGTTCCAGCTCTATTGTATCTTAAATCAGCGCTAATTCTAAAATCATTAGATCTGTTAGGCAATGAACAATGAATAGAATGTTTGTGCAAAATAATTATATCGCCAACATTAGCTTCTAGAAAAACTGGTTTGTAACTATCAAGTAGTTTACTATCTTTTATTTCGACCTGACCTCTATACCCTGATATATGATTCAATAGTCCCAATTTATTAATTTCTTTTACTGTAATCATACATCCATTTTTTTTTGTAGTTTTAGTAAATGGAATCCAAACAGTAACCATATCTGTTAATCTTTGTCCCAAAGATGATAATACTGCTGCATCCTGATGCCATGGTGTTCTGCCCGAGAGACCATCGTGAACAGAATGTTTTGGTAATTTATTTTCAGGTTGTTTAATTCTGGTATTTTGAACTGGATTTGAAAGAATTTCTGGCCCTAATAATTTTTCAACCACATCCAAGATATTTCTGTGATTTATTAAATTCCATAAAGATTGAGATGCAAAATAATCACTATCTTTCTTCACATGATCTCTTGGAAGTCTGGTGTTAAAATATTGATCAAGATCATAAATATTTAGTTTTGAAATGTAAGTGTATTTTTTCCTAAAGCTATATTTAAATATTTTTTCTTTCATGTTCTCAGGAGCAAATTTATGAACTAAATTGTCCATTATATATTCCATGTCATTTAAAATTGGTTTTAGATCTTTATTGAAGTTAAGAACATTTCTTACTCTTAAGAAGCCATCTCTATCTAAAATACTCTTTAATTTAGTCTTAATCTGCATAATTACTAATTTTTTAGCAAATAATTTGAGTCATGAAAAGATGTAAGCATTCTTTTTTTCGTCGCAACAATATGGGGATGATATTCAGAATTTTTATATTTCCATATTACTGGTTTATTAAGGGCATAACTTCCATAAATAAAAAATCTTTTTTGACAGTTTTTTTCCTTAAATCTTTTTACTCCATGATAAGAATTAGGAGTAGATTTAAAGAAAATTACACTTCCCTGTTTTGGTGTAAATTCTTTTAATTTATCAAGTTCATTAATCTTAGGAAACCTTCTAAAGCTTTTTCTAAGATTTTTGTTTGCTTTTTTCTTATATAAAGTAAGTGATCCTCCATTTTTTTTTGGTATATCGGTTAAATAGATCAAAAAATTATATAACCTATTCACATCATCTCTATGAGGTCTCAATCTATATCCTCCTTTAGATACTGAGAAATCAATATCTAAATTTAAATATGGGTTTTTGTAATTATTACCTAATAGTTTTTTAAGCTCTTTAGAATTTACTTTTCTTTTAAGTGTATATTTTTTTTTATTAAATATTTTCGGTTTAAATAAACTTTCCCAAGCATTTGCCTTAAACTCTGTTTTAAATTTTTTATCAATTTTCTTATAAAACGATTGTGTATTGAAAGTAGAAAAAAGTTTTTTTGAAATTTTAGAACTAGAGATATATTTGTTGAAATTTTTTGATCCTTTGTTAATTCTGCTTCTGCCACCCATAATCATGTCATCAAAACTTTTTGCATTACTTATTTCTTTAATTAAATAATTGCAGACTTTTTTACTAATTATTTGTTCTCCAACAATGACTGGGAAATTTGATTTAATTTTCTTTAGTTTGCTAATTTTCAGCATTTAGCCGTACATGCCCTCTTTTACTTTAATCATTTTGTACATAAGGTCATTTAATGGTGTGGCTATTCCATGTTTTTTTCCTATTTTAGATACGGCGCCACTTATGAAATCAATTTCAGTTTTTCTTTTATAAAGTACATCAAAAGCCATTGAAGACTTATTTGTTTGTTTTGAGTCAACAATTTTATTAAACATAAATAAACATTCATTTTCAGAAACATTAACACCATCTGCTAAAGCAACGTCTCTTGTTTCTAATATTATCTCTTTTCCTAAACTTCTAGAAACATCGTTAGCATTATTATTTATGTAAAGATCAGTATGATGTAGATCAAAAATAGCTGAAAGTGGTCCTATTGCAGTTAAAGCAAAAAGTTTCATCCATTTTCTTTTTTTTACATCCTCAGCTGCAATCATTTCTAAATTATGGGCAGTAAATGTGTCTGCAATCTCGGTTATTCTATCTGAAATCCCACCATCATATTCTCCAATCCAAGAGGGTAGAGCAGCATGATTCATAATATGACCAGGGCCTAAGATATTTGAAGCTTGAGTTGTTGTTCCCCCGATTACTTTTTCATCGCCAACAATACTTTTAATTATAGCTTCATGTCCAATTCCATTTTGGAAAGACATAAAAACTGTTTTATCGTTAATAATGTTTTTAATACTTTTTAAAGCAGGTTCTAAAGCCGTTGCTTTACACATGACTATCACAGCATCAACTTTTCCAATTGTAGAGGGATCTGATGTTGCTGGGACTTTTATAAATCTATCACCACCATGACCATCCATTTTAAGACCATTTTTATTTATTTCATCAACATGCTCTTTCCAAACGTCAATGAGCGTTACATTTAGACCTTTTTCTGCTAGTAGGCCTCCAAATAGACAACCCATTGCCCCTGCACCAAGAACTACAACTTTTAAATCTTTATTATTCATTTTTAAAATCGAAATATATTTATGTAAAAAAATTATGCAATATATTATGTAACTAATTTATATATGGAATTAAAAATAGAAAAAGGAATTTTCAAAAAATTTAAGTTAGAAGAAATATCAAACGCATTAGAAAAAGGTCTGTCAAAGAATTATGACAGTGTAAAAGCAGAAGTAATTGATTGTCCAAATTTAAGAAACTGGGATTGTCCGTCTGAAGGCATGAGTGGTAACCAAAGGATAATCGATGTTGGAGGAGAGCCTTACATGCATGATCCTAAATATCTTGGATCAGAATTTGATTATTTTGAAATCTCTAAAATGATTGGATCAGAAAGATCGTACGCACTTGGCGCAGGATCTGGAGCAATGTCTTGCCTTGATGGACACTGTGGAGAATTGGTTATTAATGAAAACTTTATTACAAAAGAAAATAAATCTTTAATTGCTAGGGTTGGAAAAGATAAAGAATGTATAGTAGAGGACTATACTGCAAGCATACATGGCGGGCTGGGTAATGTTTATTATTCAGATGGCGTTAAAGGAAAAGTTATATATTTAAAGATAAAAAAAAGAATTGGAAAACAAGGTTCATTACCTCAATCAATAAGGGCAGTACTTTCAGAAAATCTTAAAATTGGGAATAAAAGTATTCCATACTTTTCAAGGTATGGCATTATTTTTAAATATAATGATTCTTTTTCTTGATCTTTATTTTCCATAATTATTTTTTACCCATTATCCATCCAATAACTTCGTCCCTTGAAGTCTTAGATAATTCAGATTCCGCAAAATTTGTTCCTTGAAATAATGCCATTACACGATCACATACAGCAAAAATATCATCCATTCTATGACTGATGACAATTACTCCAACGCCTGTTTTCTTTAAACTATTTATGAGGTCTAGAACTTTTCCAACTTCTTTTATTGCAAGTGCAGCAGTTGGTTCATCCATTATTACAACTTTAGCATTAAATGCTGTTGATCTAGCAATTGCGACTGCTTGTCTTTGACCACCTGAAAGTTCCTCTACTTTTTGATCAGCACTTTTTACGTTAATTTTTAGTTTACCAAGATGTGCATCTGTAAGTTCTTTAATTTTTTTATAATCAAGAAATTTAAGTAGTCCAATATTTTTGGTTGGCTCACGTCCTAAAAAAATATTTTCGCCTATTGGAAGATTTCCAGCTAATGCCAAATCTTGATAAACCATTTCTAAACCTAAATTTTGAGAATCTTTAGGGCTTTCTAAAATTTCCTCTTTGCCATCAAAGAATAATGAGCCTGCACTTGGTTTGTATAGCCCTGATAAAACTTTCATTAAAGTTGATTTTCCAGCTCCATTATCACCCACTACGCCAAGACATTCTCCTGCATGTATCTTTAAATTAACATTCTCAAGAGCTGTTATGGTTCCAAAGTATTTTGTTACACTTTTTGCTTCTAGAAGTAGTTGATTAATTGATGACATAAGTGAAGAAAATATAAAAAAATCAGTTAATTGCAACAGGTTTTGAGGCTAATAGCTTTACAGTTTTTCTTTCAGCCCTTTTGCAGAATTTTGGAGGTATTTTTTTCAAAATTAGGCTCATATCTTTTAAAACAATTTCACCCATATCAAAAAAAGCCTGTTCTAAAGCTCCAGCTCTATGAGCTGAAAATAATACATTTTTAAGTTTTCTAATTGGATCATTTTTTTTTACCGGCTCTTCAGGGAATACGTCCGTCGCAACATATATATCCCCTTTTTTAATTCTTGTTTTAAGATCTTCAAAATTAACAATCGCTGCTCTACTCATTAAAATAAAAACTGATTTTGGCTTCATTTTATTCAATAATTTTTTGTTTATTAAATTTTTGTTTTTAGTTGTGATTGTAGCCAATACATAAATAATCTCACAATTTTTAAACATTTTATTTAAATTTATAGATTTAAAGCCAGCTTTCTTAATAATTTTGTTTGGCACCCAAGGATCATAAACATTTATGTTTTTTGTAAAAGGTAACAACAATGGGTAAAGCGCCTTAGCTAAATCTCCAAAGCCAAGTAAACCGATGTTTTTATTTGTCAAAAGTGAAGCATTTAAATTACTCTTTAAACCATATTTTTCTTTACCTTTTATAAAATCAAAATGAGCATTATGTATATTTCTTAATATAGATAAAGTCATACCTAGTGCTATTTCAGCAACAGGCTTTGAAAAAACTGGTGATGTAGCAATAATATCAATTTTTTTTTTAAAGCAATAATCATAATCAATATTATCCATAAAATTGCTTTCAACATTTATAATGCATTTCAACTTAGTAGCTTTTGACAAAAGATTTTTATTTAGGTCTGGTTGACCCAATATAAATGTAGCTTTATGGATATTTTTTTCATAAAAATCTTTTTTATTTATTTTAGGAGCTTTTAATAATTTATATTTTGATTTTAGTTCCTTAAGTTTTTTTTTCGAAAAAATTAAGTTTAATTTTCTTGGAAATGGATCAGAAATAACTATATGTTTTTTCACTTTTATTTATTTAAGCAATTTCTTTGCATCTATTTCTAAAAACTTTTTTGGTTTTACGCAGTTTGTATTCACTGATACAGATTTTCCAGATTTAGCTGCTTTCATAATTGAAGTTATAATTTCTAATACATGTAAAGATATTTCACCACTACATAAATGTTTTCTTTTGTTCTCAATTGAATATGCCATCTCAGACAATCCAGCTCCTCGATAGTTTGCATTGGTTGGCGCTTCGTTAGCTCTAGAACTTTGTGTTCTAATGTTAATACGTCCCAAAGACATTTTTGTGGACTTAAATTCTCTCCAATTATTCCCTAATTTATTACAGATTAACACTGATCCGCCAAACATATTTGGATCTGGAACAATCATTGACCCTTTTTCTCCATATAATTCAATATGATTTCTTTGATGAGCTATTACATCAAATGATAATGTTAATCTTATAACAGAGTTATTTTTAAAAGTGATTGTGGATAAATATGTAGTTGGACATTCTACCTTAAATTTTTTTCCTTTTTTTGGTCCTATTCCTATAGTCCTATATTTTTGACCTTGAATGATGGTGCTAGTTACTTTTCTTGCAGGTCCTAAAAGATTTACTAAAGCAGTAATATAATAAGGTCCCATATCAATAACAGGACCTCCTTCTTTTTTTGCAAACCATGGTTCAGGGTTAGGGTGATAGGACTCAATTCCAGGAAAAGCAAAAACTGCATTACCTAATTTTATTTTTCCGATAGAATTTTTTTCAACTAGTTCTTTTGATTTTTGTATCCCACCACCCAAAAAAGTGTCAGGAGCATTACCTAAATAAAGTTTATTTTTCTTTGAAAGTTTTATTAAATCTTTTCCATCTTTTAAATTAATTGCTAAAGGTTTTTCAGAGTATACATGTTTTCCATTTGTTAAAGCTTTTTTAGAAATTAGATAGTGTGCTTTTGGAATTGTAAGGTTTAAAATAATTTCAATTTCTTTGTCTTTAAGAAGATCATTTACAGTTAAAAATTTTATACCGTAATTAAATGCACATCGTTTTGCAGCTTGCATATTAATATCAGCACATTTAATAATTTTTATATTATTAAAATATTTTTCAGCTCTAAAATATGTTTCAGCAATATGTCCACAGCCTATTAAGCCAATTTTAAAAACTTTATTCATATAAAGTTTTTAAACACCTTGTCTCTGTTTTGATTTTCCTTCTTTGTGAAGTTTTAATGCTTCCTCGTTCTCTTTTGTTGTTGGTATCTCAAGTGTAGGGCTTTCCCAATAAGCTGATCCTTCAAGCCATTCGTAACTATGTGTTTTAATTGATATAACATAAGTTACATCTGATTGTTTTGCTCTTTTAAATGCTTCTTCCAATTCTGAAATACTAGAAACATGTTCTGATTTTGCTCCCATACTTGCTGCATGTTGAGCGAAATTTACTTCTATGGAGTTTTGAATATTTGAAGAGTTAAACAAACAATTAAATTCTTTTCCACCCTTGAACAATTGAAGTCTATTTATAACAGCATGACCTCCATTATCACACACAATGATTATTAATTTATTATTAGTAATTACTGAAGAATATATATCTGAATTGTTAAGTAGGTATGATCCATCGCCAACAAAAGCAATTACGTCTTTATCAGGATTGGCCATTTTTATACCAAGAGCACCAGAAATTTCATAACTCATGCAACTAAATCCCCACTCTGTTTCATGAGTATTTAACTCTTTTGGACGCCACACTTGAACAACTTCTCCGACTAAACCTCCGGCTGCTGTAACAGCTATATCAGTTGGATCTGAGTTTCTATAAATTGCTCCAACAGCATGAGCATAACTTGGTAATTCTTGATTTGTTGGACCACTCTCTTTATCCACGTATTCATTCCAAGATTTTAATTCAACTTGTGATTTTTTATGCCAGCTATCAGATGATTTCCAATCTCCAATAGCGTTAGATAACTCTGTTAAGGTAACTTTTGCATCACCTATAACTGCTTCTGCTAGATGTTTGTTGGCATCATGTCTTGCTATATTAATTGAAACTAATTTAAATTCAGGATTTTCAAAATTAGCCCACGAGCCAGTTGTAAAATCTGCAAGCTTAGTTCCTATACAAATTGCTAAATCAGTTTCTTTTGCTAAGTTATTTGCTGCCTTACCACCAAGGCCACCTATTGGTCCTACAAAATGAGAATGATCTTTTTTCATTGTTGAGTATCCCATAACTGTTTGGGTTACTGGTATATTATGTTTAATTGCAAAAGTGCCTAACTCATCCATTGCATCAGAATAAAATACTCCACCTCCAGAAATTATAATAGGTTTTTTTGAATTTTTAATTTTTTCTACTGCTTGTTTGATTTGAAAATCATCAGGTCTAGGTCTTCTAATATTATGAATTCTTTCTTTAAAAAATTCCTCAGGATAGTCAAAAGTTTCACCCTGTACATCTTGGCACAAAGATAAACATGCAGGTCCACACTCTGCTGGATCTAACATGGTTTGAATTGCTTGAGGAAGTGACTGTAATATTTGCTCTGGTCTTGTAATTCTATCAAAATATTTTGTAACTGGTTTAAAAGAGTCATTAGCAGTCATTCCTGGATTTGAAAAATGTTCAACTTGTTGCAAAACTGGATCTGGTATTCTATTTGCGTAGGTGTCTCCAGGTAAAAATAAAATTGGCAATCTATTGCTCATTGCTACAGCTGATGCTGTAAGTAAATTTGTAGATCCTGGTCCAACCGAACTTGTTGCAATAAAAATTTGCTTTCTTCTTTTAGCTCTTGCATAAGCAACACCTGTTAAAGCCATATTTTGTTCATGATGACCCCTATATGTTGGAAGTTGATCTTTATTTTCCTCTAATGCTTGTCCTATACAGGCGACATTTCCATGTCCAAAAATACCGAATACACCAGGAAACAAAGGCTTAACTTCATCATCAATATAGATTTTCTGAGCTATTAAATGTTTAACCAATGCATGCGCGCAAGTAAGCTTTATTTTTCTCATTTTTCTAGTTATATTCTCCTCAAATATTCAACTAATAAACCACAAAATAAAAATTATGTATAGCAAATTTGGACAATTCATTGATGGCAAATGGCAAGCATCACAAAATAATGAAACTTATGATGTTTTAAATCCTGCAACCGAGGAAGTTTTAGGTAAGGCATCTAAGGCGGGTGAGGAAGATGTAAAGAAAGCACTTAAGTCTGCAGAAAAAGGTCTAGAAGTTTGGAGAAATACTCCACCTTGGCAAAGATCAAAAATTATAAGAAAAATTGCTGATCTAATGAGAGAGAGAACGGATGTTTTAGCTAAGTGGCTAACATTAGAAGTTGGTAAACCACTATCAGAAGCAAAAGGAGAAGTTGGAGGAGCTGCAGATATTTTTGAATGGAACTCTGAAGAAACAAAAAGAATTTATGGTCAGATAGTTGAAAGTAGATTTGAACATACAAGAATGTACGTAAAATATGAGCCAGTTGGAGTTGTTGCTGGATTAATACCATGGAATTTTCCAATAGTTTTATCTTCAAGAAAAATTTCTACTGCTTTAGCTGCAGGATGTTCAGTAATTTGTAAGCCTGATGTAATTACTCCAGGTAGTGTAATGGAGCTTATGAATATTATAAATGATGCGGGTGTTCCTCCAGGAGTAGTAAATTTATTATCTGGTGATCCAGCTAAAATCTCATCTCAATTAATATCATCTGATATAGTGAAAAAAGTTTCTATAACTGGCTCAACAAGAGTTGGAAAACTAATTTTAAAACAAGCTGCTGAAAAAGTTCAAAGAGTCACCATGGAGTTAAGTGGTCATTCACCTTTTATTGTTTTTGATGACGTAGATATTAACAAAGTAACTGACATGGCAATCACTGCTAAATTTAGAAATAATGGTCAAGTTTGTATATCACCTGCAAGGTTTTATATTCATGAAAGTAAAAAAGATGAATTTGCTAAAACTTTAGTTGAAAAAGTCACCAAGCTTAAAGTTGGTAACGGAATGGATGAAGATACAATTCTAGGGCCTTTAACAACAGAAAAAAGATTAAATGAAATAGAGACATTAGTAGAAAAAACTAAAAATGAAGGAGCTACTGTTTTATGTGGTGGAAAAAGACCTGCTGGTTTTAATAAAGGGTATTTTTATGAACCAACTGTTTTTGACAATGTTAAAGATAATTTTACAATTGCTAAAGAAGAGCCATTCGGACCTTTAGTTCCATTGCTTACTTTTAAAGACACAGATGAAGTTGTGGAAAGAGCAAATGACAATGATCTTGGTTTAGCAAGCTATATTTACACTAATTCTTTAGAAAAAGCACACAAAGTCTCAGAAAAAATGGAAACCGGAACATGCGCAGTGAACCATCCAACAATTGCATTTGCTGAAGTACCTTTTGGAGGAATAAAACAAACAGGTTATGGAAGAGAAGGTGGTTCAATGGCTATCAAAGATTATTTGAACGTTAAGTATACTCACTTCGGTCTCAATTATTAATGAGAAAAAATAAAGTCAAAAAAATGATGGCTGATGGTAAGCCTGTTGTAAATGGTTGGTTACAAATACCAAGCACTGTATCAGCAGAAGTTATGGCGCATCAAGGTTGGGACTCTCTAACTGTAGATATGCAACATGGACTTGTTGATTACACAAATGCACTTCCAATGCTTCAAACAATTTCATCAACTGATGTAACTCCTCTTGCTAGAGTAAATTGGAATGAACCAGGCCAAATAATGAAAATTTTAGACGCTGGTTGTTATGGAATTATATGTCCAATGGTAAGTAACAAAGAAGAGGCGGAAAGATTTGTTCAAGCTTGTATGTATCCTCCAAGAGGATATAGAAGTTTTGGTCCTGTTAGAGGATTGATTTATGGTGGAGCTGATTATGCCGACCATGCAAATGATGAAATTTTAAAATTAGCTATGATTGAAACCAAAGAATCATTAGATAAATTAGATGAGATTATGTCTACAGATGGCGTAGATGGAATATATATTGGTCCAGCTGACTTAAGTTTAGCAATAGGAGAAAAGCCTGGGTTTGACAGAGCAGAAGATACAAAAGCTTATTCAGAAATATTAAGAATATTAGAGCATGCCAAAAAAAATAATATATTTGCAGGAATTCATAATGGAACACCAGAGTACGCACAAAAAATGATCGACAAAGGTTTTAACTTTGTAACTATTGGTGCAGATCAAAGAGCAATGAGCGCAGGTGCTAAAGCAATTGTTGAAAAAATGAAAGGCTCAATAAGCAAAAAAGAATCTGAAACTTATTAATCAAGCTTATCAAGAAAAGACTCGAACTCTTTTTTATTTAAATTTGAAGATTGTTTTTTTCCTGGAAATTTTCCTGCCATTGAATCTTTTTTGAATGCCTTAAGAGCTCGAACTCTCTCAACTTTTATTTCATTTTTTAATTTTAATAAATTTCCATAAGCTTTTGAATGTCTTGGAGGATTTAAAGTATCTCCACATATGTCTTCCATGAACAGATACATTACGTCAGCTTTCTTTCCTGAACCTAAAGATACTGTAACTATATTCGTTCTTTTAGAGATTTCTCCCATTACATTTTCTGGAATAACCTCACATTCGGCAGAAAAAGCTCCTGCATCTTCTAATCTTTTAAATTTTAAAAAAAGTTTATGTGCCTCTTCACTATTTTTTCCTACTGCTCTTAAACCACCAATCCACGTAGATTTTCTTGGAACTAAACCAAGATGTCCCATAACTGGAACATCCTCATTAGCCAGCATTTCTATGATCTTCATACTTCTAGGTGTCATTACAGCATCAGCTCCATTTTCTAGGGCTTCAAATGCTCCTCTCATGATATCTTCCGAAGTGACAAATTTATTTAATACTAGCGCAGCAGTTAAAAATAGATTTTTTGATCCCTCTCTCACCTGTTTCACATTAAAAGCATTACAGATTATCATGTCAAACCCAGCCTTCTCTGCGGCCTCAGCTTCATCTATTGTATTAGCTGTGACTTGAGTAAATTTTTTTTTTCCTTTTGCTTTTTTAAGATCATCAACTGTAAGAGTTCTGTTAGCAGGTTGAGCGGCCCAAGTATAAATCTTTTTCATTTTATATTTTTTAATTCTTTATAGATATTATTCACTCTATGTACTTCTTGTGCAATATTAAAGTACCCTTCATATTCAATTTCATCTGGTGAAACGTCAAAATGATAATGTCCAGCATCATTCTTATGCTCATATGAGTGAAAGTGAGTATGCTCACCGGACTCTCTTAAATTTAATTCTCCTCCCGTTGGATCACCAGTCCATAAAACAGTATAGCATTGTAATTTTGGTCCAACAGGCTCATAAAATTGTAGAAAATCTTTTGTGCATTTCATCAATTGTGGGTCATAATATTCATGTTTTATATCCTTATAATCTGGTTGTACATGTGATCTTATTTTTCCATTCAAAACTCTAAATACACCAGCAAGAGCAATATGATCTTTATTCCCAATTTTAAGATTTTCTGAAAGTACTGCCCTTATTGATTGAGGTAATGAACCTTGTTTTCCAATTCTTTTTTTTATCTTTAAATATATAACTTTTCCTTTAACGCCATCTGAATAATAAACATTACCCAGCCCGCCATGTATGCTTGCAGTATAGTCCTCTACTATACATTCTTTATCTTTTCCAACCCTAGCAATTAAAGATTTATTTTCTTTTGTAATAAAGTTTTCATTAATAACCAATTCTCCACAGTGTCCATCAAGGCAAGACATTGCTCCAGATCCTGCGCCAAGTGCGTACGATCTTTCTGATCCAATCATTTTAGAGATTTCAAAATAATCAAATTCTGATCCAAGATATTTAGGATCATGCATGTAAGGCTCTCCTCCAACATCGATTATCCTTTGGTTACCACTCATGCCTTCAGACGGACAATCCCAGTTTCTTAAATTTGGACAATCAATTACTTCTGCTTTTACACTGTCATAATTCTTTGACAGACCTTTTTCTAATGCGTTTGATATTTCTTCTAACTTAAATTTTTTGAAAATTCCTTTTTCTATTTTTAATTCCATATATAAATTAGTTACATAATATATTGCATAATTTTTTTACATAAATATATTTCGATTTTAAAAATGAATAATAAAGATTTAAAAGTTGTAGTTCTTGGTGCAGGGGCAATGGGTTGTCTATTTGGAGGCCTACTAGCAGAAAAAGGTCTAAATGTAACGCTCATTGACGTTTGGAAAGAGCATGTTGATGAAATAAATAAAAATGGTCTTAAAATGGATGGTCATGGTGGTGATAGATTTATAAAAGTCCCAGCAACATCAGATCCCTCTACAATTGGAAAAGTTGATGCTGTGATAGTCATGTGTAAAGCAACGGCTTTAGAACCTGCTTTAAAAAGTATTAAAAACATTATTAACGATAAAACAGTTTTTATGTCTTTCCAAAATGGAATTGGACATGAAGCTATAATTAAAAGTATTGTTGGCGATGAAAAAGTAATCGGGGGAACAACAACTCAAGCTTCAAATATCTTAGGCCCTGGTCATATTATGAATCATGCTGCTCTACCCTCTTGGATTGGAGAATATGATGGTGGGATTTCAGATAGAATAACCGAGATTGCAGACACATTTACTGCCCATAATTTAGAAATGATTGCAGCTGAGGATGTAAAAAAAAGAAAATGGATGAAACTTTTTGCTTTAACTGCAATAGGACCACTTTCAGCTATTTTTGATCTACATCATACTGATCTTTACATAAATAATAATGCTAACGATGTTTCTAGAAGTTTAGGAAAAGAGATAATATTAGAAACAAGAGACGTTGCTTTAGCAGATGGTGTTAATGTTTCTGAAAATGAATGTTTATTTATGTTTAATAAAATTGTTGACTCAAAACAAACAAATAAGTCTTCAATGGCTTTTGATGTACTTTATAAAAGAAAAACTGAAATTGATTTCATAAGTGGCGCCGTATCTAAAATAGGAAAAAAACATGGAATAGCCACACCATTAAATGACCTTATGTACAAAATGATTAAAGTAAAAGAGGGCATGTACGGCTAAATGCTGAAAATTAGCAAACTAAAGAAAATTAAATCAAATTTCCCAGTCATTGTTGGAGAACAAATAATTAGTAAAAAAGTCTGCAATTATTTAATTAAAGAAATAAGTAATGCAAAAAGTTTTGATGACATGATTATGGGTGGCAGAAGCAGAATTAACAAAGGATCAAAAAATTTCAACAAATATATCTCTAGTTCTAAAATTTCAAAAAAACTTTTTTCTACTTTCAATACACAATCGTTTTATAAGAAAATTGATAAAAAATTTAAAACAGAGTTTAAGGCAAATGCTTGGGAAAGTTTATTTAAACCGAAAATATTTAATAAAAAAAAATATACACTTAAAAGAAAAGTAAATTCTAAAGAGCTTAAAAAACTATTAGGTAATAATTACAAAAACCCATATTTAAATTTAGATATTGATTTCTCAGTATCTAAAGGAGGATATAGATTGAGACCTCATAGAGATGATGTGAATAGGTTATATAATTTTTTGATCTATTTAACCGATATACCAAAAAAAAATGGAGGATCACTTACTTTATATAAGAAAAAAGCAAACAAAAATCTTAGAAAAAGCTTTAGAAGGTTTCCTAAGATTAATGAACTTGATAAATTAAAAGAATTTACACCAAAACAGGGAAGTGTAATTTTCTTTAAATCTACTCCTAATTCTTATCATGGAGTAAAAAGATTTAAGGAAAAAAACTGTCAAAAAAGATTTTTTATTTATGGAAGTTATGCCCTTAATAAACCAGTAATATGGAAATATAAAAATTCTGAATATCATCCCCATATTGTTGCGACGAAAAAAAGAATGCTTACATCTTTTCATGACTCAAATTATTTGCTAAAAAATTAGTAATTATGCAGATTAAGACTAAATTAAAGAGTATTTTAGATAGAGATGGCTTCTTAAGAGTAAGAAATGTTCTTAACTTCAATAAAGATCTAAAACCAATTTTAAATGACATGGAATATATAATGGACAATTTAGTTCATAAATTTGCTCCTGAGAACATGAAAGAAAAAATATTTAAATATAGCTTTAGGAAAAAATACACTTACATTTCAAAACTAAATATTTATGATCTTGATCAATATTTTAACACCAGACTTCCAAGAGATCATGTGAAGAAAGATAGTGATTATTTTGCATCTCAATCTTTATGGAATTTAATAAATCACAGAAATATCTTGGATGTGGTTGAAAAATTATTAGGGCCAGAAATTCTTTCAAATCCAGTTCAAAATACCAGAATTAAACAACCTGAAAATAAATTACCAAAACATTCTGTTCACGATGGTCTCTCGGGCAGAACACCATGGCATCAGGATGCAGCAGTATTATCATCTTTGGGACAAAGATTAACAGATATGGTTACTGTTTGGATTCCATTTACTAAAACTACAAAAAAAAATGGATGTATGATTACAGTAAAAGAAATTAATAAATTGGGACTATTGAATCATATATCAGGGTATAGAGGTCAGGTCGAAATAAAAGATAGTAAACTACTTGATAGTTACAAACCAGTTTTTCTAGAAGCTAATGTTGGCGATATAATTATTTTGCACAAACATTCTATTCATTGTTCATTGCCTAACAGATCTAATGATTTTAGAATTAGCGCTGATTTAAGATACAATAGAGCTGGAACCCCATCTGGTAGGAAACCTTTGCCCAATTTTTATGTAAGAAGTAAAAATAAAAAAAATATTACCATCCATAATTATAAACAATGGATTGCTTTATGGGAAAAGGCAAAGAATAAATGTATTCCAAGAAAGTATGCATTTAAATATCCACTTCCAACATTTAAAAATAGTAAAAGAGATCTTGCTAGACTAATATAATTTCTTTTTTTAATTATGAAAAAAATTCTCATTGTCCAACCTATTCATGAAAAAGGTATGGAATTATTAAAAAGTAATAGTAACTATAGTTACGAGGTTGTTGAAGATTTAAGTGTTGAAAATATAAAACAAAAAATTGTTGATGCGGACGCAGTTTCTTTAAGAACTTCAATATTACCTGCTGAGGCAATTGAAAATGCAAAAAACCTTAAAATAATTTCAAGACATGGAGTTGGTTACGATAATATTGATTTAAATAGCTGTAAAAAGGGAAATATCGATGTAGCAATAACTGCAACAGCAAATGCTGTGGCAGTTGCAGAACATGTTTTTTTTATGCTTTTAAGTATCTCAAAAAGAAAAAATATGTATGACCATTCAGTCAAAAGTGGAAAATTTACTGAACGAAATAAATTACCAAAAACTATAGAGATTTGGGATAAAAACATTCTTATTGCTGGATTTGGAAGAATAGGAAAAGCGTTGATCAAAAGATGTTTAGGATTTGAAATGAACGTTTTTGTTTACGATCCATTTGTAGATAGAGAAACAATAAGCAAAATGGGTGGTAAAAAAGTTGAAGATTTGTCAGAGGCTATTAAAGATATGGATGCTGTCTCACTCCATATACCTTTAACTGATCAAACTAAAAATATTATAAATTACGAACTTCTAAAAACAATGAAAAAAAACTGCATCATCATAAACGCTGCAAGGGGTGGTATAATAAATGAAAAAGATTTAGATAGGGCTTTGAATGAAAATTTAATTTTTGGAGCAGGAATTGATGTATTTGAAGTAGAGCCTCCAGAGGCTGATAATCCTCTATTAAAAAATGATAAAGTTTTCCTAAGTCCTCATGCTGCAGCATTCACTGAGGAATGCATGGCAAGAATGGCAAAAGAAACTATTCAAAACATTTTTGATTTTTTCGATGGTAAACTTGAAGATAGTAAAAAAGTAAAATTATAGATTATTAATCTCTAAATTTGATTTCTTTAAAGTATCTGTAATATATTTATAACCCTTGATAGCATATTCAAGTGGATTAGCTTTTTTAGGATCTTGTTCAGCCTCGACAACAAGCCAACCCTGATAATTATTTTTTTTTAAAATATCAAACAAAGGTTTATAGTCGATACACCCATCACCAGGTACGGTAAAGGCACCTTCTAAAAAGGCATCCCTAAAACTCAAATCTTCAGAAAGAGCATTTTTTAATACTTCTTCTCTAATATCTTTGCAGTGAATATGGATTACTCTTTCCTTAAATTTATTAATTAAATTAATTGAATTTCCCTGAGCAAATAACATATGACCAGTATCTAAAGTTAATTTTACACTATCATCTGTATTTTCTAGCAATCTAATAGTTTCTTCTTCTGTTTCAATAACTGTTCCCATATGATGGTGGTAAGCTAAAGGCATACCCTCATCTTCAAGATATTTTGCAAGTTCAGATATTTTTGTGCAATAATCTTTCCATTCTTGATCCGTCATCTTAGGTCTACTGGAAAGTTTTTTTCTTGGATCACCCTGTATTGAACCGAAAACTTCAGCAAAAACGATGCATGGAGCTTCACA
Organism: uncultured Pelagibacteraceae bacterium; assembly: GCA_902535275.1. Lineage (GTDB taxonomy): Bacteria > Pseudomonadota > Alphaproteobacteria > Pelagibacterales > Pelagibacteraceae > Pelagibacter. Next base: position 18,646 of record CACASS010000019.1, read on the forward strand.
ATCTTTAAATAATTTAAGTTGGTCTTGAATTAAATTTTTTTCTTGTTCAACAGAATTTTTTCTAAGATTTCCGCTATACCAACCAGAACATAATTTTAAGTTATACTTTTCTAATTTTGGTAATAACTCTTTTGATGTTTTTGGGAATTTACCACCTGACTCAATTCCAACAAATCCAGCCTGACTTGCCTCTGACAAACATTGTTCTAGAG